>NZ_CP067100.1:6122606-6431832 GCF_016616235.1 Bradyrhizobium diazoefficiens
CACGACCAGCCACTGATCATGGCCGGACTTGACCCGGGCCTCGTCGGTCTGCGGATCGGGCAGGCTCGCCGGATTGACGGCGCGCGCCTCGTCGATCTGCTTCTTGGTGCGGTGGCTGATGTAGATCGGCTTGCCGCGCCAGAACACCTTGATGTCCTGGCCCTCGGCGACCGGGCTGAGATCGACCTCGATCGGCGCACCGGCGGCGATGGTCGAGGCATCCGGATTCATTTGGGAGATGAAGGGCCAGAGCGCGGCTGCGCCCCCCACTGCTGCAGCTGCCCCCGTTGCAACGAATAAGAAATCACGGCGTGTCGGATGGTCCGCCGAAGACGCTGTCGTCACGATTCCAACCCTTTCTTCTTATGCTGCCGGCGGAACCGCTCCGGGAGCCCCCAAGGTCCCCGAAACAGCCTGCCGGCGCCCGCGGCCCCCCGCGGCGGCAGAACTTCACTTGTCCCCACCAAAACAAGGGCGAAAACAGCAGTCCAGAATCGTTCTATTGGCACCCTTGCCGGGCGAGCGCAAGCCCGCTAACGGCGGGGATGCGTGCAATGCACGAATTCCCGGACGAGCGATGTTTTATTGAGACAATTCGGTCCCGGCCCAACCCGACGCCAAGCCATGCAGCAAGCCATGCAGATAGCGCTTTTCCAGCCCGACATCCCCCAGAACACCGGGACGATTCTCAGGCTCTGCGCCTGCCTGGGGCTGGCTGCCCATATCATCGAGCCGGCAGGGTTCCCGGTCTCCGACCGACATTTCCGCCGGGCGGGAATGGATTACCTTGACCATGTCAGCATCGTCAGACACGACTCCTTCTCGAAATTCGAGGACTGGCGCGCGGCACAGGGCTACCGCCTGTTGCTGTTCACCACCAAGGCCGCCACCGACTACCGCGATTTCCGTTACCAGACGACGGACATCCTGCTATTCGGGCGCGAGAGCGCCGGGGTCACCCAGGCGGTGGTCGAGGCCGCGGACGCGCGGCTGGTGATCCCGATCAATCCGGGGCTGCGCTCGCTCAATGTCGCCATGACCGCGGCGATGGCCGCCGGCGAAGCGCTGCGGCAGCTCCGGAACCCGCAAGTTTGACAGTTTGAGGAGAGACCAGTGAGTTACGCGGTCAAGGAAATCTTCCTGACCCTGCAAGGCGAAGGCGCCCATGCTGGGCGTGCGTCGGTGTTCTGCCGTTTTGCCGGCTGCAATCTGTGGAGCGGCCGCGAGGCCGACCGCGCCCAGGCCGTGTGCAAATTCTGTGACACCGATTTCGTCGGCACCGACGGCACGCTCGGCGGCCGCTACGTCTCGGCTGCGGACCTCGCCGACACCATCGCCGCCCAGTGGACCGGGTCGGCCGACAACCGCTATGTGGTGCTCACCGGCGGCGAGCCGCTGCTCCAGGTCGACGCCGCCCTGATCGACGCGCTCCATGCACGCGGCTTCGAGATCGGCGTCGAGACCAACGGCACGATCGCTGCGCCTGACGGCCTCGACTGGATCTGCGTCAGCCCCAAGGGCGGCAGCGAGCTCGTGCAGCGCCGCGGCCATGAGCTGAAGCTGGTCTATCCGCAGGCCCTCGCCGCACCTGAAGTCTTCGCGGACCTCGCCTTCGAGCGCTTCTCGCTGCAGCCGATGGACGGACCTGAGGTCATAGAGAATACCGCGCGCGCGATCGACTATTGCCTGCGCCATCCGCAATGGCGGCTGAGCGTGCAGACGCATAAATCGCTCGGCATCAGATAGGACTGGTTTTCGGACAGATGTGGGAATTGACCAAATCGTTCCGCTTCGAGGCGGCGCATTCATTGTCGGGCACGACCTTCGGTGCCGCAAGCGAAGAGATCCACGGCCACTCCTTCCGCGCCGAGGTGACGCTGCGCGGCACGCCGGACCCTGCGACCGGCATGGTGGTCGACCTCGGCCTCGTCCAGCGCGCGATTGAAGATGCGCGCTTGATGCTGGACCACAAGTACCTCAACAAGATCGAGGCGCTCGGCAACCCGACGCTGGAAAACCTCTCGCGCTTCGTCTGGGAGCGGCTGGCCCATATCGGCCAGCTGACGCGCGTCAGCATCCACCGCGACAGTTGCAACGAGAGCTGCACCTATTACGGTCCACAGGGCTGACGGCATGACATCCGCATTGGATCCGAGCACAATCGAAGGCCGCAAGGCGCGCGCCCGCAGCTGGTTCGAACATCTGCGCGACGACATCTGCGCAAGCCTCGAGCGGCTGGAGGACGACGCGCCGCAAAGCCTCTATCCCGGCGAGGCCGGCCGCTTCAAGCGCACGCCGTGGCAACGCACCGATCATACCGGCGCGGCCGGTGGTGGCGGGGTGATGTCGATGATGCATGGCCGTCTGTTCGAGAAGGTCGGCGTGCACTGCTCGACCGTGCATGGCGAGTTCGCACCCGAGTTTCGGGCGCAGATTCCCGGCGCGGACGAGGATCCGAAATTCTGGGCCTCCGGCATCTCGCTGATCGCACACTTGCGCAATCCGCATGTGCCCGCCGTGCACATGAACACGCGCTTCGTCGTCACCACAAAAGCCTGGTTCGGCGGCGGCGCGGACCTGACGCCGGTGCTCGAGCGAAGGCGGACGCAGGAGGATGCCGACACGATCGCCTTCCACACTGCGATGAAACAAGCCTGCACCCAAGCGAGCGGCGTCGCCGACTACGACAAGTACAAGAAATGGTGCGACGAATATTTCTACCTGCCGCACCGCAAGGAGGCCCGCGGCGTCGGCGGCATCTTCTACGACTGGCACGACAGCGGCGACTGGGACGCCGATCTCGCCTTCACGCAAGGCGTCGGCCGCGCCTTCCTGAAGATCTATCCTGAGATCGTGCGGCGCAATTTCGCCACCAGCTGGACGGCCGCGGATCGCGAGGAGCAATTGATCCGCCGCGGCCGCTATGTCGAGTTCAACCTGCTCTACGACCGCGGCACCATCTTCGGGCTGAAGACCGGCGGCAATGTGGACTCCATCCTGTCGTCGCTGCCGCCGGAGGTGAAGTGGCCATGAGCGCTGCAATGCCGCCGCTGCCGCGCGCGATGCTGATCGACATGGACGACACCATCCTGTCGGCCTATGGCCGGCCCGAGATCGCCTGGAACACGATCGCGAACGAGTTTGCCGCAGAGCTGGCGCCGCTGCCGCCAGCGCAGGTCGCAACCGCGGTGCTGGCCTTCGCGCGAAATTTCTGGGCCAATGCGGATGCCTCGTGGCGGATGAAGCTCGCCGAAGCGCGGCGCCTCTCGGTCAAGGGCGGCTTCGCCGCGCTCGCCGCGGCCGGCCACCGCGCACTATCAGACGATCTCGCCATCCGCCTCGCCGACCGCTTCACCGCCTATCGCGAGGAGGAGATGTTCGTCTTCCCCGGCGCGCATGACGCGATCGACCAATTGAAGGCGCTTGGCATCAAGCTGGCGCTGGTGACCAACGGCGCGGCCGACACCCAGCGCGCCAAGGTCGAGCGCTTCGAGCTCGCGCACCGCTTCCACCACATCCAGATCGAGGGCGAGCACGGTTTTGGCAAGCCCGAGGAGCGCGCCTATCTGCACGCGATGGAGGCGCTCGGCGTCACCGCAAAAGACACCTGGATGATCGGTGACAATCTGGAATGGGAAGTCGTGACCCCGCAGCGCCTTGGCATCTATGCGATCTGGATCGACGTGCATGGCGACGGCCTGCCGGCAGGCTCGACCGTCAGGCCCGACCGCATCATCCGCTCGCTGAGCGAGCTCGTGCCGCATCGGCCGTGATCGAGGCACGACGACAAAAAATCGAAAACAACCCCATGCACAGTAGCCGGCTGCTGCAAAATCAATAGCTTACTGATTTACCGAAATTCACTTGACCCGTCGGGCAAGACAGGCGCATGATGCCATCGTCGCGGGGCTTGCGATCGGCCGGCTTCTGCATGCTGCCGCCGCGATTCCCGACAGCTCCCCTGCCCCACTTGAAGTGAAATGCCTCACAGTCCGCAATCCCGGATTGCGTTACCCTCGCTGTATCAGGGGTGGTGTGAAGTGAGCTGGAAGCGACAATGACAATGGAGCAGGAAACAGCGCACGCGCAGCCTCCGGCCGAAGCACCGCTGGGTTGGCTGGCCAAGTTCGATCGCAGATTTACCCTCGTCAAAAGTCTCTCGGTCGTAACGGTGCTGAGCAGCCTCTTTGTCGGATCCTTTCAATACATGAACTCCTATCAGGAGAAGGTGAGCGCCCAGGCCAAGGAAAACATGCAAGCCGCGGCGAAGACGTTCGACGACATCTCGACAAAGTTTTCCCAGGTGCAGGCCCTGCAACAGCAGCTGTTGTCCGACTACGCGGCCGCACGCGACGATCGCACCGACGCGAGTGAGCAGGCTCTTGCCGTCAAGAGCGCTCAGGAGATCCTCAAGGTCTGCGAAGACGCCCAGCTGACTTTGTTCGAAACCGGCGAGTTGATGGCGCGCAATGCCCAGATCTACATCGACTGGGCGACGAATTTCAGGCGGGACCCGACCGAACAGACTGCCCCGACCAGCGACCCGCTCGACCAGACCCTGCTGCGCGCCTATGACTTCGATTGCGATCACAACTTGCCGCAATTCATGCCCGCGAACGACAGCACGGCCACCGCCCCGCGCGTGCCCAAGGAGAACGCGTGCACGATCGATGCCCGGCACAATTGGGACCCGGCCTATTCCTACGTCGATATCTGTCCCAAGAACCGCGAGAAGGCCGGCACGAACGAGTCCGTCACGATTCACTGGTACAGCGCCAAGCACCAGGTGCTGGTGATGCACTATTGTCTCCGCAACCTGCACGAAAGGTTGGCGCCAGTGCGCCACTGGGCCTCGCAACCCGAAGTGAAGGCCACCGCGAGCGAGGCTTCACCGCCGGTCGACCGGGACAGCATCCAGCTGGCGATCGACCTCCAGGCCAAGCGGCTCAATGCCTTCATGAACCTTGCGACCTTCGACATGGACAGCATCCGGGAGAGCTATCGTCCGGACAGCTTTGCCTGCCGTGTCCCGATCGTCACGTCCGTGGTGGGCCTCTTCAACGATTCCTGCACACCGATCAAGACGACGCCGATCATCGTCACCAGGCGTTGATATCGCACCGGAACTTCAGGCGGCCCCGCGTTCCGTATCACCGGCCGAGCACAGCCGTCGGTGATCGCCCTGTCATGACCGCCTGCTAGCCTCCTCCGGATCGATCAACTCGAAAGGACAATCCATGGACTTGAAAGCCGGCGATGTGGTGATGCTGAAATCCGGCGGCCAGCCGCTGACCGTTGCGGAGGTGAAGGAGGACGACGTGCTCTGCCTGTGGATGGGCATCGAGGGCGACCTGTTCCGCGAGACGCTGCCGCTCGCCACGCTGGTGCAGGTGGAAGAAGACCCCGACGAGGAAGAGGACGACGAAGACGAGGATGAGGACGAAGACGACGAGTAGGTACGGCTAGGGCCGCATCCTCGTTGGATCGGAGCGCTCCGCTCCGACGCTCCTGATGTCCGCTTCTTCGCCAATAGCGGCGCGACAGCGGACATCGCTGGATACCAGAAGGGCCATTTCCTGGCCGATACATCACCGCAAGACGCCGCTATTCGATCACGTCGTCGGCGCGGAGGAGGTTCAAACTACCGGATGCTGCGTTCGCCCATCAGGGCGATGGGTTTCGCAAGAGATCAACCCATCCTACGACCTAGCCGTGAAGCTGCGCGTTGAGGCCGTCCCAATTGGGTGCGCGCCTGGTTGCCTCAAGGGCGCCGCTCTGCGAGTTACGACGAAAAAGAAGGCCCCTTTGGCCCGAAAGCTCCTTGGCTTTCAGGACCCGGCCATCTTCCAAAAGGATGCGCGCGCCTGCTGTGACGTAACAGCCCGCTTCGACGACACAATCGTCACCTAACGAAATGCCGATACCGGCGTTGGCTCCGATCAGGCAGCGCTCACCAACCGTAATCCTCTCTTTCCCGCCTCCGGACAGAGTGCCCATGATCGATGCTCCGCCACCAACGTCGCTGCCACTCCCGACAACCACACCTGCGCTGATCCGACCTTCGACCATGCAGGGACCGAGCGTACCCGCATTAAAATTACAAAAGCCCTCGTGCATAACGGTCGTGCCGGGCGCCAGGTGGGCTCCGAGCCTTACGCGATCCGCATCTGCAATTCGCACGTCCGCAGGCGTCACATAGTCAGTCATGCGCGGAAACTTATCCACGCCTGTCACCTCAAACGCGAGGGCCCGCTTGCGCGCGATCATTTGCGCTTCCGGTACACGAGAGCATTCACAGGGCCCGAGGGTCGTCCAGGCAACGTTAGGCAACAGACCGAAAATGCCGTCAAGATTCAGGCAATTGGGCTGAACGAGCCGGTGGCTCAGGAGATGGAGTCGAAGATATGCGTCGTGCACATCGGCCGGCGCAGATGCAAGGGAGTCAATTTCTGTACGGATCGGAACGATGTCGACATTGCGAATGTCGTCGTGGCGCGCATATCCGTTCGCCGACTCACCCAACGATCTCTCGATCTCCTCCTTTGCCAGTCGCACCGTTGCCGCCTTGCCGGCCTCCACAACCAGGCTCAGCCGAAGAAACCACGAATCCAACACGCGACCGTCAGCGGCAATGGTCGCAAATCCCTCGCCTCTCGCGCCTCTCAGTTCCATCGTCATTTGAATTGCTCACACTGCGATCCCACAGATAGTGCATACGCGAGTTCTCGCAGAATTGGCAACCTCTGCGCGCTCAAACGCGTCCGCTTTGGGCGTCACCCTCGCGGGCCAAGATGCTGCTAGCAGAAGTTGCGTGCGTTGAGCGGGTGCTTGTGGTTGGGCGTCGGGCCGAATTCACTGCGCGGCGAAAGCGAAAGCGTCTTTGTTGAGCACTGAACCATGTTCGTGCTCAGAGTCAGGTCGCAATCATCATACTCCAACGTCACGGATCGCTTGCAGCTGTTCTTCAGACTGCACCGGCAATACCGGCGGTCAAGAACGAAAGAAATTATTGGATATCGCATTGCAATCCCAAGAGAAGGAGGTTGGACCATGATTGCCCAATGTAACTTTCGCGGGGCGGATGGAGCCTGACAGGCGTGCTTCCCTAACGCAAATCCACCCGCTTCCTATTGACTCGCATTGCGAATGGGCAAATCCTTCCGTCAACGCGATTTGCCATTGTCAATCTCAGCAGTACGAAATTCGGCGCTCCGACCTTTATCGGCGCCATTGACCAAATTTTTCTGAACGGAAACGGAGGGGCCCATGCGCGCGCTCGCCTTGAGAACCGTCTCTCTTCTCGCCCTTGCTATCCTCGGCTCGATCTCCGCCTCGCCCGCCGCACGCGCGGAGGACGGGACCGACGAGCAGTTTGGCAAGGTTCACTTCCAGACGTCCTGCAACGAGGTGGCGCAGCGCCGCTTCGACCGCGGGATGCGCTATCAGCACTCGTTCTGGTACCGGCCCGCGAAAGAGATTTTCGAGGAGACATTGCAGGCGGATCCTGACTGCGCGATCGCCTATTGGGGCATTGCCCTGAGCCTGCTGTACAACCCGCATTTTCCCGCGCCGAAGGAAAACCTCGTCTCAGGCCTCGCCGCGCTGCAGAAGGCCAAGGCGATCGGCGCCAAGACCGACCGCGAGCGCGACTATATCGATGCGCTGCTGGCGTTCTATACGGGCGACGAGAAAACGACGTTTGGTCAACGCACGCAGGCCTATCTCAAGGCAACCGAAGCCGTTGCCGCGCGCTATCCCGATGATGACGAGGCGCAGATCGCCTACGCCATCACGCTGAACGTCACGGCATCGCCAAACGACAAGACCTATGCCAACCAGCTCAAGGGCGCCGCCATCCTTGAGCCGATCTTCAAGCGGCAGCCGCGGCACCCCGGCGTCGCGCATTATCTGATCCACCTCTACGACTATCCGGCGATCGCAGCGCAAGGCCTCGACGCGGCCAAACGCTATTCCGAGATCGCGCCGGCGGCACCGCATGCTTTGCACATGCCGTCGCACATCTTCACGCGCGTTGGCTACTGGAACGAATCCATCGACGCCAATAGCCGTTCCGCCAAGGCTGCGAAGGAGGGCAAGGACCCCAGCGAGCAGCTGCACGCCGACGACTATATGGTCTACGCCCTGCTCCAGCTCGCGCAGGACAGCCGGGCCCGCGACGTCATCGCAGACATGGTTGCGACCACGGGCTATGCGCCGGCCGTCCGCGCCGGTCCTTACGCGATCGCGGCCAGTCAGGCGCGCTATATGGTCGAGCGGGGCGACTGGCAGGGCGCTGCCGCGCTGAAGGTCGAGCCGAGCCGGTTCGCCTATGTCGATGCGATCACCTATTTCGCCCGCGCCCTTGGCGCCGCACGCTCCGGCAATGCAGACGCAGCGACGGCGGACATCGCCAAGCTGGCGGAGCTGCGGGACAAGCTGCAGCAGGACAAGGACGCCTATTGGGCCGAGATCGTCGACATTCAGCGGCAGGTCGCCACGGCCTGGCAGCTCAATGCCCAGGGAAAACAGGCGGATGCGCTGGAAGCAATGCGCCTTGCCGCCGATGCCGAAGACAAGACCGAAAAATCCATCGTGACGCCCGGACCGCTCGCCCCGGCACGCGAGCTTTACGGAACCATGCTGCTCGAACGCGGCATGCCGATGGAGGCCTTGGCCGCGTTCGAAAGCACGATGCGCAAGGAGCCGAACCGCTTTGGCGCGACGATCGGTGCCGCTCACGCCGCCGAGAAAGCGGGTGACACTGTGAAGGCACGCCAGTACTACGCGAAAGTTGTGGATATGGCGCGGGATGGCGACTCCTCGCGGGAGGACCTCGCGGCCGCGCGAAAGTTCATGGCTCAGAATTAGCTCAGAACTAGCAAGCATGCCGCGGCAGCTTCCATGCGCCTGACAAGCAAATTCGTCGCGATCGGCGCAGCCATCATACTGCTTTGCGCAGCCGCTGCGGTCTGGATATTGCGAGCCGGCGGACCGGCGCGCGCAACGGCGGCATCCGGCGATATCCGCCCGGTGTGGACGGAAATCGAGTGGCCTTTTGGCGCAGATCCCTGGGGCAAAGGAAAGGCATTCCGCTGCAAGGCGGACGATTGCGGCGGCGAGGTCCAGCTCTACGTTCGCGCCAAGCTCGGCTTTTGCAATTGCACCACCGGGGTCGCCGATGACGGCGACCTCGAGCAAATGGGCGACCTCGCGCTGATTGGCAAGGCAACGCCGATCGGTGCCGGCCGGGAGATCGTCGTCGGTCCGATGCGCGGCCGCAGCCGGGCCTACCGCGTCGAGGGACATCACAACGCCGCGCTCTCACTCGCCTTCAACCAGCGCTGCGACATGGTGGCCGCAACGGCTTCGATTGGACCGGGCGCGCCCGCGTCACTGGAATCGGAGGTGCTGGCGTTCCTCAATAGCGATCGCATGTTGAAATGGGCCGAGATCGCGCTTGGGTTATGATTCAAAGCAACTCGGCTCCCGTCGTCGAACCACGGTGCCAATCCAGCACTGTCGCCGCAATTCCCCCTTGGAGAGATTTTCAGAAGATTTGTGCAGCTTTCTCTCTTTTCGGTCGAAGCCGCCATTGAGCTGAGGGATCGGCGCGAGTGCCGATTGGACCAGATTCACCTATCCGATCAGCTGCCTCGCCGCCGCCGAAATCATCACCAGCCCGCCGGTGATCACCGCGACATCCAGGATCGCGGTGTGGATGTGCACCGGCATCCGCTCGACGAACGCTTTTGCCAGGAACGCGCCGGGGATCGCGATGCCGCCGATCAGGAGCGCAAAGGCGAGCACCTGCGCCGTCACCGCCCCCGGCAAGGCCGAACACGGCGATCTTGATAAGGCCGGTGCCGAGCGAGATCATCGCGTCGGTCGCGATCACGGCGGCGCCCTCGAGGCCGGCCGCCATCAGCAGCGAAAGCAAAATCACGCCGGAGCCCGACGTGCCGCCGACCAGCACGCCATAGCCGACGGAGCCCGCGGCAAGACCGGTGTCGCCGATCCTGACCTCGCGGCGGCGGAGCACGCGGCGCAGCGGCACGCTCAGGATCAGCATGGCGCCGATCACGATGGCCGCGCCCGCATTGGTGAGGCGCGTGTAGCCGTAGGCGCCGAGCCCAGTCGTCAGCGCCGCGCAGGCGAGCACGATCAGGGCACGGCGCCGGTCGGCATAACGAAGATAGGCGAATGCACGGCTCGCATTGGTCAGCATCGCGGAGATCGCGATGATCGGCACCACCGGCTCGGCGCCGACCAGCGGCACCAGCACCAAGGGCATCAGGGCGCCGGTACCATAGCCGGCGAGACCGCCGATGATCGAAGCAAACAACGCCATCGTTGCGACCAGCAAAAGCTGAAAGAGCGAGATATCGGCGAAACCTGAAACGATGGTCAATTTGTCTGATCGCGGCTGATGCGTGCCGCCGCTTGATCGGCGATGGAGGCGAGCGCGGCTTCGTCGAGCGGAAAATCCGCCGCAAGCCAGGCGTCCTCGGCGAGCGTCAACACATGTCCGAGCGCAGGTCCTTCCGCCATGCCGCGTGCGATGAAGTCGGCGGCACGCAGCGGAAATTTCGGGGCGGTCCAGCGCTGCGGCAGCTCGGCGAGTGCGCGCCAGCGTGAGGAGCCGACATCACCGCTGGATCGCGCCCAGGCCAGCAACACGCGATCGTGGTAGCGCTCCGCGCCGAGCCGGTAGAGCAGCCGCCGCGCGCTGGCCTCGTCCTTGGTCGCAAGGCGCCACCAGCGATGCCCCATGGAGTCCAGCGCCTTGGCCTCAATGTTGGAGAGCCGCAGGCGCGTGGCGACGCGCTTGGCGTCTTCAGTGACGGCGACCGTCAGCGCGGCCAAACGCCGCGTGCTGCTTGGGGGCAGGCCAAGCTCGCGCTCGATCGCGATCATCGCCGTGAGCGGACCGCTATAGACGACGCCGCCGCTCAGCGCCTGCAGCAAGCCAGCATCCGCCATCGCCAGCGCCGCGGCGGATGCGCCTGATGCCACCAGCAGCTTCAGCATCTCCATGCGCACCCGCTCGGCCGAGAGGTGAGCCAGGCCGGCGCGGCCGCGGATGCAGGCGAGCGTGCCGTCGCGGTCGGGCTCGCCGGCACCGAAGGCGGCGTGAATGCGGAAGAAGCGCAGGATGCGCAGATAATCCTCGGCGATGCGCTGGTCGGGATCGCCGATGAAGCGCACGCGCCGCGCTTTCGCATCGGCAATGCCGCCGACATGGTCGTACACGACACCTCGCGCATCGACCGACAGCCCATTCATGGTGAAGTCGCGCCGCTCGGCGTCCTTGACCCAGTCGCGGCCGAACGCGACCTTGGCCTTGCGGCCGAAGGTCTCGGTGTCCTCGCGCAGCGTCGTGACCTCATAGGGCTTGCTGTCGATGACGAGGGTGACGGTGCCGTGGTCGACGCCGGTCGGTACGCTCTTGATGCCCGCCGCCCTGGCGCGGCGCATCACCTCCTCAGGCCGCGCCGTGGTCGCGATGTCGATGTCGCCGGGCTGAAGACCGAGCAGCGCGTTGCGCACGGCGCCGCCGACCACCCGTGCCTCCTCGCCATCGGCGTTGAGCAGCTCGAGGACGCGCGCGGTGCCGCCTGAAGTCAGCCAGGGCGCTTGCGCAAGTAACGGCTCCGCGCTCATCGGCCTGCCCCTATTTTTCCACGCCCGGCACGAGCCGGCCGTTCTCGATATGGGCGGGAGTGTAAGTCGAATCCGGCGCGGCGCCGGAGAATTGCGCCAGCCCAATCAGCCCCGCGATCACCAGCACCAGCGCCGACAGGACGAGGCGCGCAACGATGGCAACCGGCCAGGACGAGCGCGCAAACAAGCCTGAGCGGGTTGCGGCCAGGAACAGCGCATAGACGGCAAAGGGGATGAGGAAGATGCCGATCTCGGTCAGGACCGGCCGGATCATGACGCATAGATCCGCTCATAAAGCACACGCAGCATTCCGGCCGTCGCCCCCCAGATGTAGCGCTCCGCAAACGGCATGGCGTAGTAGAACCGCTCCATGCCGCGGAATTCCTTGCTGTGCACCTGGTGGTTGGCCGGATTCATCAGGAAGGACAGCGGCACCTCGAAGGCGTCATCAACTTCGGAATGGTTGATGGTGAGCGCAAAGCCGGGCCGGACCTTCGCGACCGTCGGCAGGATGCGGAAGCCGAAGGCGGTGCCGTAGAGATCGAGATAGCCGATCGGCTCGACGAAGTCCCTGGACAGGCCAACCTCCTCCTCGGCTTCGCGCAGTGCCGCGTCGAGCGGCGAGGAGTCGGTCGCGTCGATCTTGCCGCCGGGGAAAGCGATCTGGCCGGCGTGATCGTTGAGATGCGCCGAGCGCTGCGTCAGCAAGATCGTCGGCTCGGGACGGTCGACCACGGCGATCAGCACCGCCGCGGGCCGAACCGGCTGCTCGCGCGCGACGATCTCCAGCATCTTGTCGGTGCCGGGATCGCCGGAGGCGGGAATGATGTTGGGATCATAGAGGCCGGGCGGCACGTCGAAGCCGAGCCGCGCCCTGGAGCGGGTGAAGAAATCCGCAGCGCCGATCGCGACGGGCTCGTTTCTCAGGATAGGCTTGTTCAAAGCGCGGCCCTCACCTGCTCCGCGTCGGCCATGGCGAAGAATTCGCCTGATGATTCGACGCCGAACATCGGCTGGCCATCGACCATCCGCTCCTCGCCCATGTCAACCAGATCGTAGTAGAGCGCGCGGGTGACCTTGGCCCAGAGATCAGCGCGGACGTGCAGATACGGCGTCAGCCCGCCATCCTGCGCCTGCTCGAAGCGCAGCCGGTGCGCGGCGTCGCAAATGACCCAGTCGTCGACGTTGGTGCGGAAGCTCAGCACGCGATGGTTGTCCTCGCTGTCCTCACGCATCTCGACCGCCATGAACGGCGCATCGTCGACGCGAATGCCGACCTTCTCCACCGGCGTGACGAGGAAATGCTTGTCGCCTTCGCGCTTGAGGATGGTCGAGAACAGGCGGACCAGCGCGTGACGGCCGATTGGCGTCCCCATGTAGAACCAAGTGCCATCACCGGCGATTCGGATGTCGAGATCGCCGCAAAACGGCGGATTCCACAGATGCACCGGAGGCAGGCCCTTTTTGGCGCCCTCGGCACTGGCAGCACTTTTGGCGGCGGCAGTCAGCCCCTCAAGTCCGCGATCGGCACTCTGCCCTTGGTTCGCCATGGTTTGCCCTGACTTTGTCATTTGGCACGATATCAATTGGCACGATTGGTGCAGGTCTACGTTGTAAGTTGGCGCTCGGTTCCACTCCGGACAACTCGGGTGTGGAGGTCGCCACTTCGTGATGCCGTACATAACCCGAAGCCGATAAGGTGGGGATAGGTTAATTCAACGAATACATGGTCTTCCTGCTGGCCTTCCTGCAAGCCTAGCATAGGGCCCATGAGCTGACGTCCGATGATCCAGCCGATGTGCTGAAGTGACGACGCAAGCAAGCCGCATGGCAGGCTGAAGGAGCGAGCGAATGGCGGAGAGTGTCGAGAAACTCGAGGACGGGATCGTCCGTTCGGCCGAGCAGGTGTCGAGCCAGATTCGCGCGGCGAAAGAGGCGATCGGCTCCGTCATCTTCGGCCAGGACCGCGTGATCGAGAACACGCTGGTGACGATCCTCTCCGGCGGCCACGCGCTCCTGATCGGCGTGCCGGGCCTTGCCAAGACCAAGCTGGTCGAGACGCTCGGCGTCACGCTCGGCTTGGATGCCAAGCGCATCCAGTTCACACCAGATCTGATGCCGTCGGACATTCTCGGCGCCGAGGTGCTGGACGAGAGCACCGCCGGCAAGCGCGCCTTCCGCTTCATTGCAGGTCCGGTGTTCGCGCAGCTGCTGATGGCCGACGAGATCAACCGCGCCAGCCCGCGCACGCAATCGGCGCTGCTGCAGGCGATGCAGGAGCAGCACATCACGGTTGCGGGTGCCCGTCACGATCTGCCGAAACCGTTCCACGTGCTCGCGACGCAAAATCCACTTGAGCAGGAAGGCACCTATCCGCTCCCCGAGGCGCAGCTCGACCGCTTCCTGATGGAGATCGACGTCGACTATCCCGATCGCGACGCCGAGCGCCGCATCCTGTTCGAGACCACCGGCGCGGAAGAGACGCTGGCGAAGGGATCGATGAACGCAGATGCGCTGATCACCGCGCAGCGGCTGGTGCGCCGCCTGCCGGTCGGCGATTCCGTTGTTGAAGCCATCCTGTCGCTGGTGCGCTCGGCCCGTCCGGGCGAGGGGAGCAGCGAAGCCGGCAAGTTCATCGCCTGGGGCCCCGGCCCGCGCGCCAGCCAATCGCTGATGTTAGCTGTGCGCGCACGCGCGCTGATCGACGGCCGTCTTGCGCCCTCGATCGACGACGTGCTCGACCTCGCCGAGCCCGTGCTCAAGCACCGCATGGCCTTGACGTTCCAGGCGCGCGCCGAAGGCCGCACCATTCCGGACGTGATCAAACAACTGAAAACACGGATCGGTTGATGGCCGCGGAGACCGGGCACACAGCAAAGGAGATCATCGCGATCCGACGTGCCGATGGCGAAAGCCGTACGCTCGCCGCGTCGCTGCCGCGCCTGGTGCTGGAAGCACGCCGTATCGCCGCCAACGTGATCCACGGTCTGCACGGACGGCGCCGCGCCGGCTCCGGCGAGAATTTCTGGCAGTACCGCCGCTTCGTCTCCGGCGAGCCGGCGCAGAACGTCGACTGGCGCCGCTCGGCGCGGGACGACCATCTCTATGTCCGCGAGCTCGAATGGGAAGCCTCGCACACGATCTGGATCTGGCCCGACCGCTCGCCGTCGATGGCGTTCGCCTCGAAGACCGCGCGCGAGTCCAAGCTCGAGCGCACGCTGATCGTCGCCTTCGCGCTGGCCGAGTTGCTGGTCGCGGGCGGCGAGCGCGTCGGCATTCCCGGGCTGATGGCGCCGACCGCGAGCAGGAGCGTCATCGACAAGATGGCGCAGGCGATGCTGCATGACGGCGGCGACCGCCTGAGTTTGCCGCCGTCCTTCGTCCCTTCCGCGCTCGCCGAGACGATCGTGCTGTCGGATTTCTGGTCGCCGATCTCGGAGATCAGGACGACGCTCGCGGGCCTGTCCGGCTCCGGCGCGCATGGCACGCTGGTGCAGGTCGTCGATCCCGCCGAGGAGACGTTCCCCTATTCAGGACGCGTCGAGTTCGTCGAGCCCGAAGGCTTCGGCATGATCACCGCCGGCCGGGCCGAAAGCTGGACACAGGATTACACCGCGCGGCTCGCGCTGCACCGCGACCAGATCCGCGCCGAGACCAGCAAGCTCGACTGGCTGTTCACGACCCATGCGACCGACCGCTCCGCGGCCGAACTGCTGCTGTTCCTGCATGCCGGCATGCAGGTGAGCAAGTCCGGCGCCCGCACCACGACGATCAAGGCGGGGCCGGCCGCATGATGGGATTGCCGCTCGCCTTCACCGAACCGCTGCTCCTGATCGGCCTGATCAGCCTGCCGGTGCTGTGGTGGCTCTTGCGCGTGATGCCGCCGCGGCCGCGCCGGATCGAGTTTCCGCCGACGCGCCTGTTGTTCGACATCGCGCCGCGGGAGGAGACGCCGTCGCGGACGCCGTGGTGGCTGACCGCGCTGCGCCTGCTCGCTGCGGCGCTCGTGATTTTCGCTGCCGCCGGCCCGATCTGGAATCCGCAGACCGGGCTTGCCGGCAGCAAGGCGCCGCTGATGATCATGTTCGACGACGGCTGGAGCGCGGCGTCGAACTGGGACATCCGGATCAGGGCCGCCGACGAGCTGATCGCCAATGCCGAGAACGACCGCCGCGCCATCGCGCTGGTGCCGCTGTCCGAGCCGACCCGCGACATCACCCTGATGCCGGCGGGCGCGGCGCGCGTCGCGCTGCGGCAGCTCGCGCCAAAACCCTATTCGATCGACCGCGTTGAAACCCTTGTCGCCATCGACCGTTTCCTGAAGGCGACCGGCGACTGCGAGATTGCCTGGCTGTCAGACGGCGTTGACACCGGTCGCGGCGAAGAATTCGTGGCTGGTCTCGGCAAGACCATCGGCGACCGCAGCCTGACCATCTTCGAAGGCGGCACCTCCGCGCCGCTGGCGCTCGTCGCGGCCGAGAACGCCGCCGCGAAGATGACGGTGAAGGTGCTGCGCACCGACAGCGGCATCGCGGCCGGCACCGTGCGTGCGCTGGACCAGAAGGCCTCGCCGATCGGCGAAGCGCGCTTCTCCTTCGGTCCGCAGGACAAGGAGACCGACGCCGCGTTCGACCTGCCGGTCGAGCTGCGCAACGACATCACGCGGCTGGAGATCTCGGGCGAGCGCTCCGCCGGCGCGGTGCAGCTGCTCGACAAGCGTTGGCGCCGTCGCGCCATCGGCATCGTCTCGGGCGCGACCAGCGAGACCGCACAGCCGCTGCTGGCGCCGACCTTCTATCTCACCCGCGCGCTGGCGCCATTCGCCGATGTGCGGCTGGCCGACAAGGGCTCGCCGCAGCAGGGCATCACGCAGTTTCTCGACCAGAAGCTGCCGATGATCATTTTGGCCGATGTCGGCACCATCGCGCCTGACATCCGCGAGCGCCTCAATGCCTGGATCGACCAGGGTGGCGTGCTGGTGCGGTTCGCCGGCCCCCGCCTGGCGCAGGCCGAGGACGATCTCGTGCCGGTCAAGCTGCGCAAGGGCGGCCGCACGCTCGGCGGCAGCCTGACCTGGGAGAAGCCGCAGCATCTTGCTTCCTTTGCGGCCGACGGCCCGTTCGCAGGCGTCGCGGTCCCCAAGGATGTCACCGTGAGCCGGCAGGTGCTGGCCGAGCCCGACGCGGTGCTCGCCACCAAGAGCTGGGCGTCGCTGGAAGACGGCACGCCGCTGGTCACCGGCGAGCATCGCGGCAAGGGCCTCGTCAGCCTGTTCCACGTCAGCGCCGACATGCGCTGGTCGGATCTGCCGATGTCAGGCACCTTCGTCGAAATGCTGCGGCGGGTCGTCGACATGTCCGGCTACACCGCCAAGCCCGGCGCCGGGGTTGCCGCCGAGGCCACCACCGAGACGGTGGCGCCGCTGCACATCCTCGACGGCTTCGGCGCGTTCGGCCCGCCGCCTGCGACCGCAAAGCCGCTGCCTGCGGATTACCGCGACCGCGCCACGCCCGATCATCCGCCCGGCTTCTACGGTCCGGCAGAAGGACCGCTCGCCGTGAACACGCTTGCCAGCGCCGACCGCATCGCAGCCCTGAACACCGCGAGCCTGCGCGCCCGGCATGCCACCTACACCAATGCCGAGCCGCGCGACCTGCGCGGCTGGCTGCTGTCGACGGCGCTCGCGCTGTTCCTGATCGACGCCGTCATCGTCGCCGTGCTCGGCGGCGGCATCGCCGCGCTGCTGCGCCGCCGCGCCGCGCCGGCGATGATCGTGCTCGGGCTGATGCTGCTAGGCGCCGCGGGCCTCGTCCCCACGCCGTCGCGCGCCGACAGCGCCGCGGACGATTTCGCGATGAAGGCGACCTCGCAGACCCGTCTCGCCTATGTCGTCACCGGCAATGCCGACGTCGATTCCATCGTCAAGGCGGGCATGAACGGCCTGACGCTGTTCCTGGCGCAGCGCACGGCGCTGGAGGCCGGCGATCCCGTCGGCATCGATCCGGCGCGCGACGAGCTCGCCTTCTTCCCGCTGATCTACTGGCCGATCGTGCCCGGCGCGCCCAAGCCGCCTCAGGACGCCATCAACAGGATCGACGCCTACATGAAGCAGGGCGGCACCGTGCTGTTCGACACCCGCGACGCCATCGAGGCGCCGCCCGGCGACAACGGCGCGGCGCAGACCCCGGCCATGCAGACGCTGCGCGACATCCTGTCCTCGCTCGATGTCCCCGAGCTCGAACCGGTGCCGCGCGAGCACGTGCTGACCAAGACCTTCTATCTGCTGCGCGACTTCCCCGGCCGCTTCAACACCGGCCAGACCTGGGTCGAGACCTTGCCGCGCGAAGAGGACGAGGACAGCGCGCAGCGGCCGGCGCGCGGCGGCGATGGCGTCTCGCCGATCATCATCACCTCGAACGATCTCGCCGGCGCCTGGGCGGTGCGGCCCGACGGCCAGGCCATGCTGCCCGTGACCGGCGGCGACCCCCGCCAGCGCGAATTCGCCTACCGCGCCGGCGCCAATATCGTGATGTACACCCTGACCGGCAACTACAAGGCCGACCAGGTGCACGCACCGGCCCTGATCGAACGGTTGGGGCAATGAGCATGATCCGGAAAAGTGGAAGCCGGTTTTCCCTCGCGACAAACGCGGAACGCGTTTGCGCGGAGATCATGCTCAAACTGAATAGAAGATCGATATGAATTACGGCATCGCCTTCACGCCGCTGGTACCTGCGCTCGTGCTGTGGCTCGCGCTTGCGGCGATCGTCGTCATCGCGATCGTGCTGCTGCTGGCGCGCGCGCGGGGCGCAGCCGTGCGCGTGGCGGCGCTGGCGCTGTTCCTGCTGGCGCTTGCCAATCCCTCCTTCACCCGGGAGGACCGCGATCCCCTCACCTCCGTCGCCGCCGTCGTGGTCGACAAGAGCCCGAGCCAGAATTTCGGTAACCGCACCCGCGAGGCAGCCCAGGCGCAGGAAGCGCTGGTCGACAGCCTGAAGAAGATCAAGGGCCTGGAAGTCCGTGTCGTCGACGCCGGACAGGCCGACGGCGAGACCGACGGCACGCGGCTGTTCGGCGCCCTCGCCTCGGCCCTGGCGGACGTGCCGGTCGACCGCGTCGCCGGCGCGTTCATGATCACCGACGGCCGCGTCCACGACATTCCCGCGAACGCCACAGCGCTCGGCTTCCAGGCGCCGGTGCACGCGCTGATCACCGGGCAGAAGGACGAGCGCGACCGCCGCATCGCGATCACGGCGGCGCCGCGCTTCGGCATCGTCGGCCAGACCCAGACCATCACCTACCGCCTCGACGACCAGGGCGTCTCCGGCGAGCGCGCCAAGGTCACGGTCCGCCGCGACGGCGAGACCATCAACGAGCGCACCCTCTCGAGCGGTCAGACCGCGAGCGTCGATGTCGACATCAAGCATGCCGGCCCGAACATCGTCGAGATCGAGGCTTCCCCGCTCGAACGCGAGCTGACGCCGGTGAACAACCGCGCCGTCGTCGCCATCGACGGCGTCCGCGACAAGCTGCGCGTCCTGCTGGTCTCGGGCGAGCCGCATTCGGGCGAGCGCACCTGGCGCAATCTGCTCAAGTCCGACGCGAGCGTCGATCTCGTGCATTTCACTATCCTGCGGCCGCCGGAGAAGCAGGACGGCACGCCGATCAACGAATTGTCGCTGATCGCGTTTCCGACCCGCGAGCTGTTCCAGCAGAAGATCAACGAATTCCAGCTGATCATCTTCGACCGCTATGCCCGCCAGGGCGTGCTGCCGATCGCCTATTTCGACAACATCGCGCGGTATGTGCGCGCGGGCGGCGCGGTGCTGGTCTCGGCCGGTCCCGACTATGCGTCCAACACCAGCATCTGGCGCACGCCGCTGGACTCGGTGCTGCCGGCAGAGCCGGTCGGCGTGACCGAAAAGCCATTCTATGCGCACCTGTCCGACCTGGGCAAACGCCATCCCGTCACGCGCGGGCTGGAAGGCTCCGCCAGCGAGCCGCCGCATTGGAGCCGCTTCTTCCGCACCGTCGACACCCGCAATGCCGTCAACCCGCCTGTCATGACCGGCGTCGACGGCAAGCCGCTGCTGTTCCTGTCACGCTTCGGCGAGGGCCGCGTCGCGCTGCTGCTCTCCGACCACATCTGGCTGTGGGCGCGCGGCTATGAGGGCGGCGGCCCGCATCTCGATCTGCTCAGGCGGATGTCGCACTGGCTGATGAAGCAGCCGGATCTCGACGAGGAGGCGCTGCGCCTCCAGGTGCAGGGCAAGGATCTCATCGTGGTGCGCCAGACCATGGCCGACAGCGTTCCGCCTGTGAGCGTGACCTCGCCGTCGGGCGTGTCGCACGATCTGACGCTCGCCGCCGGCGATCCCGGCGAGTGGCGCGCCAGCCTGCCGGCCAACGAACTCGGCCTGTGGCAGGCGACCGACGGCACGCTGAAGGCGCTGATCAATGTCGGCCCGACCAATCCGAAGGAGTTTTCGGAAGTCACCTCGACCACCGAAACCCTGAAGCCGCTGACGCAGGCCACCGGCGGCGACGCCGTGCGCGTGGCGAGTGGCTCCAGCGTCGAGCTGCCGCGCATCGTGCCGTCGCGTTCGGCGAGCGTGTTCCACGGCGACGGCTGGATGGGCGTGCGGATGCGCGACGCCAGCGTCGTCAAGGGCGTCGGCGTGCTGCCGATCTTCGCCGGCCTGATCGGGCTATTGCTGCTGCTCGGCGCCTTTGCCGCGACCTGGGTCCGCGAGGGGCGGTGAATTCCTAGAGCTTGGTGAGATGAGCTCGCCCAGCGCCGCAACGGCGGTGCGTTCCCTCCCCCCTTGTGGGGGGAGGGCTAGGGAGAGGGGTGGCCCAGCAAGTGGTGCCGGTTATTGGCGATGCATCACACGTAGGTGCGCGACGGAAAGAACCCCCGTGTGGCACCCCCCTCCCTGCCCCTCCCCCACAAGGGGGGAGGGAACGGGGAGAGCAACGCTGTTGGCCCAACTCGAATCGACTTCAGCCCATAATGATCTAGTTGCCCGAACGACACATCGGGGCGGCTGCCTTCGCCCGCAGGGCCGTACGCCGTTGACATCCGTTCCCCGACCCTGCGATGTTACACTATAACATCGCGACCGCCCGCAATTGGCGCCTCGCGATGTGGGGTGGCGTTTCCAGATGAAGTGGTTCCGGTCGAATATCAGGCACGGCGCCCGGCTCGCGTTGTTCGCGATGCTGGTGCAGTTCGCGCTGACCTTCGGCCACAGCCACTGGTTCGCGCAGGCAACGCCGCTCGCGGCAGCCTCGCTCCAGCAGACGGATAGCAGCAACAGAAGCGCTTCGACCGACCGCGCGGCGGTCCAGAAGCAATCGCCAGCGAGCCCCCACAGAGAGCAGCCAGGCGAGGACAATTGCGCGATCTGCGCCGTCTTCGCGATGGCAGGCACCGTTCTGTTCGCGACGCCGCCTCTGTTGCAACTGCCGCAGGCCATCGAGCTGCTTTATCGCACCACCGATGCCGAGTTCATCCATTTGAAATCGGCTGGCACGGCGTTCCAGCCGCGCGCGCCTCCCGCATCCTGACTTCCAACGTCTGATCACGCCCGGGCGCGCCGCTTTCAGGCGAATGCCCGGGAGAAGTTGAAGTCGAATTCCGTCGCGCCGCGACGGCAGGCCGCCTCCGATCAACAGACAATCATCCGGACGGCGCCTGACTGGAATCAGGACCATGTCATTTCAACTGCGACGCGCGCAGCGCCTTAGCGGAGCGAGCTTGCTCCTGCTCGGCGCCGCCGCCACCTCGGCATTCGCTGAAGACAAGTCTTCGACCGAGATCCCGGCCGTCACCGTGACGGCCCCGAGCCCGATCGTGCGCAGGGCGGTGCCGACCCGCAGCCCGGTGCGGGTCGCGCGCACCGGGCGGTCGCGCAGCCACGTGCGGGCACCCGCCGCCGCACCCGCTCCGGCGGTGGCCGCGGCGCCCGTCCCCCAGCAAGGCGTGCTGCCTGTCGTGACCGACCAGTTCGCCACCGTCACCGTGGTGCCGAACGAGGAGATCCGCCGCGCCGGCGGCGGCCAGCTCGGCGATCTCCTGTTCTCCAAGCCGGGCATCACCGGCTCGAGCTTTGCGCCGGGCGCCTCCAGCCGGCCGATCATCCGGGGCCTCGACGTCAACCGCGTCGGAATCGTCGAGAACGGCACCAATGCCGGCGGCGCCTCCGACCTCGGCGAGGATCATTTCGTTCCCGTCGATCCGCTCGCGACCAACCAGGTCGAGGTGATCCGCGGACCTGCTGCGCTGCGCTACGGATCGCAGTCGATCGGCGGCGTCGTCGCCGCCACCAACAACCGGATTCCGGATGCGCTGCCTGCCTGCGCGCCGTCGTTCCAGACCTATGGCATGCCGACCAAGGCGCCGCTCGCGACCGCCGCGACGTCGCCTTGCGTCACCGCCGAGACGCGCACCTCGTTCGACTCGGTCAACCGCGGCGTCGAAGGCGGCATTCTGCTCGACGGCGGCAGCAACAATTTCGCCATCCACGCCGACGCCTACGGCCGCAACACCTCCGACTACTACATTCCGGGCTATCCCTATCGCTTCGACAACACGCGTCCTGTCGGCAGCCATCAGCCGAATTCGGCAACCCAATCGGACGGCGCCTCGATCGGCGGCTCGTACTTCTTCACAGGTGGCTACATCGGCGCGGCGATCACGCAGAACGATTCGCTCTACCACATCCCCGGCATCGACGGCGCCGATCACCACACCCGGATCGACGCCCATCAGACCAAGATCACGATGAAGGGCGAGTACCGGCCTGATGCGGCGGCGATCGACGCCGTCCGCTTCTGGGCGGGCGCGACCGATTACCGGCACAATGAGATCGGACTTGCCGATCCCGCCGACCCGACAACCGACGGCGTGCGGCAGACCTTTACGAACAAGGAGCAGGAAGTCCGCGTCGAAGTCCAGCTGATGCCGTTCAACGCGCGCTTTGCCGAAGTCACCACCGCGTTCGGCCTGCAGGCCGCGCATCAGGAATTGACCGCGCCGAGTCCTGACGATCCCGGCGCGCTCTTCAACGGCCTCTGGGACCCGAACCGGAACATGCGCGAAGCGGGTTATGTCTTCAATGAGCTGAAGTTCACCGACACGACCAAGGCGCAGATCGCCGGCCGCATCGAGCATGTCGATTTGAGCGGATCCACGCCGGATTTTCCGGCCGATTTCCTGCCCAATGGCGCCCCTCAGACCAGCGTCGGCCGCAATCTGAATTTCACGCCGAAGAGCGGCAGCGTCGGCCTGATCCAGAATCTGCCCTACGACCTCGTCGGCAGCCTCACGGCGCAGTATGTCGAGCGCGCACCGAAGCCGGCCGAGTTGTTCTCCCGCGGCGGGCACGATGCGACCGCCACTTTCGACATCGGCAACCCGAACCTGACGATCGAGACCGCCAAGACGGTCGAGGCCAGCCTGCGCCGCGCGACAGGGCCGCTTCGTTTCGAAGCGACCGCCTACTACACCCGCTTCGACAATTTCATCTACCGGCGGCTGACCGGCGTCATGTGCGACGGCGACTTTGCCTCCTGCGGAGCGCCCGGTGCCGAACTCAACCAGGCCGTCTATTCGCAGAAAAACGCGATCTTCCGCGGCGGCGAATTCCAGAGCCAGGTCGATGTCGGGCAGCTCTACGGCGGCATCTGGGGTTTTGAGGACCAGTTCGACATCGTTCGCGCCACCTTCACCGACGGGACCAACGTTCCCCGGATTCCGCCGGCGCGCATCGGTGCCGGCCTGTTCTGGCGCGACGCCAACTGGCTGACACGCATCAACCTGCTGCACGCCTTCCCGCAAGGCAACATCGCGGAAATCGCCGAGACCCCGACGCCCGGCTACAACCTGTTGAAGGCGGAGGTCACCTACAAGACCAAGCTCGACCCGAACATGTTCGGCGCGCGCGAAATGTATGCGGGTCTCGTCGGCAACAATCTTCTCAACGAGAAGATCCGCAATTCGGTGTCCTACACCAAGGACGAGGTGTTGATGCCCGGCATCGGCGTGCGGGCGTTCGCGAACTTCAAGTTCTAGCCGCGACTCTGTCGGGGGCTGCGGGCCCCGGCTTTCTCACCTTGAGCGCGCAAGCTGTGGCGAGCCGTAGCGCGGATGGAGCGAAGCGAAATCCGGGCTACGGGCCTGACCGCCGATTCCGCGCCTGGCTCCAGTCCGGGCTGACCTGCCCCGACACGCCTTCGAAGGCGCCGTCGACGAGCTCGAATACCAGGACGCGGGCCGGATCGACCGGGCCGGGCATGGTGACGCGGCCCTTGGGGACCGGCTTGAAACCGACGCGGCTGTAATAGGCCGCGTCACCGACCAGCAGCACGATGGCGTGGCCCTTCTCCCTGGCGTCGTTCAGCGCGCGCTCCATCAACTGACGGCCGATACTGCGGCCGCGGAACGGCGGCTCGACGGTGAGCGGCCCGAGCATCAGCGCCCTGGTCTCGCCGATCAGGATCGGCAACTGCCGGACCGAGCCGACCAGCAGCGTGCCGATGCGCGCGGTGAAGGAGACGTCGAGCAGATGGTCGACATGCTCGCGGATGCGATAGGCGCTGAGCACGAAGCGGCCGGGGCCGAAGGTGCGCTCGTGCAGCCGCTCGATCGCCTGGGCGTCGCCGGCAGCTTCGGGAAGGATGGAGAGCGAGAGATCGTTCATGTCAATACGCGGATAGCATCCGGGCGCGCCCAGGTCCATCGAACCATGCTGTCGGTTCACACATGTATCGCTTCTCCCAAGCGGGCCGGCTCCGCAGATTCGGCCGGCTGCATGATGAGTGCGAAGCACACGCTCCATACCGAGAGCATAGCGATCGGAACGACATAATAAGGCGTGAACGTAGGATGGCTAAGGAAGAAGATAAGGTTGACGAGAAGATTGCCACTCACGACGAGGGCGACCTGCCGTCCTCCGCCCTGGCCGGTCCGCAACAGCCAGGCGGTCGAGCCGACCGCGAGCAGGACCAGAACGAACTGCATGTCGTGAAGATACTGGTTCAGGATGTTGAGATCGATCGTGGGCGCGGTGGCATCGTCGGGACTGTAGGTCGTTGCAAACGGACTGCCGGCGTTGATCGCATTGGCGGCCAAGGTCGGAATCATCCCGACGACGAAGGCCAGGCCAAGAGCCAATCCTCGTACAAACGTCGCAGCCGTTCGCGAGCGGAGAAAGGAGAGGCCGAGAAAAAGGACATAGCCTGCCACCAAGAGCAGGTTCGGC
Organism: Bradyrhizobium diazoefficiens; assembly: GCF_016616235.1. Taxonomy (NCBI): domain Bacteria; kingdom Pseudomonadati; phylum Pseudomonadota; class Alphaproteobacteria; order Hyphomicrobiales; family Nitrobacteraceae; genus Bradyrhizobium; species Bradyrhizobium diazoefficiens. Next base: position 6,147,533 of record NZ_CP067100.1, read on the forward strand.
AATCTGAGGTTGACGGAGAGTCCGAGCAGGAGGCCGATCAGCAGGACAAGCCAAACATTGTTCTTCGCCCTGATCAGCCAGACGGCGGTCAGACAGCCTACGAGAGGGCAGATCGCCATTGTCGGGGCAATGGAATAGCTGGCCTTGGCCGGGTTGATCATCATGTAGACCGCCAGCGCACCAAACACGCCCGCCCCCACGAGCGGCCATAGCGACCGCGCGAGGAAAATGGCGAGCAATGCGAAACCGCAGACGATCAGATTGACGCTGATGTAGAGCAGCACCACCTGACGGCCCTGTGGAAACAGCGCGAGCACGAGCCCCGTACCCGGCGGATATTGCATCACATATTTTCCGTTGGCCGCCGGAGGATGGCATGGTGCAGGGGCCCCCTCGGGGAAACCTATTTCCTTCAGCTTGCCTTGCAGGAAGTGATCTTCATCCCGCGAGACATCCGTATCCAATCCACCGATCCCATACAGCTGAAACAGGTGCGCCTGCCGCAAATAGCAGATGTCGTCCCACACGCCGCGGGCTTCAGTCCAATGCGACGTCGTACGAACGTTGCTGGCAAGGATCAGCAGACAGATCGCGCCGAACGCCAATTTGAGAAACTTCATCCCATCACCATGGCCGGAAGTACATCAGACGCTAATTGTGCTTGATCGACATCAGCCCGGCGAGAAAGCCGGTGAATACCAGCTGGGCCCCCACTGTGATCGCGGTCGTGGAAAGCGCCACGACACGGAGCAAGCTCGAGACGTCGAGCGGTCCAAAATTGGTTTCGCCCCATTTGACGATGGCCGTCATCAGGCCGGCGGCTCCCAGCACGAAGACGGCCATGCCTCCAAAAACGAAGAGCTCGAGGGTGCAGGCTTCGAGAATGCGGCCGTATCGCGGAGATGGCGGAAGAAGATTCAGATCCTCGGCGAAACCGCGGGCAATCGTCGCAAAGCAAATGCCCTGAATGCCCACGATGAGGCAGGTACATGCCACCAACATCGTTCGAATGTCGAAACCGATGCCACCGATCCTGATTGGCCCAAAAAACAAGAGACCGCTCAGCGCGATCCCGACCGCCACGAGCAGCGCGCCGGGGTAAAGGAACAGCCATCTCGGCGAATATAGCAGCAAAAACTTGAGGTGACGCCAGCCGTCGCGCCACGTCCTCAGGTGCGGAGGACGTGATCGGCCGTCCCTCGAGAGCGTGGTCGGCACTTCCGATATTTTCAACCCGACGAGCGTGGCGCGAACAACCATTTCGCTCGCAAACTCCATTCCGGTGGTCCGCAGGTCCAGTTTCGCAATTTGATCCCGCGAAAAGCCCCGCATGCCACAATGAAAATCGCGGAGAGATGTGCAGAAGAACAGACGGCCCAACCAGCTCAGGATGGGGTTTCCGAGATAGCGATGAAGAAAGGGCATCGCGCCGGATTCGATGCCTCCGCGAAACCTGTTTCCCATCACCAGGTCATCACCGGCCCGCAAGCGCTCCAGGAATGCATCGAGGCGTGCGAAATCATAACTGTCGTCAGCGTCACCCATGACGATATAGCGGCCGCGAGCCGCCGCGATACCGGCGCGGAGTGCTGACCCGTAGCCGCGCATGGGAACGTTGATGACACGAGCGCCCCCGGCCTCAGCGATATGCTGCGAATTATCGGTGCTGCCATTATCGGCAATCAAAACCTCGCCTGCGATCCGGCTCCGACCAAGAAACGCCTGCGCCTTGGCAACGCAGACGGCCAGCGTTTCAGCCTCATTGAGGCAAGGCATCAAGATCGTCAGTTCGAGCTCTGGCATGGTCGCCGACGGGGTGCCTCGAGTTGCAGGTTTGGTGAAATCCATCGATTCAACCAGTTTCGCTCGCGAGCATGGGAGGCAGGACCGTTACTGCGCAAAGGCGCGGTTGCGCAAGCTAGTCAGGCCTGCGAGCCGGCGACCGAGGTTGATCCCGGGAACTTCGGCCAGCTTGTAGCAGGCCAGCGCAGGCCCGGCCGCTGCGAGGGTAGTCAGCACCGATAGGGTCATCGCAATTGCCCAGGGGTTCAGGTGCTCGAACCATCGAGCGCCCAGAGCTATCGCCGGCGCGACCGTGAGCATGTGCAGCAAATAGAAGCTGTAGGATATGCGGCCGTAAAAGCGCACCAGACGCCAATCGAGCAGTTTCATCGCGGGTTGATACGGCCATTGCGAAATCGCCAATACGAGCAAAGCTCCACCGATGCAATCCATCAAGATCATCAAACCGGCGTCTTGCTTGAGCATGCCCGCCACAAGGAAAAGTGCAGTACCGAGGACGGGAATCCAAATCGACGTCCGCAGGGAAACAAAGCGCGCGATCTTCGGTCCTTCGAAATGAACGAGAATGCCTGCAAGAAAAGCATAAAGCGGCGCTAAATTCGCACCAATGAGATCCCGATACTGGCCAACGAACGACAGGCCGAACAGAACGGCGGCAACCGCGAGGAGAGGCGTCCTGCCGTATTTCCGGTATGCTCGGACGGAGATGAAGATCAGCGGCGTCGCGGCAATCTCAACCGTCAATGACCACATCACGCCATTTATGTCGCTCTTGACGAGAAGCATGTTGAGCAAGACGTTGAGAGGTGCGAACGAACCCTCAAAGCCGACATAGAACCCAAAACGTTCGTGAAGAAACGTGAGCAGGCCGATGACAACGATGGACGCCGGCAAAAGACGAAAGGCCCTGTGCCTGGCAAACGAAACGAAGGAGATGGGATCCGCCTTGTCCAGGCTTCTGGCGAGAACAAATCCGCTGATGACGAAAAAAACGACGACGCAGCCAAGGCCGTTGGCGAAGGCGAAATAGACCCGCGAAAACCCGGACGCCGGGTATTGCAAGTACATGGCGCCGCAATGGTAGGCGGCGACCAGAACGGCAGCCAATCCGCGAAGCGATTCAAGTCTCGGGATGAAGTCGTTTTGCCCCATGCGACATTCCTCCTAACACAAAAATAGCCCGCAAAAGAAGCACGTTCCTTCCGCCTCGTCCTCACCGCCACGTCGGCATCAGCGGCTTGCCATCCAGCACTTCCGCGAGCCGCAGCCGTGTGCCTGATGTGGTGCCCTCGGGCAGCGCCGAGATCGCGAAGAAGCCGCATTCGGCGATCTCGCGATTGGGCGCGGGCAGACGTTCCTGCCTGAACTGCCTGACGACATAAACCGCGACATGGTCGCGGCGGGAGACGTGGCTGTTGAGAAAGATGCCGTGCAGCACGGCCTCTCCAGTGAGATCGATATCTCCCTCCTCCTTGAGCTCGCGCCGCATCGCCTGCTCCATGGTCTCGCCATAATCGACGCCGCCGCCGGGCAGATACCAGCCGCTGACATAGCTGTGCCTGACCAGGAACACCCTGTTGTCGGCATCCAGCACCACGGCGCGAACCCCGAGCGTCATGCCGCGAACGAACAGGAAATAGGTGTGGAAGATTCGCCGCAGCAGCGGCTCGAATTTCCGTCGGACAACGTTCAGACGTTCTCCCATCAGGCTTCCTTGACGCTCCTCTTCAGGTTTCGATTGCTCAGGCTTGGCTTGCTCAGGCTTGGCTTGCTCAGGCTTGGCTTGCGCGCTGCCCGCGACCTTGCCATTACAGCAGACGAATAGCGAGGCAATCGCGCGCCATGACTCAGAACATGCTGGCCCCCTTCACGCTCGCCCATCTGTCCGATCCGCATCTCGCGCCGCTGCCGAAGCCGCACCTGGCCGAGCTCGCGGGCAAGCGCGTGCTCGGCTACGTCAACTGGACGCGCAACCGCCATAAGTACCAGCGCCGCGATGTGCTCGACGCACTCGTCGCCGACATCAAGGCGCAGGCGCCCGATCACATCGCGGTCACAGGCGATCTCGTCAACCTCGCGCTGGAAGCCGAGTTCGCGCCGGCGCGCGCCTGGCTCGACGATGTCGGGCCGCCCGACCGCGTCACCACGATTCCGGGCAATCACGACGCCTATGTCCGCGCCACCTTTCATCGCTTCGGCGAGACCTTTGCGCCCTATCTTGCCGGCGACGACGGCCGCATCGGCTTTCCGAGCGTACGCCGGCGCGGGCCGCTCGCGCTGATCAGCCTGTCCACGGCGGTGCCGACCCTGCCATTGATGGCGACAGGCACGCTCGGCCGCGAGCAACTCGCCGCGCTCGCAGAGGTGCTCGAACGGCTCGCGGCCCAAGATCTCTTCCGCGTGCTGCTGGTGCATCATCCGCTGAAGTCCGTCGCACGGCACAAGCGGATGACCGACTCGGCCGCGCTGCTGGCGCTGCTCAAGCGCCACGGCGTCGAGCTGATCCTGCACGGGCACGACCACATCCATTCGACGATGTGGTTCGAGGGCCCAAACGGCAACATCCCCGCGCTCGGCGTGCCCTCGGCCTCCGCGCTCGCGCATGGGCATTATCCGGCGGCGGCGTATAATCTCTTCACGATCGACAAGGACAATGCCGGCTGGCGCTGCGAGCAGACAGTGCGGGGGCTTGGGGCCGGGTTTCAGATCCAGCAGATCAAGCATGTGAGGTTGATCTGAGGTCACTGTCATTCCGGGGCGCGCGAAGCGCGAGCCCGGAATCCATCGGGCCACAAAACGCGACGATGAATGGATTCCGGGTTCATGCTTCGCATGCCCCGGAATGACGACGGAGAGAGCGTTCACCAGCTCCGCAGGACCGCGACCAGGGCGACGCCGAACAGCGCGGCGGCGCCGAGGATGAAGCCGAGCAAGAACGGCCAGATGCGCGAACGCCGCCGCGGCTTTTCGGCGACTTCGGCCTTCGGCTCGGGCGGGACCACCATCGCGCGCTCGCGCTCGATCATGCGGCGCGCGACATAGTCGGTGGCGGCATCCACGATCACCGAGGTGTCGTGGGATTCGGCAAGCACAATGCGGCCGAAGCGGGTGTCCTGGACGAAGCGGTACTGCCGCTTGTCACGCCCCATCATGACGTGGGCGACGACGTCGATCCAGAGCCTGGGCGTGTCGCCCTGGCTGATGCCGCGGTCAAACAGGTCGATTTGGTCGGGCACCTGGGCGAACAGCGGATCGAGCGCGTCGTTCAGAATCTCGAGCCGCGCCACCTCGGCATCCCTGAGATCGACGACCACGCCGGTCCGGTCGGCGGCCTCGATCCGCGCGCGCAACAGCGCATCGCGCAGCCGCACCGGGCGCGGCTGGCTGGGATAGGTCCCGCTGGTCTCGGGCTCTGACATTGGCGGCCTCGTCCTCGACTTTCCGCCATTAACCTATCAGCAACCAAACCGTCCGCAAAGGGTCCACAATTCCAGATACTTACGCCGCCCACAGCTGCCCGACCTGTGCCAAAAACAGACGATCCCACCCAGGCAGAGCCTGGATGGGACCATCCGTCCTTGGACGTCTTCTTAATTCAGGTCGACAAAGGCCGTCAGGCCGAGACGCGCGAGGGCTCTTCCACGATCGAGAAGCGGACCCCCGCCTTGTGGCGGCTTTCTTCCGACACTTCCTTCCAGCAGTCCTCGGCTTCCTTGCGGGTCTTGAACGGGCCTTTGACCTGGGCCGAGCCTTCCACGAGCTTGTGGAAGTTCATCGAACCGAACTCGCCGCCGATCACCCAGAAATTGCTGTTGGTCATTGTCAGTCTCCTGTCGAAGTGCCTGTTGGGTTAGCCGAACTGGTTCATGGTGTTGTGGGCGCCGCCCGCCTTCAGGGCGGCTTCGCCCGCGAAGTATTCCTTGTGGTCGTCGCCGATGTCGGAGCCGGCCATGTTCTGGTGCTTCACGCAGGCGATGCCCTGGCGGATCTCGGCGCGCTGCACATTCTTGACGTAGCCGAGCATGCCCTGCTCGCCGAAATACTCGCGGGCGAGATTGTCGGTCGACAGCGCAGCCGTGTGATAGGTCGGCAGCGTGATCAGGTGGTGGAAGATGCCGGCACGCTTGGCCGAATCCGCCTGGAAGGTGCGGATGCGCTCGTCGGCTTCCTTCGCCAGCGGCGTGTCGTCGTACTCCGCCTTCATCAGCTCGGCACGGTTGTACTGGCTGACGTCCTGGCCCGCTTCCTTCATCGCGTCGTAGACCTGCCAACGGAAGTTGAGGGTCCAGTTGAACGACGGCGAGTTGTTGTAGGCGAGCTTGGCGTTCGGCACCACCTTGCGGATGCGGTCGACCATGCTGGCGATCTGCTCGATATGCGGCTTCTCGGTCTCGATCCAGAGCAGATCGGCGCCGTTCTGCAGCGAGGTGATGCAATCGAGCACGCAGCGGTCGGCGCCCGTGCCGGGGCGGAACTGGTACAGGTTGGAGGGCAGCCGCTTCGGACGCATCATCTTGCCGTTGCGATTGATGATGACGTCGCCGTTGCGGGCGTTCTCCGGCGTCACTTCCTCGCAATCGAGGAAGCCGTTGTAGAGGTCGCCGATGTCACCCGGCTTGTGGCTGACGGCAATCTGCTGCGTCAGGCCGGCGCCGAGCGAGTCGGTGCGGGTCACGACAATGCCGTCTTCGACGCCGAGCTCGAGGAAGGCGTGGCGGCAGGCGCGGATCTTGGCGAGGAAGACCTCGTGCGGAACCGTGACCTTGCCGTCCTGGTGACCGCACTGCTTCTCGTCCGAGACCTGGTTCTCGATCTGGAGCGCGCAGGCGCCCGCCTCGATCATCTTCTTGGCGAGCAGATAGGTCGCTTCCGCATTGCCGAAGCCGGCATCGATGTCGGCGATGACGGGCACGACGTGAGTCTGGAAGTTGTCGATCTTCTCGATCAGCTCCTTCTCCCTGATCTTGTCGCCTTCCTTGCGCGCCTTGTCGAGCAGACGGAAGATGTCGTTGAGCTCGCGCGAATCGGCCTGGCGCAGGAAGGTGTAGAGCTCTTCGATCAGCGCCGGCACCGAGGTCTTCTCGTGCATCGACTGGTCGGGCAGCGGGCCGAATTCGGAGCGCAGCGCCGCGATCATCCAGCCCGAGAGGTAGAGATAGGTCCGATCGGTCTTGCCGAAATGCTTCTTGACCGAGATCAGCTTCTGCTGGGCGATGAAGCCGTGCCAGCAGCCGAGCGATTGGGTGTACTTGGTCGGGTCGTTGTCATAGGCCGCCATGTCGGCGCGCATCAAGGCCGCGGTGTAGCGGGCGATGTCGAGGCCGGTCCTGAAGCGGTTCTGCAGGCGCATGCGCGCGACGGCCTCGGCCGTCACCCCGTTCCAGGTCGGCTTGGTCTCGAGGAGCGCCTGGGCTGCCTCGATCTCGCTTTGATACGAGGCCGGGCGCTCGAGGGTGCTGATGCCGCGGGGCTGATAATTCATATGCCTGATCCTTCTCGATGATGACGACTTTTCGTCACCGACATTTTTGACAGTGCATTGCGAAATGCGTCTCATGAGCTAAACGCGAGAAAGGGAAGTTCGTATAGAGGCCTTGCATTTGAATGGTGATGTCATGTAACATCAGTACATGTAATAGATGTTATTTTGTAATTTATTGTAAAAGATCAACGAACAAGGCTGACTTTGATGCCTCTGGAGATCTGAAAATGCCCTCCGAAACCGGGAAAAAGCTGTTCGTTGGCCCGCGCTTCCGGCGGATCCGGCAGCAATTGGGGCTGTCGCAAACCCAGATCGCCGAGGGGCTCGGGATCTCGCCGAGCTACGTCAACCTGATCGAACGCAACCAGCGCCCGGTAACCGCCCAGATCCTGCTGCGGCTCGCTGAAACCTACGACCTCGATCTGCGCGACCTTGCCACCGCCGATGAGGACCGCTTTTTTGCCGAGCTGAACGAGATCTTCTCCGATCCGCTGTTCCGCCAGATCGACGTTCCCAAGCAGGAATTGCGCGATCTCGCCGAACTCTGCCCCGGCGTCACCCACGCGCTGCAGCGGCTCTATGCCGCCTATACCGAGGCGCGCCAGGGCGAGACCCTGGCGGCAGCGCAGATGGCCGACCGCGACGTCGGCACGCGCTTTGAGGCCAATCCGGTCGAGCGCGTGCGCGAGCTGATCGAGGCCAACCGCAACTATTTTCCGGAACTGGAGCAGGCGGCGGAGACTCTGCTCGACGAGCTGAACGTGCCGGCTGAAGGCCTCTATGCGGCGCTGGCGGCGCGATTGCGCGAAAAGCATTCGATCCAGACCCGCATCATGCCCGTGGACGTGATGCGCGAGACGCTGCGGCGGTTCGACCGTCATCGCCGCCAGCTCTTGATCTCGGAGCTGGTCGATCCGCCCGGCCGCGCGTTCCAGCTGGCCTTCCAGCTGGGCTTAGGGGAATGCGGGCAGCATCTGGAGACCATCATCGGCCGCGCCGGCCCGCTCGACGATGCGCCGCGCCGGCTGTTCCGCATCACGCTCGGCAATTACTTTGCGGCCGCCGTGATGATGCCCTATCCGGCCTTCCTCGCTGCGGCCGAAGCGCTCAATTACGATATCCACGTGCTGGCGCAGCGCTTCAATTCCGGCTTCGAGCAGGTCTGCCACCGCCTTACCACCCTGCAGCGGCCGAACGCGCGCGGCATTCCATTCTTCCTGCTCCGCGTCGACAATGCCGGCAACGTCTCCAAGCGCTTCTCTTCCGGCACCTTCCCGTTCTCGAAATTCGGCGGCACCTGTCCGTTGTGGAACGTGCATTCGACCTTCGACACGCCGGATCGCCTGCTCAAGCAGGTGATCGAGCTTCCCGACGGCACGCGCTATTTCTCGATCGCGCAAATGGTGCGCCGGCCCGTGGCGCCGCATCCGCTGCCGCAGCCGCGCTTCGCTATCGGTCTCGGCTGCGAGATCCGCCACGCCGCGCGCCTGACTTACGCCGCGGGTATCGACCTCGAGAAGACCGAGGGCACGCCGATCGGCGTCAACTGCCGGCTCTGCGAGCGCGAAAACTGCGCCCAGCGCGCCGAGCCGCCGATCACGCGCACGCTGATCCTGGACGAGACGACGCGCCGGGTGAGCTCGTTCGCGTTCTCGAATGCGAGGGAGTTGTGAGGGCGGCACACACCACTGTCATGCCCCGCGAGGGCGGGGCATCCAGTACGCCGCGGGCCTTTCGACTGACTCACAACCGCCTCGGCGTACTGGATCGCCCGGTCAAGCCGGGCGATGACAGTTGACTGTGAGGCGCGATTGATCCGTCCAACTCACGCCAGCGTATGCACGATCACCGGTCCCGCCGCGGCACTGGCGTGCCCTGCCAGCAATGACCCCAGATCCTTCTCGATCCAGGCGATCGCGCGCTTGTTTGCCTCCTCGGCCTGCTCGAACTTGTCGAAGATCGAGATCGCGGTCACCGTATCGTCGCCAGCATAGACAACGTAATAGGCGCGAAAGCCCTCGATGTCGCTGATGATCGGCACGGCGCCGTCCTTGATGCGGCGCGCCAGCTCTTCGGCGCTCCCGCTTTTCGCCTTGGCCTGACGGATGGCGGCATACATGGCATCCTCCTTCCGGCTATTTGGATCGGGCTTGCTGCCCTCCCCGCATGTTACGCCGAAGCGCGCTGCCGATCCACGCTTGGTTAACCCGGGCCTAATCCGCATCCGCGATCTGCAACCAGCGGTTAAGCACGCCTCAACATCGGTGCCTTAGTGTTGCCCCACTCACGTTTCGCAAACAACGGTGGCCTATCCTGCCGGGCGAAGTGACATCAGGGGGTTCATCATGCGCATTGCGTTGCTGCTCACCGCAACCATTGTCGGCGCGCTCTTCGCCAATCCGTCCCATGCCGGCTCGCTCGATGCCGCGGGCGCAGCACAACCGCTGCCGCCGGGCTTCCAGAGCTATCGCGGCTACATGTTCGACCTCACGGAGAATTCCGAGCGCAAGGACGTCGACAAGCTCACCGAGAATGTGAAGCAGCAGATCGACGTCGTCGAAGCATCCGGCCTGTCGCCGCGCGTGCTGCGCTTCTTCCGCACCGTCCCGATCGTCGCAAGCGAGCTCGCCTGCCTCGACGAAGGCGCCGCGACCGCCTGCTACGGCCGCGTCACGCCGGACATCCAGCGCAGCGCGCCGCGGACGCTGACGGTGTGGGACCATGACAAGCAGCGCTGGACCAATCCCAATGCCGTCGACCTCGCGGTCGATTCGGGCCTCGGCGTCATCATGCTGCGCCCGGACATGATGCGCTACGAGAAGGAGGCCGTGCTGCTGCACGAGCTGCTGCACGCCTATCATGCCCGGCTGCTGCCGGACGGCTACGCTAACAAGGGCGTGATCCTCTATTATGCGCTGGCCAGGACCAAGGACCTGCTGCCCAAGGACTCCTATGCGATGAAGAATCCCGTGGAGTTCTTCGCCGTGACCGGCAGCATCTTCCTGGCCGGCAAGAGCGAATTCCACGATCCGAAGTCGCGCGAGGCGCTCAAGGAGAAAATGCCGGACTATTACAAATATCTGGTCGGCGTGTTCGGCTTCGATCCCGACCCGGCAGCCGCGAGCGGACCGGTCGCTTCGCTGAAGTGAGACGGGGCCAGCGTTTCCGAGCAAGCATCCCAAGGGCCGCGCCAACAACGCGGCCCTGTTCGTTTGATGTTGGCGGATAGCCATAGCGACAGTCTGCAAGGCCTGCCTCAGGCCATGTGACGCACGGCACAGTCGTTCGCTGAAGGATGGGGCATCGTCAATCTACAGCGGGCTGCACTGGGCAGCCCCGATCTCGAAAAGATGCAGACTATGAAAACGCTTCCTCTTTCGGCCATCGCCGCGCTCGTTGCCGTCACGTTGCTGGCCGGCTCCGCCCAGATCTCCCCCGCGGCCGCCGGCGGCCTGGACTGGCTCGGCAACGACAATTACGTGCGCTGCCTGAAATATGTCAGCGGGCTCGCCCATGGTGATGCCGCTGCCTACGACCGTGGCCGCAGGGCCTGCAATCGGCAATACTATCCCGGACGTCCCGGCTACGATTACTGAGCGGACCGACTTCGATCAGGACCAACCTGGATCAAGGCCGCGCGAGGAGCGCGGCCTTCTCGTTTTGTAAACCGGAAGCTGCGGATGACGCCCGGGGAGGAATTGCCAAGGTGAGGCCCGATCTGCATAGTCCCGCCCGCATCGATACCTTTTTTTTTCGAGAGGATAGAACAACATGGCGGACGCCGACCTGGATGTCGTGATCCGGCAACTGGCCAGACAGCTGCAGACGGGCCTGATGACCCGCGCCAAGGCGCGGCGGGATCGCTTCAACGGCCTTGCGGCCAAGGCCAAGGGCAAGGAGACCGGCGAGCGCTTCAAGATGATGGCCAAGGCCACCATGGAGCAGGCCACCAGCGCCGCGAGGCGCCTGCAGATGTCCGCTGACAACGTCGCCGACAGCTATGCCAGGTCGATGCGCCTCGCCGCCAGCACGCCGGTTGCGGTGAAGACGGAGAAGGGCAAGGAGAAGCCGGCGAAGAAGGCCAAGGCGAAAAAGGCGAAAGCCAAGAAGGCGAAGTAGACGGGACTCGTGCCTTCACCTCTCCCCGTAAGAACGGGAGAGGGAAAGGGACTCCTGTTACCGCCGCGGCGCGGCGAGGCGGGTCGGCTCGGCGCGCGCGAGCTCCGCGAGCTTGGCGCGCGCGGCCTCGCCGGTGCGGGCGTCCTTGCCGGCCGGCAGCGCCAGCGCGGCCTCAAAATCGGCGCGGGCGTCGTCGGTCTGGCCGCGGGCGAGGAAGGCAAGGCCGCGGTCGAGGTGGACCTGCGGGTCCGACGGCTCGAGGCGGATCGCCGTGTTGTAACTCAGGATGGCGCGATCGAAATCGCCGGTGGCGGCCAGCGCCAGCGCACGCTGGTGGTAAGGCGCGGCCAGCTTCGGATCATGCGCGATCGCCTCGTCATAATCCTCGATGGCGAGCGCGAGGTCGCCGTTCTGATGGCGCGCCAGCGCCCGGTCGCGATAGAGCGAGGCGCGGTTGGGGTTGAGGTGAATGGCCTCGTCGAAATCGGCGATGGCCCGGCGGAAGTCGCCATGGCGCAGGGCGATCCGCCCGCGCCCCTCATAGGCGAACGCGATCAGCGAGCCGCGCAGCGGCGAGAAGCCGATCACAGCCGAGCAGATGTCGGGATCGTCGGCGTCACCGCAATTGACGACCATGTGCGTGGACAGCCCGATGAGCACGCAAAGGACGATCAGCAATGGTACGGCAGTTCTGGTCATCTTCGACGGTGGCCGGCGGCGGGCCGGCCACGCATCCCCTTTCGAAGGAAGTCTGTGCCCGCGGTGTTAACACCGGCGGCGAGGATTCCGTGTGCGCCAGGTCACAAAGCCCGGCGCAATTCCGGGCAGCTCAGTCAGCCCCAGGGACCACGTGAAGGACCACGTGAAGGACCACGCGAAGGCCGGTGCGACGACGAACGGCCCCACGGGCCCTGCGGCGGATAGTTCTCGTTGGCACCGACCGACGGCGCCGCCTGCGCGCCGAGTTCGGCCGCGAGTTGCTGAAGCGCCGCGATGCGGTTCTGCGTCGAGGGATGGGTGGCGAAGAGATTGTCGACGCCATGGCCTGACAGCGGATTGATGATGAACATGTGCGCGGTCGCCGGATTGCGCTCGGCCTCGAAGTTCGGCACCTGATGTGCGGCGCCCTCGATCTTCACCAGCGCCGAGGCCAGCCACATCGGTTGGCCCACGATGCGCGCGCCGAGATCGTCCGCGGCGTATTCGCGGGTGCGGCTGATCGCCATCTGCACCAGCATGGCGCCGAGCGGCGCCAGGATCATCATCAGGATCGAGCCGACGATGCCCGGGCCGTTGTTGTCGCGGTTGCCGCCGAAGAACATGCCGAACTGCGCCAGCATCGAGATCGCGCCGGCGATGGTCGCAGTGATGGTCATCAGCAGCGTGTCGTGATGTCTGATATGGGCGAGCTCGTGCGCGATCACGCCGGCAAGCTCCTCGCGGCTGAGCTGATGCATCAAGCCGGTGGTGACGGCGACGGCCGCGTTCTCGGGATTGCGGCCGGTCGCGAATGCATTGGGCTGCGGCTCGTCCATCAGGAACACGCGCGGCATCGGCAGCGACGCGCGGCGCGCAAGCTCGGCGACGAGGCCGACCAGCTCGGGCGCGCTGCTGCGGTCGACCTCATGGGCGCCGTACATCGACAGCACCATGCGATCGGAGTTCCAGTAGGTGAACAGATTGGTCGCAGCGGCAATGACGAGCGCGATCATGGCGCCGGAGGCGCCGCCGATCAGATAGCCCACGCCCATAAACAGGGCGGTGAGGCCTGCAAGCAGCATTGCGGTCCGAAGATAGTTCATGGCCGTCTCCTGGGCCCGCCGGGGCAGGCTGGAAGCGCCAGCAGGCAGGCCAAGATGAGGTAGGAATGACCCCGGTCCGGGCGCAAGGTTTCAAGGTGCGTCGCGGAGCCGCGGCACTTGACCCAGCCCGGAACACCCGGGCACGATCGGGGCCATGCAATTCGAGATTCTCGGCGAGATCACCGAGGTCGAAACCTTCGCCAGCGGCTCGGGTATCCGCGAGATCGCCCGGCTGCGACGAATCTATGGGCGGGGACGTTGGCGGAAACGCAAAGGCATCGCGCAGGTGCGATTATCCAATGGCTCTACCCACCTCGCTGAGATACATTGGTATGAGGCTGCCGGCATCGGCCGCAAGGAATTCAAGATCAAGAACCTGCTCTGACCATGATGACGAAGTCGCGAAGCAAGCAACTGGTGATCTGTGTGAATAACGAGGGCTACGCGGTGTCCCTCGAGAAGCGCAAGCTCTATGAGGTACTGCGCGACCCCGTCGCCGAGAAGAATGGATTGCTGCGCGTCGTCGACGAGTCGGGCGAAGACTACCTGTATCCCAAGACCCTATTCCGCTCCATCGCGTTGCCGCTCGCGGTCAAGCGCGCCGTATTGGCGGCTTAACGCTCATCCGTCCAGCACCAGAGACATCTATGCCGATGAACTGCCTTGGTTCTCGCCTAGCGGTCGCAATGATTGCGATCGCCTTCGTCCTTCCCGCCTCCGCCCAATTTGCGCCGCCACCCACAAGGCCCGCCGCCCCAATGGGGACCGCACCCTCGCCGCGCGCGGCCTCGTGCCATAACGGGGCGAGCTTCGATCGCTTCCTCGCCGGGGTGAAGAGCCAGGCGGTCGCCGCCGGCGTGTCGCAGCGGACCATCGCGGAGGCCTCGCCCTACCTTGTGTACGACCAGGGCATCGTCAACCGCGACCGCGGCCAGCGCGTGTTCGGCCAGCTCTTCACCGAATTCGCCGGACGCATGGCCGCGCCCTATCGCATGCAGAACGGCCAGCAGCACATCAAGCAATACGCCGCGGCATTCGCGCGTGCCGAGAAGGAATATGGCGTGCCGCCGGCGGTGATCGCCGCGTTCTGGGGGCTGGAGAGCGACTTCGGCGCCAACATGGGCAATTTGCCGACGCTGAAATCGCTGGTGTCGCTGGCCTATGACTGCCGCCGCTCGGAGATGTTCGTGAACGAGACCATCGCTGCGCTGAAGATCATCGACCGCGGCGACCTCACGCCCGACGAGATGATCGGCTCCTGGGCCGGCGAGCTCGGGCAGACGCAGTTCTTGCCCGTGCACTACGTCAACTACGCCGTCGACTATGACGGCGACGGCCGGCGCGATCTCTTGCGGTCGGGGCCCGACGTGATCGGCTCGACTGCGAACTACATCGCCAACGGCCTGAAATGGCGGCGCGGCGAGCCGTGGCTGGAAGAGATCAAAGTGCCGCAGAACCTGCCCTGGGAGCAGACCGACCTCACGGTGCAGCAGCCGCGCTCGAAATGGGCGCAGCTTGGGGTCACCTATCCCGACGGCCGTCCGCTGCCGAACGACAATCTCGCAGCCTCGGTGCTGCTGCCGATGGGACGCTTTGGTCCTGCCTTCATGGCGTATCCGAATTTCGCCGCCTATACCGAGTGGAATAACTCGCTGATCTATTCGACCACCGCGGGCTATCTCGCCACCCGCATCGCCGGCGCGCCTCCGATGCGCAGGCCGGCGGGGCCGATCGCGCAACTGCCGTTCAACGAGCTCAAGCAATTGCAGCAGCTTCTGGTCCAGGCCGGTTTCAACGTCGGCAAGGTCGATGGCGTGCTGGGCCAGCAGAGCCGCGCCGCGGTGAAAGCGATGCAGATCAAATACGGCCTGCCGGCGGATTCCTGGCCGACGGCCGAGCTGCTCGCCCGCATGCGCGGCAGCACGGCGCAGGCACAGCCTGCTGGTGTGGTCCGCTAGAAGGCCTCCGCTGTCATGCTCCGCGAAAGCGGGGCATCCAGTACTCCGCGGCTATCGAGTTAATCATAGCCGTCTCGGCGTACTGGATCGCCCGGTCAAGGCCGGGCGATGACATCGGGTGTGGCGGCGACGGCACCGCCAGCCAGCGTCATAGAATTTTGGCACCGCACAAGCCACTTCCGCGATTGTATTATTCCATGAGCCTCCCATGTGAGTGGCTCAGGTTTCCCCCTGATATCTCCCACCATGAGAGCGAGCATCACATGTCCTTCTACGACGCCGTCGTCCCCGCTTATTTGCAAATGCTGAACAGCCTGACCGGCCTGCTCACCAAGGCCGAGGCGCATTGCGCGGCCAAAAAGATCGATCCGAGCGTGCTGCTCGGCTCCCGCCTCTTTCCGGACATGCTGCCGCTGTCGAAGCAGATCCAGCTGGTCAGCGATTTCGCCACCAAGGGCTGCGCGCGGCTGACGCACAGCGAGGTGCGGTCCAATCCCGATACCGAAAAGACCTTCGAAGAATTGAGGCAGCGGCTGGCGAAAACCATCGACTATGTGAAGTCGTTCAAGCCCGAGCAGTTCGAGGGCGCCGAGAGCAAGGACGTCACCTTCCCGACCGGGCCCGACAAGACCACGACCCTGAAGGGCCAGCAGTTCCTGAGCGCATTCTCGCTGCCAAACTTCTATTTCCACTGCGCGACCGCCCACGGCATCCTGCGTCACAACGGTGTCGAGATCGGCAAGCGCGATTTCATGGGCTTGAACTGATGGGCCTGACCTGATTTGCGCGAGCACACGGCCGCGGCAGCGGGATTCTGCTGTCGCGGCCGGAATTGCACATGACTTATGCTACGCGGTCGCTGCTGCGCAGCTCGCCTGCACTTTCCGTATGGCTGCGCTCTTGCGCCTGATGTCGCGATGCACAAGTGTTCGAGACCTCTCATCGCCTCGGAAGCATTCCCATGAGCCGTTCGACCAAATTGTTTGAAACCTACAAGCTCGGCCCGATCACTCTTGCGAACCGTTTGGTGATGGCACCGCTGACGCGCAACCGCGCTGTCCCCGGCACGTTCGTACCCGGCGCGCTCGCCGCCGACTATTACGGCCAGCGCGCCTCCGCAGGCCTGCTGATCACCGAAGCGAGCCAGGTCTCGCGGCAGGGCCAAGGCTACCAGGACACCCCCGGCATCTACTCCAGGGAGCAGGTCGCCGGCTGGCGCAAGGTCACCGACAAAGTGCACGAGCGCGGCGGCAAGATCTTCATCCAGCTCTGGCATGTCGGCCGCATCTCGCATGTCGATCTCCAGGCGAATGGCGCAGCGCCCGTCGCGCCGAGCGCAATCCGCGCCAAGGGCAAGACCTTCGTGAACGGCACCTTCGCCGACGTCTCCGAGCCGCGCGCGCTCGAGCTTTCCGAAATCCCTGGGATCATCGACGATTTCAAGCGGGCCACGAAGAACGCGCTGGAAGCGGGCTTCGATGGCGTCGAGATCCACGGCGCCAACGGCTATCTGCTCGACCAGTTCGCGCGGGACGGCGCCAACAAGCGCCTGGATGCCTATGGCGGCTCGATCGAGAACCGCGCGCGGCTGATGCTGGAAGTCTCCAAAGCGGTCGCCGCCGAAGCCGGCGCTGAGCGCACCGGCATCCGCATCTCACCAGTGACCCCCTCCAACGACGCTTCCGATTCCGATCCGCAAGCCCTGTTCGATCACATCGTCGACGGCCTCAGCGCGCTCAAGCTGGTCTATCTCCACGTCGTCGAGGGCGCCACAGGCGGCCCGCGCGACATCGCCCCGTTCGACTATGCGTCCTTGCGCAAGCGCTTCTCCGGCGCCTACGTCGCCAACAATGGCTACGATTTCGACCTCGCCACCAAGGTGCTGGATGCGGGCGCCGCCGACCTGATCGCGTTCGGCAAGCCGTTCATCTCCAACCCCGACCTCGTCGAGCGGCTGAAGCAGGGCGCAGGCCTGAATGACTGGGACAAGACCACGTTTTACGGCGGCGGCGCGAAGGGATATACGGATTACCCGACGCTGGCGGCCGAGCCGGCGGAGTAAGGGCCGACCACACGACAGCTGTCATGCCCCGCGAAGGCGGGACATCCAGCATTCCAGAGGCCGTTGTGGTCAAGCCGAGAGGCTGCGGCGTACGGGATCGCCCGCCTTCGCGGGCGATGACACCCAGTGTGTGGGGCGCGCTGCTGCTGCAAGCTCGTCATCACGATGGCAAAACAAAAAGGCCGGGATTGCTCCCGGCCTTTCGCATTGCATGACGCTACGCGCCGCTTACTTCGCTTCCGCGCGCTTGGGCGGGGTCGCCGGCCACGACTTGATCAGCGTGTCGTAGTCGACCGTCTCGCCCTTCGGCTTTTCGTTGGCGAGCTTGCGCTGCGGGGCGATCGTGCCGTCCTTCTGGGCCTTGGCGAACCAGAACTCGGCAGACTCCTTCTTGTGCAGCTTCGGACCGCAGGCGCCCTGCACGCCCGACTTCTCCAGACGCTCCATCACGGAGTCCTGGGCGGCCGCAAGGGCATCCATCGCCTGCTGCGGCGTCTTCGTACCGGACGACGCATCGCCGATGTTCTGCCACCACAACTGCGCGAGCTTCGGATAGTCGGGCACGTTGTTGCCGGTCGGGGTCCACTGCACGCGCGCGGGCGAGCGGTAGAACTCGATCAGGCCGCCGAGCTTCGGCGCACGCTCGGTGAACGACTTGTCCCAGATGTCGGATTCACGGATGAAGGTGAGACCGACATGGCTCTTCTTGAGCGACACCGTCTTGGAGACGATGAACTGGAGATAGAGCCAGGCCGCCTTGCGGCGGTCAGGCGGCGTCGACTTCAGGAGCGTCGCGGAGCCGGCGTCCTGGTAGCCGAGCTTCATGCCTTCCTTCCAGTACGCGCCATGCGGCGAGGGAGCCATACGCCATTTCGGCGTACCGTCCGCGTTCATCACGGCGATGCCCGGCTTCACCATGTCGGCGGTGAAGGCGGTGTACCAGAACATCTGCTGGGCGATGTTGCCCTGCGCCGGCACCGGACCCGACTCGGAGAAGGTCATGCCCTGGGCCTGCGGCGGAGCATACTTCTTCATCCACTCCAGGTACTTGGTGATCGAGTAGACCGCGGCGGGACCGTTGGTGTCGCCGCCACGCTCGATGGAGGAGCCGACCGGACGGCAGCCTTCCATGCGGATGCCCCATTCGTCGACCGGCAGGCCGTTCGGAATGCCCTTGTCGCCGTTGCCGGCCATCGACAGCCAGGCGTCGGTGAAACGCCAGCCGAGCGAGGGGTCCTTCTTGCCATAGTCCATATGGCCGTAGACCTTGACGCCATTGATCTCCTTGATGTCGTTGGTGAAGAACTCGGCGATGTCCTCATAGGCCGACCAGTTCACGGGAACGCCGAGCTCGTAGCCATACTTGGCCTTGAACTTGGCCTTGTAGTCGGGGTTGGTGAACCAGTCGTAGCGGAACCAGTAGAGGTTGGCGAACTGCTGGTCGGGCAGCTGATAGAGCTTGCCGTCGGGCGCGGTGCCGAACGACTTGCCGATGAAGTCGTTGACGTCGAGCATGGGGTCGGTGACGTCCTTGCCCTCGCCGTTCATGTAGTCCGACAGCGCGATGGTCTGGCCGTAGCGGAAGTGGGTGCCGATCAGGTCGGAATCGTTGATCCAGCCATCGTACACGTTCTTGCCGGACTGCATCTGGGTCTGCAGCTTCTCGACGACGTCACCTTCCTGGATGATGTCGTGCTTGAGCTTGATGCCGGTGAGCTCGGAGAACGCTTTCGCCAGCGTCTGCGATTCGTATTCGTGGGTCGTGATGGTCTCGGAGACGACGTTGATCTCCATACCCTTGAACGGTTCGGCGGCCTTGGCGAACCATTCCAGCTCCTTCTTCTGGTCGTCCTTCGACAGGGTCGAGGGCTGGAATTCCGCAATCCACTTCTGGATCGTGGCATCGTCGGCGGCGCGGACCGGCGCCGAGACGGCGAACGACACCGCGATGATGGCGGCGGCGCTCGACATGGTCAGAAAGCTCTTCTTGGTCAATGGACGTTCCCTTCTCCTAAACTGTCGCATGTTGTTCCTCCGTTGCAGCGACAAACTTTTATACAGACCCGGATTGCCCCCCGGATCTGGCCGTTCCTTCGCGAGCGTCAGACCGTGCGAAAAATGAGCACGGCCGTGGCCAGCGAAATTCCACTTGCGAGCCACAGGCTCGAAATCTCAAAACCCTCCTCGCCGATCGGCAGCGTCGCAATCGCGTCGGTGCCGACGAGACCGATCCACAGCAAGTGGATGACGGCCGCCGAGATCAGCGAGATGAACAGGCGGTCGCCGCGCGTGGTCGGAATACTGAGCACGCCGACACGCTCGGCTTCGGGGTAGACCGCGGCAAGGTAAGTCATGACCGCAAGCGTGCAGGCGAGCGCGGCGAAGAAGATCGCGGTCGGCAGCGTCCAGGCCATCCATGCAATAGATTCCATTGATGCCTCCTAGACGCGGCCGAGCGCAAAACCGCTCGCGATGTAATTGCGGACGAACCAGATCACGAGCGCGCCGGGAATGATGGTGAGCACGCCGGCCGCCGCCAGCAGCCCCCAGTCCATGCCGGCCGCCGACACCGTACGCGTCATGATCGCGGCGATCGGCTTTGCCTGCACCGAGGTCAGCGTGCGTGCGAGCAGCAGTTCGACCCAGGAGAACATGAAGCAGAAGAAGGCGGCGACGCCGATGCCGCTGGCGATCAGCGGCACCAGGATCTTGACGAAGAAGCGCGGGAAGGAATAGCCGTCGAGGAAGGCGGTCTCGTCGATCTCGCGCGGCACGCCGGAGACGAAGCCTTCGAGGATCCACACCGCCAGCGGGACGTTGAAGATGCAGTGCGCGAGCGCAACGGCCCAGGGCGTATCGAACAGGCCGATCGCCGAATAGAGGTTGAAGAACGGCAGCGCATAGACCGCCGCCGGCGCCATGCGGTTCGACAGCAGCCAGAAGAACAGGTGCTTGTCGCCGAGGAAACGGTAGCGCGAGAACGCGTAGGCTGCCGGCAGCGCCACCGAGATCGAGATGATGGTGTTGAGGACGACGTATTCCAGCGAGTTGATGTAGCCGGAATACCAGCTCTCGTCGGTGAAGATGCGCCTGTAGTGCTGCAGCGTCGGCGTGTGCGGCCACAGCGTCATCGTCGAGACGATTTCGCTATTGGTCTTGAAGCTCATGTTGACGAGCCAGTAGATCGGCAACAGCAGGAAGATCAGGAACAGCGCCATGATGAGCCGGCGGCCGGGGATCGAATGCATCAGGCCACTCCTTCCTTTGGCTTGAGCGCGGGCACGGGCTTGAGCGCGGCCGAAGGCTTCGGCTCCACTGCCGGCTCACTCTCCGCCTGGACCTTTCGTTCGGCGCCGGCATTGGTCATCACGGTGTAGAAGATCCAGCACACGATCAGGATGATCAAATTGTAGACCAGCGACAGCGCAGCGGCCTTGCCGAGGTCGAACTGGCCGAGCGCAATCTTGACCAGCTCGATCGAGACAAAGGTGGTGGAGTTGCCGGGCCCACCGCCGGTGACGACGAACGGCTCGGTATAGATCATGAAGCTGTCCATGAAGCGCAGCAGCACCGCGATCAAGAGCACGCGGTTCATCTTCGGCAGCTGGATCGCCTTGAACACGGCCCAGCGGGAGGCGCCGTCGATCTGGGCGGCCTGATAATAGGCTTCGGGAATCGACTTCAGGCCGGCATAGCACAAGAGCGCGACGAGGCTGGTCCAGTGCCAGACGTCCATCACGATGACTGTGACCCAGGCATCGATATCGTTGGAGACGTAATTGTAGTCGAGGCCGATGGCGTTGAGGACATAGCCGAGCAGGCCGATGTCGGGCCGGCCGAAGATCTGCCAGATGGTGCCGACCACGTTCCACGGAATCAGCAGCGGCAGCGCGAGGATGACGAGGCAGGCCGCGACCGTCCAGCCCTGGCGCGGCATCGACAGCGCGACGACGATGCCGAGCGGCACCTCGATGGCGAGGATCACCAGCGAGAAGAACAGATTGCGGCCGAGCGAGGCGAGGAAGCGGCCGCCGAGATCGGTCGAGGGATCGAGCAGCTCCTTGAACCAGCCGACGCCGTTCCAGAAGAACTGGTTGTTGCCGAACGTATCCTGCATCGAATAGTTCACCACCGTCATCAGCGGCAGCACCGCTGAGAAGGCGACGACCAGGAACACCGGCAGCACCAGAAACCAGGCTTTTTGGTTGATGGTCTTGTCCATCAGGCGGCTCCCTCCACCAGAAGGCTGTCGGCATAGACGTGGACATGCGCCGGATCGAATTTCAGTCCGGCGTTGCCGTTCGGGCTCGTGAAGCCGCCCGGCGCCCGCACCGCGATCTTGGTCTCGCCGAGGCGGACGCGCGCGAAGCGGATGCGGCCGAGATCGTCGATGCGCTCGATCTTTGACGTGAGCAGGCTCGGCGTGGGCGCAACGGCCTCCACGAATTCGGGACGCACGCCGATCTCGATTTTGGCGCCTGCGGGAAGGTTGTCGTAACTGCGGTTGAGCGCGATGACATGGCCGTCGACTTTGGCCTCACGTCCCCTCACCTCCGCCGGCAGGATATTCATGCCGGGCGAGCCGATGAAATAGCCGACGAAGGTGTGCGCCGGTTTGTCGAACAGCTCGGCCGGCGTGCCGCTCTGCACCACGCGGCCGTCGTGCATGACGACAACGGTGTCGGCGAAGGTCAGCGCCTCGGTTTGGTCGTGGGTGACGTAGATCATCGTGAGGTCGAGCTCGCGATGCAGCGCCTTCAGCTTGGAGCGGAGCTGCCATTTCAGCTCGGGGTCGATCACGGTCAGCGGCTCGTCGAACAGCACGGCCGCGACGTCGGAGCGGACCAGGCCGCGGCCGAGCGAGATTTTTTGCTTGGCATCCGCCGTGAGGCGCGTCGCCTTGCGATTCAGATAGGGTTCGAGATCGAGCAGGCGGCCGATCTCGGCGACGCGCTTGTCGATTTCGGCCTTCGGCACGCCGCGGTTCTTGAGCGGAAACGCCAGGTTCTGCCCCACCGTCATGGTGTCGTAGATGACAGGAAACTGGAACACCTGGGCGATGTTGCGCTTCTGGGTCGACAGCGGCGTGATGTCCTCGCCGTCGAACAGGATCTTGCCGCGCGAAGGCGTGATGATGCCGGAGATGACGTTGAGCAGTGTGGTCTTGCCGCAGCCGCTTGGGCCAAGCAGCGCATAGGCGCCGCCCTGCCGCCAGGTCATGGTGACGGGCTTGAGCGCAAAGCTTTCCTGCGGCGCATCGTTGCCGCCGTAGGAATGGGCGAGATCGACGAGGTCAATGCGGGCCATGGCGCATCTCCCCTATGAGCTCGGAGCGGCGACCAAGCGGTCGGCCGCGTCGAACACAAAGACATCGTTCGGATCGAGCACGGCATCGATGGTCTGGCCGGGTTCGAACTCATGCACGCCATGCAGCACCGCAACCCAGTTCAATCCGTCGCGGGTCAAATGCACAAAGCTCTCCGAACCGGTGATCTCGGTCACCGTGACCGTGGCGTGGAATGAATGGCGCTCGGCCTCGCCATTGGCAAGGGCGAGCTGGTGGGCGCGGAAGCCGACGCGATAGGCGCCGTCGGGCAGACCCGCATAGAGGCCCGAGGCTGTCGACGCCGTGCCGCCGGCGTAGGCGACCTGCCCGTTCTTCTTCTCGATGCCGACGAGGTTGAGCGGCGGATCGGAAAACACCTGCGCGACGCGCAAGGTCTGCGGGCGGCGATAGACGTTGGCGGTCTGGCCGATCTGGAGTGCCTGGCCCTCCCACATGCAGACCGTGTTGCCGCCGAGCAGCAGCGCCTCGGTCGGCTCGGTGGTGGCATAGACGAAGATCGCGCCAGAGGCCTCGAAGATGCGCGGCAGCTCGGCGCGCAGCTCCTCGCGCAGCTTGTAGTCAAGGTTGGCGAGCGGCTCGTCGAGCAGCACGAGATCGGCGCCCTTGACCAGCGCCCGCGCGATCGCGGTGCGCTGCTGCTGGCCGCCCGAGAGCTGGAGCGGCGTGCGCTTCAGGAACGGCTCGAGCCGCAGCAGCCTTGCGGCCTCCGCCACGCGCTTCTCGATCTCGGCGCGCGGCTTGCCCTGCACGCGCAGGGGCGAAGCGATGTTCTCGTACACCGAAAGCGAGGGGTAATTGATGAACTGCTGGTAGACCATCGCGACCGAACGCTGGCGCACGTCGGCGCCGGTGACATCCTTGCCGCCAACCAGCACCTTGCCTGATGTCGGCTTGTCGAGGCCGGCGAGCAGCCGCATGATCGAGGTCTTGCCCGACAGCGTCGGCCCGAGCAGCACGTTGAGCGTGCCGCTCTCGAGCGTCAGCGAGACGTCGCGGATGTGCGCGATACCGTCGACGGTCCGAGTCACGTGATCGAGTGTCACGCTCATGAACGTCCTCCTGCTTCCAGCAGAGGACTTTGCGGCACGGCATGGGCCCTGATCCAGTCATCAAGCGCCGCGATCTCGTCGGCACTTAGTCGCAGGCCGAGCTTGGAACGGCGCCAGACGATGTCCTCCGCGGTGACGGCCCATTCATTGGCCATGAGATAGCGGACCTCGCGCTGGGTCAGTGTCGCACCAAAAGCCTGGCCGAGATCGACCGCGGACTTCGCATCGCCCAGCAGCTTGATCGCCCGGGTGCCGTAGGCGCGCGCAAGGCGCCGCGCGTGCTCATGGCTGAGGAAGGGATAGCCGCGCTGGAGCTCGGCGATCAGGCCGTCTACATCGGACACGCCCATGTCGCCGCCGGGCAGCGGCCATTTGCCGGTCCAGCCCTCGCGCGCTTTCGCACTGCGAAGATACGGCGCGAGCCGTTCCAGCGCCTCCTCGGCGAGGCGGCGGTAGGTCGTGATCTTGCCGCCATAGATCGACAGCAGCGGCACGCCGCCGGGGGTGTCGAGCTCGAACACGTAGTCGCGGGTCGCGGCCTTGGCCTCGTTGGCGCCGTCGTCATAGAGCGGTCGTACACCGGAATAGGTCCAGACCACGTCCTCCGGACTCACGGGCTTGGCCAGATATTCGCTCGCGGCGGCGCAGAGATACTGGATCTCCTCAGGCGTCGCCTTCACCTTGGCAGGGTCGCCGTCATAATCGCGATCGGTGGTGCCGATCAGCGTGAAGTCGTCCTGGTAGGGAATCACGAAGATGATGCGGCCATCGGCATTCTGGAACATGTAGGCGCGGTCGTGATCATAGAGCTTTTTCACCACGATGTGCGAGCCCTGCACCAGGCGCACCTTGGCTTTGGCATTGACCCCGGCGCCGCGGCCGAGCACGTCCTCGACCCAGGGGCCGCCGGCATTGACCAGGGCCTTCGCCCGAATCGACGACCGCACGCCGGTCAACGTGTCGATCATGCTCACTGTCCAGATGCCATCGGACTGGCGGATCTCGGTGGCGCGGGTGCGGGTGCGGATCTCGGCGCCTTTGTCGGCGGCATCGCGCGCATTGAGCACGACGAGGCGGGCGTCATCGACGAAGCAGTCGGAATATTCGAAGGCGCGGGCGTAGCGATTCGGGATCAGCGGCTTGCCGACCTCATCGCGCCTGAGGTCGACCGACCGGGTCGCCGGCAGCAGGTGACGGCCACCGATGTGATCGTAGAGGAAGAGGCCGAGGCGGAGCAGCCAGGCCGGACGCAGGCCGGCATGGTGCGGCAAAACGAAACGCAATGGGCGGATGATGTGGGGCGCGATGCCCCAGAGGATCTCGCGCTCGATCAGCGCCTCACGGACCAGCCGGAACTCGTAATATTCGAGATAGCGCAGGCCGCCATGAACGAGCTTGGTCGACCAAGACGAGGTCCCGCTCGCCAGATCGTTCATTTCGCACAGGAAAACCGTGTTGCCGCGGCCCACCGCGTCGCGCGCGATGCCGCAGCCGTTAACACCGCCTCCAATGATGGCGAGGTCGAAAATACGCTCCAACAGACGCATCCCCCGGCGACCGCTCGTTCCCTCGAGCGGTGACTTTCGTTTTTGATTAGATCACACCAAAAAACGAAAGCAAGATGAAAGAGAGGCGAAGGGAAGTGAAAGAGGAACTTTTCAACACCCCGGCGGGGCGGCCGATTGGACGCATCCAAGCGCTAGTGATCGCTCAGGCTGGCGCTTGAATGTAGCAACATATCTACATATACGGTTACTCAACTGAGAGCCACAAACCGGGAGGCTGACGATGGTGACCACCCTCACGAGTCGAGAATTCAATCAGGACACCAGCGGCGCGAAAAAGGCGGCCTCGCAAGGGCCCGTCTTCATTACGGACCGCGGCCGCCCGGCCCATGTCCTGCTGACCATCGAGGACTATTTGCGTTTGACCGGCGGACATATGAGTCTCGCCGAAGCTCTGGCGCAGTCGGGCGCGGACTTTGATTTCGATCCGCCCCGCATGGCCGGCGGGATCTTCAAATCTGCCGACCTCGACTGATGTTTCTGCTGGACACCAACGTTATTTCCGAACTGAGGCGACCAGATAGAGCGGATCGCAATGTCGTCGCCTGGGCCAATGCAATTCCCGCGGCCAATTTTTTCATGTCCGTCATCTCGATACTCGAAGTCGAACTGGGCGCGCGCCTGATCGAGCGCAAGGACGCGGCGCGAGGTGCCGTCCTGCGCACATGGATCGACGGTCAAATTCTGGTTCGTTTCGAGGGACGGATCCTAGCCATCGACACGGCCGTGGCACAGCGCCGCGCGCAACTTCACGTCCCTAACCCGCGGGCCGAACGCGACGCGCTCATCGCAGCAACCGCGCTTGTTCACGGTTTGACGGTGGTTACGCGCAATGTGGGAGATTTCGAACCTACGGGCGTGCCGCTGCTCAACCCGTGGGACGGCGCTTAAGCCGCTACCGGAGCCGCACCACCGGAGTGGCCTCAGGCGCGGCGTCCTGCACATCGGCCTGGGCGTCCTCAATGTCCGCCCCCTTCGGCATCGCCTCGACCACCTCGATGCCCTTGCTGTGGCAGATGGTGGCGAGGCGCTCGGGGAGCTCCTGATCGGTGACGAAGGTCTGGATCTGGGTGATGTGGGCGATGCGCACCGGCGCGCTCCGGCGCAGCTTGGTGGAATCGGCGACCAGCATGACGCTGCGGGCGTTGGCGATGATGGCTTGGGCAACCTGCACCTCGCGATAGTCGAAGTCGAGCAGAGCGCCCTCCTCGTCGATTGCGGACGCCCCGATGATGGCGTAGTCGACCTTGAACTGGCCGATCAGCTGCGTCGCGGTCGAGCCGACCACGGCGCCGTCGGCGCGCCGCACCGTGCCGCCGGCCACCACCACCTCGATGCGGGGATGACGGTAGAGCAGCATGGCGACATTGAGATTGTTAGTAATGACGAGAAGGTCCTCGTGCGAAGTCAGCGCGCTCGCCACCTCCTCGGTGGTGGTGCCGATGTTGATGAACAGCGAGCAGCCGTTCGGGATCAGCGATGCGGCGGCAGCGCCGATCGCCTTCTTCTCGTCGGCGGCGACGAAGCGGCGCGCCTCGTAAGCCAGGTTCTCGACGCCGGAGGCGATGATGGCGCCGCCATGGATGCGGGTCAGCGATCTCCGCTCGCAGAGATCATTGAGGTCCTTGCGGATGGTCTGCGCCGAGACCTCGAACTTGCGCGCGAGCTCGTCGACCATGACGCGGCCCGAGGCGCGCGCGATGTTGAGGATTTCGGCTTGGCGATGGGTCAGTCCGGTCACAGCAATGGCCTCAAATCTGGATGCCGCATCGTGCGGCGGTTCGCGCGTCCGGTCAACGACGGACGATGCCCCTCACCACGACATCGCGGAAGCGAGACGCGCAAGCAGTTCCGGATCGTCGAAGGCGCTGGCGGAGGCGATCGCACCGGCGCCCACAAGGTCAGCGTGGCTGAGGCTGGTCCGGATGCCAATCGTCGGAATCCCGGCGGCGGTGGCGGACTGCACGCCCGAGCGGGAGTCCTCGAATGCGATCGACGCCGCCGCGCTGCCGCCGACGAAACGAAGGCCTTCCTGATAGGGCAGCGGATGCGGCTTGCCGTGCGGCAGTTCGTCGCCGATCACGAGCGCCTTGAAGCGGTGGGTGATGCCGAGGCCTGAGAGCAACAGCTCGGCGTTCAGACGCGGCGCGTTGGTCACGGCGACCATGGGAATGCCGGCGGCGTCCGCCCGGTCGAGCAACGCCATCAGGCCTGGCAGCGGTTCGATCTGCCCGGCGACGAGGGTGCGGAAGACTTCTTCCTTCTCGCCGAGGATCACCGCGCGCCGTTCCACGGTTTCGTCGGGCAGAAAGCGCTCGCCGATCGACGCGTTGCCGAAGCCTTGCAGCT
This sequence comes from Bradyrhizobium diazoefficiens, assembly GCF_016616235.1. Lineage (NCBI taxonomy): Bacteria > Pseudomonadati > Pseudomonadota > Alphaproteobacteria > Hyphomicrobiales > Nitrobacteraceae > Bradyrhizobium > Bradyrhizobium diazoefficiens. Next base: position 6,175,069 of record NZ_CP067100.1, read on the forward strand.
CTTTCGAGAAGCGCGCGTGATCGAACACATGGCCGCGCGGCCCAAGCACCTGGTTGAAGGCCTTGAGATGCAGCGGATCGGTGTTGGCGAGCGTGCCGTCGATGTCGAACAGCAGCGACTTGCCGAGAGCTTCGATCATTTCCGTACTTTCCCAAATGCAGGACGCATCAATGCGGAAGACGTATCAATACAGCCTCAAACGCGCAATGACGCACGTGCATGACCACCACGCGACACTCGACAAAGCCGCGCGCGGCTGCAACACTCCATGCAAGACCAAAAAGGAGGAAACGATGACGATCAACCGACGCGATCTGGCTCTCTCGACTCTGGCTATCTCAGTGCTTGCGCTCGCGTCACCGGCGCTCGCCGCGTCGGCGGACGAGGAAGCCGTGGCGAAGAAGGTCGAGGCCTTCCGCCTCGCCCAGATTGCGGCCGACCCCAAGGCGCTCGGCGCGCTGTGCTGGGACGATCTCAGCTACAGCCATTCCAGCGGCAAGGTCGAGGACAAGGCGACCTTCATCGCCAACGCCACCGACGGCAAATCAAAGTTTCTCTCGATCGAATACAAGGACCCGACCATCAAGGTCGTTGGCCCCGCCGCGATCGTCCGCTTCCACTGGGTCGCGGAGCAGGAGATGGCGGCCGACGGGAAAAAAGTGCCGACCAACCTTCACATCCTGATGAACTGGCAGAAGCAAGGCGACGAGTGGAAGCTCTTGTCGCGCGCGGCGACGAAGTTGTGATCCACCGTCATTCCGGGACGCGAAGGCGCGGGCCCGGAATCCATTAGTCGGCAATGTCTGCAGCATGATAGATTCCGGGTTCGCGCTTCGCGCGTCCCGGAATGACAGTGTCAGTCAAGCCGCCTCCTTCACCTCGCCGTTCACCAGCTTGCGCGCAGCGCGTTCGGCTTCGCGGGCGTTGCGGAAGAGCTGGCCTTCGAGGCGATTGAATTGGTGGGATGAGGCGAAGAAGCAGTAGCCGCCCTGGCTGCGAACGACGATGCCCGCGGTTTCCGAGTTAACTTCGATAATGTAGCTGTCCGGCATGGCCCGTAGATTCCTCAGTGCGGGCAAATAACCGGGTCCCTGCCCGAAAGTTCCTCAGGCAAATCAGCCGGTTTCCACCCCGAATCGACGCGCTATTGAGTACGCCGGGACCTCATCCGTTTTATGACCCGTTCTTGGCAAAGCCGCGACGCGTTGACTCATGCGCGCCGCGTTTGATGGGCCGGACAGGTTCGTGAGATGCGACGCAAAACCGCGCGCGATTACGTCGCAATCGGCGCGTCGGTCGGGCGAACTTCCTGCGGGCGGCCATGCTCGTCGATCGAGACATAGGTAAAATTTCCATCGGTGACGAGGAACGGATGCTCCTCTCCGCGTCGCAGCGCCCATGCTTCGAGATGCACGGTCATCGAGGTGCGGCCGACCCGCACGAGATTGGCATAGACCGAGACGAGATCGCCAACATAGACGGCTTTGCGAAAATTCATCGCCTCGATCGCGACGGTCACAGTGCGCGACTTCGCCGTCTTGGACGCGAACACGCCGCCGCCGACGTCCATCTGGCTCAGCAGCCAGCCGCCGAAAATGTCGCCATTGGCGTTGGTGTCGGCCGGCATCGCCAGCGTGCGGATGCAGAGATCGCCGCGCGGCGCGGTATCGGACTTTTCGCTCATATGGCTCTCACTTGAAATTATCCCAGCCCGGATCGGGCGCAAAGCGTTCGCCGAATCGTTCGGCCAGCGCGCGCAGGCTGGATACAATGTTTTCAATACCGCGCGTGCGCGCATAATTCAGTGGACCGCCGCGGAACGGCGCATAACCGGTGCCGAAGATCATGGCGCCATCGACTGCATCGGGATCGTCGACGATGCCTTCCCGAAGCGCCGCAACGCAGACATTGGACATCGGCAGCACCAGGCGGTCGATCATCTGGTCGGTGACGCGCGGGCCGGTCTCGGGCAGCGCTGCCTTCTCCGCCTTGCCGTCCTTCCAAATGTAGAAGCCTTTGCCGGTCTTGCGGCCGAGCTCGCCCTTGGCGACCTTCTCGCGCAGCCAGGCCGGCGTCGGCGGCAGAAAATCGCCGAATTTGGTGCGCAGCATGTCACCGACATCGAGGCAGATGTCGAGGCCCACCTGATCGGCGAGTTCGATCGGCCCCATCGGCATGCCGAACTGTTCGGCCGCGGCGTCGATCAGGCGCTGGTCGGTCTTCTCGTCCAGCATCACCATCGCCTCCAGCATGTAGGGCGTCAGTGCGCGGTTGACGAGGAAGCCGGGCGAGCTCTTGACGCGTAGCGGCAGGCGATCGATCGCACCGATAAAGGCAAGGGCCGCTTGCAGCACTTGCGCATCGTTGCCGTCATGGCTGACGACCTCGACCAGTTGCAGCCGCGACACCGGGTTGAAGAAGTGCAGGCCAACCAGCCGCTCGGGCCGCGCCAGCGTGGTGCGCAAATCCTGAAGCGGAATGCTGGATGTGTTGGTCGCCAGGATCGCACCCGGCTTCATCCTGGGCTCGAGGCCGGCATAGACCTTCTGCTTCAGCTCGAGCTTTTCCGGCACCGCCTCGATGATGAGATCGGCGTTGCGGACGCCCTCCCCGTCCATGTCTGGGATCAGGCGATCGAGCGCGTCGCGCACCTCGGTCGGCTTGCGGATGATCTTACCGTAGAGCTCCGCGGCCCGCTTCACCGCACCCGCGATCGGCTCCGCCTTCATGTCGGCGAGCGAGACGCGCAGCCCCTGCCCGGCTACCCAAGCCGCGATGTCGCCGCCCATGGCGCCGGCGCCGATAACGTGGACGTGCTTGATCGCGTTGCCGCCGCCGGCAGCCTTCTTCATCTGCTCGCGCAGGAAGAACACGCGGATCAGATTCTGCGCCGTCGGGGTCACCATCAACTTGGCGAACGACGCCTGCTCAGCCTTGAGCATCGCGGCCTTGCTGCCGCCATGAGTCTCCCAGAGATCGATCAGCGCGTAAGGCGCGGGGTAGTGCTCGCGGGACGCGGCCTTCGCCGCCTCTGCGCGCATGCGCTTTGCGAGCAGCCCGCGCACGAGCGAGAGGTTGGCCCCGCGCGTGAGAAATCCTGGACGAGCTCGCTTCAACCGGCCGAACAGTGCATCCTTCACGGCGCCGCGGACGTGGCGCTCCTGGGTCACGGTGTCGACGAGGCCGAGCGACTTGGCGCGGCGCGCATCGATGGTGCGGCCGGTCAGCATCAGCGCCATCGACTGGGTCGGGTTGACCAGCGCGGTGAAACGCGCGGTGCCACCGAGGCCGGGATGCAGGCCCAGCATCACCTCGGGGAAGCCGAAGCGCGCGCCGTCGATCGCGATGCGCGACTGACAGGCCAGCGCGACCTCCAGCCCGCCGCCGAGACAGAAGCCGTGGATCACCGCGACGGTCGGCAGCCTCAACGCTTCCAGATGATCGACCACGGCATGCGCGGCGCGGATGCGCGTCTCCACCATCCCGGGATCGCTGGCGCCGCGGAATTCGTTGACGTCGGCGCCCGCGATGAAGCCGGACGGCTTTGCCGAGCGGATCACGAGACCGGCCGGCCGCTCGGTCTCGATCGCCGCGAGTACCGCGTCGAACTCCTCCATCACGTCCGAGGAGAGCGTATTGGCGCTGGCGTCGGCGCCGTCGAACAGCAGCCAGGCGACGCCATCGGCATCGCGCGTCAGCCTGAAGTGCTTGTACGGACCGCCGGGCGCGGCCTGCGGCCCGAGCGTCAGCACCCGGTCGCCGAGCGCGGTCATGATCTTCGAGTCCATGGTCATACCGCCTCGATCAGCATGGCGCCGCCGAGCCCGCCGCCGATGCATTCGGTGGCGACGCCACGCCGCGTGCCAAGCCGTTTCATCGCGTTGACGAGATGCAGCACGATGCGGTTGCCGGAGGTGCCAACGGGATGACCGAGCGAGATGGCGCCGCCGTCGACGTTGAGCCTGTCACGGTCGATCTCGCCGGCCGCGCCGTCGAGCTTCAGGATCTCGCGGCAGAATTTGTCGTCATTCCACGCGGCGAGGCAGCCGAGCACTTGCGTGGCAAAAGCCTCGTTCAGCTCCCAGGTTTCGACGTCCTTGATGGTGAGGCCGTTGCGCTGAAGCAGCGGCGTTGCCGACATCACCGGGCCGAGCCCCATGATGCTGGGATCGAGGGCGGCCCAATGGCTGTCGACGATTGCGGCCTTCGGCGTCAGCCTGTGCTTTGCCACCGCTGCGTCGGAGGCAAGGATCACCCAGGACGCTCCATCGGTGATCTGCGAGGAATTGCCGGCGGTGACCTGGCCCCAGGGGCGCTCGAACGCCGGCCGGAGCTTTGCGAGCGTCTCGGCCGTCGAGTCCGGCCGCACGCCGTCGTCATGGTCGAAGAACTTGCCGTCGCGAGAGAACGCGGTCTCGACCTCGCCCTTTAGAAAGCCCTCGGCTTGCGCATGAGCCAGCCGGCGATGGCTCTCGGCGGCATAGGCATCGGATTGTGCGCGCGTAATGCCAAAGAGATGGCCGACGACCTCCGCGGTCTGGCCCATGTTCAATTCGGTGACGGGATCGGTCAGCCCGCGCTCGAGGCCAATGATCGGCTTGAGATCGCGCGGCCGCAGCCTGAACGCCGCCGCGAGCTTGGCGGCCAAGCCCTTGGCGGTGGCAAGCCCGGCGAACCAGCGCACGCCGGAATTGGGCCAGACCAGCGGCGCGTGGCTGAGCGCCTCGGTGCCGCCGGCCAGGATCATGTCGGCATGGCCTTCGCGGATGTAGCGATAGGCGGTGTCGATCGACTGCATGCCCGAGCCGCAATTGATCTGCACGGTGAAGGCGACCATGTCCTCGCCCATGCCGAGGCGGAGGGCTGCGACGCGCGCCGGGTTCATCTCGCCGGCGATGACGTTGACACAGCCGAGGATGACCTGGTCGAAATCATCCGGTGAAAACGGCTGGCGGGCCAAGAGCGGCCGGCCGCATTGCACGGCGAGATCGACCGGCGTGAACGGCCCCGGCCCCGAACGCGCCTTCAGAAACGGCGTCCGGCTGCCGTCGACGATGAAAACCGGTCGTGCCATCAGCTCGCCGCCCTCTGCTCACCGAGTTCCTGGAAGAACTGATGCACGTCGCCGGTTTTCTTGTAAATCGGCGACAGCGCCTCCGGCGCAAAATCGTCGACCTCGATCACTTCAGTGACCGCTTTATGAGCGACGGAAAGCTGCTCGCCTTCGGCCTGCGTGATCACGCCCTTCGCGACGGCCTCCTTGGTGTCGCGGAGGTGCGCCGCGCGCATGCGCCTGGCGATCGCATCTGTGCTCGCCACCAGCTCGAACGCGCGCTCCAGCCGGGCGAAGCCGCCATCGTCATCGACATGGGCGAGATCCGGCGTCAGGCGATCGCGCGCGGCCGAGGGCTCAAGCACAATGCCAGCGCATTGGTGCACGACGCGATCGGAGGGCCCGAGCACGCGCGCGCCGAAAGGCTGCACCACGAGCTTGAGGATCACGGCAATGAAGCGGTTCGGCAGATTGGCGAGAATCTCGGCCAGCCGGTTCTCGATCGTTCGGAAGCCCGTCGCCATGCACCATTCCAGCGCGGCAAAGTCTTCCTTCTGCCGGCCCTCGTCCTGCCAGCGTTTTAGCGCGGCAGAGAGCAAGTAGAGCTCGGAGAGAATGTCGCCGAAGCGCGCCGACAGCATCTCCTTGCGCTTGAGCGCGCCGCCAAGCGTGAGCAGCGCCATGTCGGCGCAGAGCGCAAACGCCGCGGAATAGCGCGAGAGCTGGCGATAGAACGGCGTGGCATCGCCCGCGTCAGGCGCAAGTGCGAAGGCGCCGAAGGTCCAGCTGCGGCCGAACGCGCGCAACAGTGTCCGGAAGCTGTGGCCGACGTGCTTCCAGAACGCCTTGTCGAACGCGGTGAGTCCGCGCTCGCGGTCGGTATCGGCCAGCGCATTCATCTCGTTGAGCAGATAAGGATGCGCGCGGATCGCGCCCTGCCCGAACACGATGAGATTGCGGGTGAGGATGTTGGCGCCCTCGACCGTGATGCCGACCGGCGCGGCGCGGTGGAGATTGCCGAGATAATTTTGCGGACCATCGATCACGGCCTTGCCGCCGTGGATGTCCATCGCGTCATCAATGGCGGTGCGCATGCGCTCGGTCGCGTGCAGCTTCATGATGCCGGAGATGACGGCGGGATGGACGCCGGCATTAAGCGCCGCGCAGGTCAGCCGCCGCGCAGCATCGAGCTGATAGGCGGTGGCGACGATGCGCGCGAGCGGCTCCTCGACGCCCTCGAACTTGGAGATGGAGATGCCGAACTGCTCGCGGATGCGGGCATAGGCGCCGGTGGTGCGCGCAGCGTAGGCCGCGCCGGCCGCCGAGAGCGACGGCAGCGAGATGCCGCGGCCGGCGGCGAGCGCCGTCATCAGCATCTTCCAGCCCTGCCCGAGCCGGGCCTCGCCGCCAATGACATAGTCGAGCGGGATGAAGACGTCGCGGCCCCGGTTCGGGCCGTTCTGGAACACCTGCATCGACGGCAGATGCCGCTGGCCGATCTCGACGCCGGGCAGGTTGGTCGGGATCAGCGCCACCGTGATGCCGAGCTCTTCCCGATCGCCGACCAGATGATCGGGATCATAGGCTTTGAAGGCGAGACCCAGCAGCGTCGCGACCGGGCCGAGCGTGATGTAGCGCTTGTGCCAGTTGAGGCGGAGGCCCAGGACCTCACGGCCCTCGAATTCGCCCTTGCAGATGATTCCGGTGTCGACCATCGAGGCGGCATCGGAGCCCGCTTCCGGACTGGTGAGACCGAAGCAGGGAATGTCGCGGCCGTCGGCGAGCCGCGGCAGCCAGCGCTGCTGCTGCTCTCTGGTGCCGAAGCGCATCAAGAGCTCACCCGGTCCGAGCGAATTCGGCACCATCACGGTGACGGCGGCGGCGATCGAGCGGGTCGAGATCTTGCGCACGACTTCCGAATGCGCATAGGGCGAGAAGCCGAGGCCGCCAAACTCCTTCGGAATGATCATGCCGAAGAACTTCTCGCGCTTGACGAAGTGCCAGACGTCCGGCGGCAGGTCACGCCATTCCCAAAAGATTTTCCATTCGTCGAGCATGGCGCAGAGCTCATTGACGGGGCCGTTGAGGAAGGCCTGCTCCTCATCGGTGAGCTTCGCCTGCGGGAGCTTCAGCAGCTTGGACCAATCAGGGTTGCCGGTGAAGAGATCGGCGTCCCACCAGACGTCACCGGCCTCCAGCGCTTCGCGCTCGGTGTCGGACATCGCCGGCAGCACGCCGCGGGCCCAGGAGAAAATCGGCTTTGTGATATTGTCGCGGCGGAAGCTCATGGCGGACCCTCATGCATCGGCGCGGTTGCAGGGCATTTTAGCGGAAAGTGGCGGGCGTGAGCGAACATCTCGCCGGCAAAAAGACGCGAATCGACGCGGCCGGGCGGCCGCCCCGGGGACCATAACGGTCGGGGCGCGGTGGCAGTTCCGGGAGGGAGAATGGGGCTGAGTGTCTCCCCACGTCATTCCGGGGCACGCGAAGCGTGAGCCCGGAATCCATCGCGCGGCAGCGTTGGTCGATGAATGGATTCCGGGCTCGCGCCTGACGGCGCGCCCCGGAATAACGTGCGGAGAGAGTGCGGCCGGCCTAATCCGGCCGGACCATCTCGAACATGTTTTCGGGCCTGATCTCGAAATAGTCGCCGCGGCGGCCGGCACGGACGATCGGGCGGGCGGCGGCGGTCTGGTAGACGCCGTCCTTGATCATGGCCTTGTCGATGTGGACGGCGACGACCTCGCCCAGCGTCAGCCAGGCGTCGGCCTCCTTGCCGTCGGCGCCCTTGAGGCGGACGATGTCGGACACCTTGCACTCGAAGGCGACAGGGCTCTCGGCGACGCGTGGCACGTTGACGAGCTTGCCGGGCACGGCGGTGAGCCCGGCGATCTCGAACTCGTCGACCTCGGGGGCGACATGCGCCGCGGTCGCGTTCATCTGCCTGGCGAGATCCATGGTGGCGAGATTCCAGACGAACTCGCCGCTCTGCTGGATGTTCTTGACCGAGTCCTTCCAGTTCGTGGAGGAGAAGCCGATGATCGGCGGGGTGTAGCAGAAGGCGTTGAAGAAGCTGTAGGGCGCGAGATTGACGTGGCCCCTGGTGTCGCGCGAGGAGATCCAGCCGATCGGCCGCGGTGCGATGATGGCGTTGAAGGGATCGTGCTTGAGGCCGTGGCCCTTGGCGGGCTCGTAGAAATGCAGATCTTTGTCGGTCACGCGCGGGGTCTTTCCTGATCCTGGTAGCCCGGATGGAGCGCAGCGAAATCCGGGACCGCAAGCACAACGCTGAACCCTCCCGGATTGCGCTTCGCTCCATCCGGACTACGTCAGCCTGCTTATAGGAGAAATCCCCCGTCCCGTCAGTGGCGCGGCGACAGACCCGCGATGACGAAATCGATCATCTGGTCGATGGTCGGGCCCGGCTTGGTGGCGCACTGGGCGATCATCTGGGGATGGAAGAAGCGCATCATGGCGGTGCAGGCGCACAGCGCGGCCAGTTGCAGGTCGCCCGCCTCGAACTCGCCGGAGGCGACACCTTGCGCGATCATCTGGCCGATCATGCCGGCGATACATTCCATGTGGGTGACACAGACGTCCCAGTCCTCCTGCATCGCGATCTCGACCATCTCGTGCAGCTTGTTGTCGCCGACATAGCGCTCGGTGTTCATGCGATGGATGGTGGTCAGCAGTTCGCGGAAACGCGGCAGCACCGGACCGGGCCGCGCCACGATCCGCTGCGCCTCGAGCTCGACCTCGCCCATCAGCGAACGGGCCACCGCCTGGTGAATCGCCTTCTTCGATTCGAAGAAGCGATAGACGTTGGCGGGGCTCATCCTGAGCTCCTTGGCGATGTCGCCGACCGTGGTCTTCTGATAGCCGATCTGGCGGAACAGCCGCTCGGCCACCTCGAGGATACGATCCCGGGTGTCGCCTTCGATATGTTCCGAAACAAGGGCCATCAGTCAGGACTCGTTGGTCAGTACTCTTCTCACTTATTCAGCCGCTTCAGCAAGCGGAATTGCTGGACGGTCATCGCTGCCATGCTGCGGCGCGGCAGGTTGCTCGGGGGTGCCCGCCTCATCCAGGCTCTTCCTGAACCACAGGGCGTAGAGGCCCGGCAGGTACAAAAGCGTCAGGAAGGTCGCGACGAACAGGCCGCCCATGATGGTGATCGCCATCGGGCCCCAGAAGGCCGAGCGCGACAGCGGGATCATGGCGAGGATGGCGGCGAGCGCCGTCAGCACCACCGGACGGGCGCGGCGGACAGTCGCCTCCACGATCGCCTCCCGCCGCGCCAGGCCGTGCGAGACATCGGTCTCGATCTGGTCGACAAGGATGACCGTGTTGCGCATGATCATGCCGGCGAGCGCGATCAGGCCGAGCAGCGCCACGAAGCCGAACGGGGCGTCGGCGACGTTGAGGCCGAGCGAGGCGCCGACGATGCCGAGCGGCGCGGTCAGGAACACCAGGATCAGGCGCGAGAAGCTCTGAAGCTGGAACATGAGCAGCGTCAACATCACCATGACCATCAGCGGGAAGAGGATGAAGATCGAGGCGTTGCCCTTGGCGGATTCCTCGAACGCGCCACCCGGCTCGATGCGGTAGGCCGGCTCGAGATTGTCCTTGATCGCCTTCAGCTTCGGCGTGATCTGGTTGGTGACGTCGGGCGCCTGCACGCCGTCGACGACGTCGGAGCGCACGGTGATCGCCATGTCGCGGTTGCGCCGCCACATGATCGGCTCCTCGTGCGAGTACTCGATCCTGGCGATCTGCTGCAGCGGCACCGCCACGCCATTACGCGAGGTGATGGTGAGATCGCCGACGCCGCCGAGGTCGAGACGTTCGGACGGAATCGCGCGGGCGACTACGCCGACCTTCTCGATGCCGTCGCGCACGGTCGTGACCTGGGAGCCCGAGATCAGCATCGCGAGCGCCTGCGACACGTCCTGCGGGGTCAGGCCCATGGCGCGGGCGCGATCCTGGTCGACAACGAGCTTGAGGTAAGGCGACTGCTCGTTCCAGTCGAGCTGGACGTCCTTGACGCTCTTGTTCTGCCGCATGACGTCGCGGACCTGGTAGGCGATCTCACGCACCTTGTTGGCGTCGGGGCCGATCACGCGGAACTGCACGGGGAAGCCGACCGGCGGACCGAAGTTGAAGCGGTCGACGCGGACGCGTGCTTCCGTCAGCATGCCGTCGGCGACCGCGCCCTCGATCTTGGCCTTGACGCGCTCGCGCGCCTCGACGCCCTTGGCGACGATGACGATCTCGGCAAAGGCCTCGTTCGGCAGTTGCGGGTTGAGACCGAGCCAGAAGCGCGGCGAGCCCTGGCCGACATAGGCGGTATAGGTCTCGATGTCCTTGTCGTCCTTCAGCAGCGTCTCGGCCTGCTTCACGGCCTTCTCGGTGACGTTGAAGGCGGTGCCCTCAGGCAGGCGCAGCTGGAGGAACAGCTCGGGCCGCTCCGACAGCGGGAAGAACTGCTGCTGGACATGGCCGAAGCCGACGATCGCGGCGACGAAGACGCCGACGGTCGCGGCCACCACGGTGATGCGGTGATCGACGCACCATTGCACGATGGCGCGCAAGGTCCGGTACATGCGGGTCTCGTACACGGCGTGCGGATCGTGGTTGGCGTGCACCTTGATGTTGGGCAGCAGCATGACGCCGATATAGGGCGTGAAGATCACCGCCACGAACCAGGAGGCGACCAGCGCGATCGCCACGATCCAGAAGATGCTGCCGGCATATTCGCCGACCGCCGAATTGGCAAAGCCGATGGGGAGGAAGCCAGCGGCCGTGACCAGGGTTCCCGTGAGCATCGGAAACGCGGTGGATTCCCAGGCAAACGACGCCGCGCGCATGCGGTCCCAGCCCTGCTCCATCTTCACCACCATCATCTCGACCGCGATGATGGCATCATCCACCAGAAGGCCGAGGGCGATGATCAGCGCGCCGAGCGTGATGCGGTGCAGGTCCAGCGACATCGTGTTCATGACAATGAAGACGATGCCAAGCACCAGCGGCACCGACATGGCGACCACGATGCCGGTCCGCCAGCCGAGCGCCAGGAACGAGACGAACAGCACGATGACCAGCGCTTCCATGAAGGAATGCACGAACTCGCCGACGGCGTGCTCGACCACCTTGGGCTGGTCGGCGATCAGCTTGACGTCGATGCCCTGCGGCACCGCCTTCATGAACTCGGCGGTCGCCTTCTCGACCTCCTTGCCGAGGTCGAGGATGTTGGCGCCCTTGGCGGTGACGACGCCGATGCCGATCGCCGGTTTGCCTTCCTGGCGCACGACGAAGCTCGGCGGATCGACATAGCCGTGGGTAACGGTGGCGATGTCGCCGAGGCGGAACACGCGGCCATTGCTCTCGACCGGCGTCTCGGCCACGGCCTTGGCGCCGTCGAGCGCGCCGGTGACGCGCAGCGGCACGCGCTGCGAGGAGGTCTCGACCGTGCCGGCCGGGGTCACGTTGTTCTGCTTGGCGAGCGAATCGAACAGCGCCTGCGGCGTGATGCCGAGGGTCGCGAGCTTGGCGTGGCTGAATTCGACGAAGATGCGCTCATCCTGGTTGCCGTAGACGTCGACCTTGGTGACGCCGGGCACCTTGAGGAGGCGCTGACGAAAGCCTTCCGAGACCTTCTTGAGCTGGGCGTAGTCGGCGCCGTCACCAGTCATCATGTAGAGGATGGAATCGACGTCGGAGAACTCGTCGTTGACGACAGGGCCGAGAATCCCTGCGGGCAGCTGGCCCTGCACGTCCGCGAGCTTCTTGCGCAAGAGATAGAAGAGATACGGCACGTCCTTCGGCGGCGTGGAGTCGCGGAAGGTGACCTGGAGCGCGGTGAAGCCGGGCTTGGAATAGGTCTGCACCTTCTCGAAGTAAGGCAGCTCCTGGATCTTCTTCTCGATGGGATCGGCGACCTGGCTCTGCATCTCCTGCGCGGTCGCGCCCGGCCACATCACGGAGACGTTGACCACCTTCACCGTGAAGAACGGATCCTCGGCGCGGCCGAGCTTCTGATAGGAGAAGAAGCCGGCGACGCCGAGCACGAGCATCAGGAAGAGAACCAGCGTCGGATGGCTGACGGCCCAGGCCGAAAGGTTGAAGCGCTTCATCGCTCTCTCCGAAAGACGATCCAGTTGCAAAAACGACAGCCGCCCTGTTCAAACCGTCGTCGCGAGGCAGCGAAGCAATCCAGGGGGCTGGGCAGGTTCTGGATCGCTTCGCCGCTTCAGCCCCAGCATTTGCGCTTGGACCGAAACTCGCCTTCGACGAAGTGGTAGGCCTCAGAAACTCAGTGACGAGACGACCCGCACCCGCTGGCCCGGATCGAGCTTCTGCACGCCGAGCGCGACGATCTTGGCGCCTTCCGGCACACCGCCGGTGATCACGACGTCGTTGCTCTCGTAGGACTTCACCGTGACCGGCTGCAGCGTGATCGCGCCGTTGTCGTCGACGACGTAGAAGGACGGCTTGCCGCCTTCGTTGAACAGCGCCGACAGCGGCAGCCGCGCGACGCGTTCGGTGGCAGCGTCTGACAGCGTCAGCGTCGCGGTCATGCCGAGCGCGACCTTGTCATCGGCTTCGGGCAGCGAGAACTTTGCGAGATAGGTGCGCGTCGCCGGATCGGCCGCCGGCGCGATCTCGCGCAGCTTGGCTGTGTACTTCCTGCCCGGCTCGGACCAAAGGGTGACACTGGCGACGCCCGACTTGGCACGTCCGACCAGCGTCTCAGGGATCGCGACGACCGCTTCCTTCTCGGCAAAGCGGGCGACGCGGATCGAAGCCTGGCCCGCGGCAACCACCTGGCCGGGCTCGATCAGCGTTGCAGTGACGACGCCACGGGCGTCGGCGTTGAGCGTCGCGTAGGAAAGGGAATTCTTGGTCAGCTCGACCGAGCGCTCAGCCCGGTTGAGGCGCGCGCGAGCTTCGTCTGCGGCGGCGCGGCTCGAATCCATCTGGGCATCGGTGGTCCAGCCCTTGGCTTTCAGATCCTTGGCGCGCCGCTCGGCGGCGGCGGCCTGGGCCAGCACGCCGGTCGCGGCCGTCAGTTCGGCGACGGCCTGCTCGGCCTGCAGCTTCAGATCGACCTCGTCGAGGGTGGCGAGCGGCTGGCCGATTTCGACGGTCTGGCCGACCTCGACCAGACGCTTGGCAACCTTGCCGGCGACGCGGAAGCCGAGATCGCTCTCGATCCGGGGCCTGATGGTCCCGACGAAGCTGCGCTCAGGCGTCTCAGCGTCGTAATGAGCGGTTGCAACCAGTACCGGCCGCGGCGGCTCGGCCTTTTCGGCGACGGTGTCATTGCACCCGGCCAGGGCGGCGGCCATCAAGGCCAGCGATATGCCCGCCAAGAGCCTGGAATAGCTGGATAAAACCGACCGGACGAACATCGGAGGACACTCCTGCATCTCAATGAGAGGAATGTCGACTAATCACTGATAAAAGTCAATAATCGTCAGTTATCAGGAAAGCGTGATCACTACGGGGCGGTAAGGTCCCCGGGTGGCGAGCAGCCTCTCGTCATGGTAGGTTACATGTAACCGAAATGAGAGATCCCATGCCCTCTTCCAGGCCAAAGTCGTCAAGAGTGAAGGTGCGCGCGCATCGCGAGCGCCTCCGCGCGCAAGGACTTCGTCCGATTCAGATATGGGTACCCGATGTCCGCTCGGCCTCATTCAAGTCAGAGGCACATCGACAGTCGCTGGCCGTCGCGACGAGTCCACATGCGTCCGAGGATCAGGCCTTCATTGATGCGATCTCCGATTGGCCTGACGAGACAGAATAATCTGTGAATAGACCCACGGCATACAGTCCACGGACCTCAGGCGGGAACACTTTCTCACCCGCTTCAGCACAGGCTAACGTCGTTTAAGACCCGTCCGAGAGTAAGACGGATTCCCAGCAGTGGAGCAGGCCTAGGATGGCTGTTCATCAACGGATGGAACGCGGCGAAATCTGGACTGTAGCTGGCGGAAAGGACTACGCGGGAAAGCCGCGGCCGGCTGTAATCGTGCAGGACGACAATTTTGACGCAACGGAGTCGATCACCGTTTGCCCATTAACGACTGACAAAATTGAGGCGCCTCTCTTCCGATTGCAGATTGAGCCAAACGAACGTAACGGATTGCGGGCGCAATCAACGCTGATGGTCGACAAGATTACCACCGTGGCGAAAGCCAAGATGGGAACGGTGGTCGGGCGGCTCGACGATGAAGATATCTTGCGCCTCAATCGCGCAATGTTGGTCTTTCTGGGACTGGCTGGCTCGCAAAGAACCGCCGAAGAGGAATAGCGATTCGCACACGACCGCGAACTCGGTCGATCCCGGGATGGCCCAGAAGACTAGTCCCGGAAAGACAGGATCCGCGGCCTCACCGCCCCTGTTCGGCGAACTCGTGCTTGCTGTCGTGGCCGCCGGCGAAGACCAGGATGCCGGCAATCAGCGGCAGCACGGCGAGCACGAGCAGGCCGGTCGAGGTCTGGCCGGTCGCTTCCTTGACCCAGCCGATCAGATACGGCCCGCCGAAGCCGGCGAGATTGCCGATCGAGTTGATCAGCGCGATGGCGCCGGCCGCCGCGGTGCCGGAGAGCCATGCCGTCGGCAGCGTCCAGAACACGCCGAAGCAGCAGAACACGCCGACCGCGGCGACTGTCAGCACCACCATCGTCATGGTGGGATCGGTGAGATAGGAGGAGATTCCGAGCGCGAGCGCGGTGAGCAGCAGCGGCGCGCCGACATGCATCACGCGCTCGCGCGTCGCATCGGAATGCCGCGCCCACAGGATCATCGCGATGGTGCCGAACAGATACGGGATCGCGGTGACGAAGCCGGTCTGCGCGTTGGTGAGGCCGAACGCCTTGACGATCTGCGGCAACCAGAATTGCATGCCATAGAGCGCGCCGACGAAGCCGAAATAGATCAGACTGAGCGCGATCACCTTCGGCGAGGACAGGGCTTTACCGAGCGAGGGATGCTTCACCGCCTGCTTGATTGCGATTTCCGCATCGAGCTTCGCCTTCAGCCAGGCCTTCTGCTCGGCCGAGAGCCAGTCCGCCTTCTCCGGTCTGTCGGTCAGGTAGAACCAGGTGACGACGCCGAGCAGCACCGAGGGGATGCCCTCGATGATGAACAGCCATTGCCAGCCCTTCAGGCCCATCACGCCGTCGAGCCCAAGCAGCAGGCCCGAGACCGGCGCGCCGATCACGGTCGAGACCGGGACGGCAATGGCGAAGGCCGCGAGGAAGCGGGCGCGGTATTCGGCCGGATACCAATAGGTGAGATAGAGGATGATGCCGGGGAAGAAGCCGGCTTCGGCGACGCCGAGCAGGAAACGCAGCACATAGAAGCTGGTGACGCCGCTGACCATCGCCATCAGCGCCGAGATGATGCCCCAGGTCACCATGATACGGGCGATCCAGCGGCTGGCGCCGAACTTCTCAAGCGCCAGATTGCTCGGCACCTCGAAGATGAAATAGCCGATGAAGAAGATGCCGGCGCCCCAGGAGAAGATCAGTGGGGTGAACTTCAGCTCCGCATTCATGGTCAGCGCGGCGAAGCCGAGATTGACGCGGTCGAGATAGGAGAAGAAGTAGGCCAGCACCAGGAACGGAATCAGGCGCCAGGAGATGGCGCGGATGGTCGAGGTCTCGACTTCGCTCTTGGCTATGCCGGCGGAACTGGCGTAGGTGGTGGTCTGGCTCATGGCTTCCCCCGGGTTGTTGCTTTTATGGGCTAGTGAGCGGTTTTCAGCATCGCGGCAGAAGAGTCAATGGAGCAAGCAATGCACGCAGCGCAGCCGGATCAACCTGTTGCGCTGCTGCGGACATCGCTGACCCGCGCCGCCCTGGCGCTGGTCGTGATCGGCTGCGGACTCTCCTTGCGCTGGTATGGCTTTCCGCTCGGCCTGTCCGCCTTTGTCGTGAAGTATGGCGGCTCACTGCTCTGGGCGACGATGGTGTTTCTGCTGGCCGGGGTGTTGCTGCCGCGCCTGTCGCGGGCG
Organism: Bradyrhizobium diazoefficiens; assembly: GCF_016616235.1. Taxonomy (NCBI): domain Bacteria; kingdom Pseudomonadati; phylum Pseudomonadota; class Alphaproteobacteria; order Hyphomicrobiales; family Nitrobacteraceae; genus Bradyrhizobium; species Bradyrhizobium diazoefficiens. Next base: position 6,191,143 of record NZ_CP067100.1, read on the forward strand.
CAACTCGCGACCATCGCGGCGGTGATCGCCGTTGTCGTCGAATTCTCCCGGCTGGTGCACACGCCATGGCTTGATGCATTCCGGCTGACCACGGCCGGTGCGCTGCTGCTCGGGCGCATCTTCTCGCTGTGGAATCTCGTCGCTTATGCGGTCGGGATTGCGTTCGGCGTCTGGATCGATCAACTCGCAGCGATGCGCGGTCTCGTAGGATGGGCAAAGACGCCCTAGCACCGTGCCCACCATTTCTCTTCACAAGCGGCAATGGTGGGCACGCTCCGCTTTGCCCACCTAAGAGACCGGAATTTTGGCGAGCAGCCCTCACTCTGCGAGCTGAAACCGCTCGAATCGATCGAGCTCGTCCTCGATCACCCTCTTCAGCTCCTTGCGCCCCGCCACCTTCTTGCCATGCCCGACCCAGGTCCATTTCTGCATCAACAGCTTCTTGGCCTGCCGGTCGGTCTTGAGATCGAGCGCGGCGACGATCTCGTCGCCGACCAGCACCGGCAGCGCGAAATAGCCGAGCTTGCGCTTGGCCTTCGGCACATAGGCTTCGAACAGGTGATTGTAGCCGAAGATGAGATTGGTGCGCTTGCGCTGGATGATCAGCGGATCGAACGGCGAGAGGATGTGGACGAGATCGGACGACACCTCCTCACCGCCGGCTTCCAGCGCCGCGGGCGCCGCCCAATGCTCCTGCTTGCCTGCGCCCTCGATCGCGACGGGCACGAGCTCGCCGCGGCGAACGCGGGAGGCGATCAGGCCGGCGACCGCCTTCTTGCGCGGCGCATCGAGATGGCAGACCGAATCCAGGCTAACCACGCCTTGCGAGCGCAGTGCGCGTTCGAGCAGATAGGCGGTGATCTCCCTGGCCGAAGCCGGCTTCGGCAGTCTGTCCCAGCCGAAATGGCGCGTCATCAGATCATAGGTCTTGAGCATGCCCGCCCGCGCGCTGACGGTCGCAATACCGGTGTAGAAGGCGAGCTGCAAGGCCCGCTTCGACGGCTTGCGGCTTTGCCAGAGATGCTCCTTCTCGGTGAGCACGTCATCCTCGATGTCGCGGATCGTCAACGGGCCGGCGCGCAGCAGCCGCATCACCTTGCGCATGTCGGCCGGCTTCACCGAGGCATACCATTTGTGCCCTTCGCGCTTGTGCTCGCGCATCGCCGGCAGGAAGAAGCGGAAGTCGGCGGACGGCACATAGGAGAGCGCGTGGGTCCAGTATTCGAACACGCTTCTATCGACGCTTTGGGCCTGGCGCAGATCGACGCGGCGGTAGGACGGGATACGGCTGAACAGGATGTGATGGTGGCTGCGTTCGATGACGTTGATGGTGTCGATCTGCACATAGCCGAGATGGGCGACCGCGTCCGCCACTGCCTGCGCGCCCTCGCCGAACGGCGCACGCTCGTCCAGCCGCTGGGCATGCAGCCAGATCTGCCGGGCCTGTGTCGTGGTGAGCGGGAGCGGTTTGGGCGCGCGTGACATTGCAGGCAGCAATGTAGCGGGATTCGCGCCAAGCGAAAGAACGGAGCGCTCAAAGAAAACGCCGCGCTGCCAATTGCTGACAGCGCGGCCGGATGGTTCGCGGCTTGCGGCCTTACTTCGATGACATCGCCTTCTGCGACTTCATGTAGTGCATGCACGCGCTCTTCATCTTGCCATTGCTCATGTCCGTGTTGGCCATGGCCATTTCCTTGTTCGCCGCCATCTTGGCCGGCGTGTCGGCGGTGCCGCCCATCATGGCGGCGGTCTTCATCATGTTGTCCTTGGTGCACGCCATCATCGCGGCGGAGGCGGGGGACAGCGAAACAGCGAACGCGACAAAGGCTGCGGCCGTAAGCAAGGTCTTCATCGAAAAGTCTCCTCGAGCAAAACGAAACCGGCGTCATGCCGGCCTTCGCAATTACGCATTTTCTCGCGGAGACGTTTCGCGGAGAAGACAATTTATTGCTGCGGTGCAATGGCGGAGGGCTCAGCGGCCGTTCTTCGGCATCCCCGACCGCTCGCCCAGGCTGCCTGTGGCGACATCAGGCTCGCAGGATGCCCTGCCCCGGCCCTCCGCCTGGCAGCGATAGACATTGCCGGTGAGCCGGTCGACCAGCCACATGTTCTCGTCGGTCGGCGCTTCGAGGCCAATATAGCGGGAGGTCAGTCCGGTGATCAGGGTCGACAGCAGGATCGCCACCGCGATCATCGCCGCGCCGACATAGATCGGCATCGAGTTCACAGACACAGTCCGATCCGGCGGGCCACTGCGATAGACGTCACGCTGATAGTCACTTGGCCTCGGCACAGACGGAACTCGGCTCCCTTCACATGTGAATGGCGGTCGAAGGTCTGCTAGGCGCGCATCTCGCCGATTTCTGGGCCGCGACCGGGCCATGCAGCGACGCCTTTGCGACCATCGATGTCCGCAGGTTTCCGCAAGGCCTGCACCGGAACCGGTGGCGGCCGCGGCGAGCACGCCCCGCCACCGTGACCAGGATCACATCGGGGCCTTTGAACCTGTCCTATGCTCGCAGCATCAAATCGCTATCAGGCGTCATACCGAGGACACGACAATGACCCGTTTTGATAAATTCTTTGGACTGAAGGCGATTACGCTTTCCGCCGCGCTGTCGCTGACGGCGGGCTTGGCCTTCGCCGGCGACACCAACGTCTCGGCCAGCCAGATCCTGGATGCGCTGAAGCCGAAGCCGGCGACCCGCGGCCTCTCCGCTGGTCCGCCGGCCGATCCGACCGCGCAGGCCAAGGAAGCGACCTTCCTGAACACCGTGCGCAACCGCTCGACTCGGTCGCTCTCGATGGGCGAGCGCGAGCAGATCGCCGAGCTAGCTGCGACCAAGCCGAAGATCGATCTGGAGATCCAGTTCGACTACAATTCGGCCGACATCGCCAGGACCTCGGTGCCGTCGGTGCAGGCGCTCGGCAAGGCCCTGTCCGACCCGGCGCTGAAGGGCTCGACCTTCGTGGTCGCGGGCCATACCGACGCGATCGGCGGCGAAGAGTACAATCAGGGACTCTCCGAACGCCGCGCCGACACCATCAAGAAATATCTGGTGCAGAACTACGGCCTCAACGGTACCGATCTCGTCACCGTCGGCTACGGCAAGACCAAGCTGAAGGACGCCGCTAACGGCGCCGACCCGATCAACCGCCGCGTCCAGGTCGTGAACATGGACACCAAGACTGCGTCGAAATAACCGCCGCGATCCATCAGCCGCCTGCCGCATCGCCGGCAGGCGGCTCTCTGTTGTCAGATCCAGCTCTGGAACAGCATCAGCCGGTTGAAATTCTGCATGGTCGTGCCGATGAAGGCCGCCGAGATCGGCAGCATCGCCGCAAATCCGGTGGCGGCAACTCCGACATAAGCCCACAGCAGCCAGCGCGGCAGCCCTTCTCGCCCCAGCACATAGACCAGCGCGAGCGAGGCCACAGTCGCAGCCGGCAGGTAGTAGTAGATGAAGCCGAGCGTTCGCGGCAGCAGCGCCCAGGCAAGCCACGAGCCGAAAAAGAACGCTGCGATCAGGAACGCATCCCAGCGGCGCGCAACGACGAAGTCGCGCAGCGCGATTGCGAGCGCGACCAGCGCCGGCCACAGCACCAGGGGATTGCCGAGGAAGACAACCGCGGCGACATTATTCTCTGACGTCTTGTCGAACAGGAACCACACCGGGCGCGCCAGCAGCGGCCAGGACGGCCAGGCGCTCATATAAGTGTGCCCGGCGATCGCCGTCGTCGTGTTGTCGGCAAAAATCCGGCGCTGCGCCTCAACCAGATCCGACAGCGAGAAGCCGTAGAGCGGAACGAACGCGACCAGATAGGTCAGCGCCGGCAAGGCTGCGAAGCAGAGTGCGGCGTGCTGCACGCGGAAATTGGGCCAGAGATCGGGCCGATACCAATCGTCGGGCTTGGCGTCAGCAAACAGCGTGCGCCAGCCCTGCATCAGGCGGATCACCGCGACGATGACGATGCAGATTCCGAGCGGAAACAGCCCGCTCCATTTGCAGGCCGCAGCGAGGCCGAACAAAGCGCCCGCGAGCGCGAACAGCGCATGCGGGCGCTCTCTGCGGAAGCCGTGCATGAAGGCGGCGATCGCGAGCAGACCAAGGCCGAGCGCAAAAATGTCGAGCATCGCGATGCGGGCCTGCACATACAGCATCTGGTTGAACGCCGCGATCAGCGCGGCGGCAGTCGCGGGCGCTTGCGCCGCGAACAGTGCAAGGCCGCACAGATAGATCGCAACGATTGCAAGCGCGCCGAACAACGTCGCCGGATAGCGCCAGCCAAACGCGTTGTCGCCGAACGCTGCGATCGACGAAGCGATCAGCTCCTTGGCCAGCGGCGGATGCATGGGGTTGAGCAGCGGCTCCGAGATCACGGGCGCCAGCATCTGCCGCGCAGCCGGCACATAATGCACCTCGTCGAAGACGAATTTCTCCGGCGTGGTCAAGCCGATCAACAAGGCCAGATGCGCGATCAGGAAAATTGCGACAGCAATGACTGCGCTCCGCGACAGCTTCGGAACCGCAGATAATTCGATCGGCTGTTGTGAGGGTGTTTTGCGTGGCAAATTGGCTTCACCGCAGGAAATGAGAGACGGCCCTTTTCATTGAACGCATTCTGCCGCAACTGTCACTAAGCATAACGCACGTCCCGCGCCGCTTGTGATAAATTCGTCACGTCAGAAGCGTGCGCGATCCGGTACGATCAGGGACACATCGATCGATTGCGAAATGAATTTGCGTGTCTGGTTTTTCCCCGCACTGCTGACGGTGGATCGTGGACCTCTTCGCCAACGGCACGCTGGGCCCGCAGCCGGTCGGCAATACGATCCATGGCGGCTGGGGTTGAGGATTAATTACTGAAGCGGGCTCGCGTGCAGCGGCAAACTCCGCCGTCATGCCCCGGCTTGACCGGGCATCCAGTACGCCGCGGCGGCCGTTGTAAGAGCGAGCTATCCGACAAAGGCCTCTGGAATACTGGATCGCCCCATCAAGCAGGCGATGACACCGAGTGTGTGGAGAGGCTACAGCACCTCACGCTGCCGACTTGCCCTCGAACGCGCGGCGCAAGGTCTCGACGTCCAGCTTCACCATCTTCATCATGGCCTGCATGGCGCGCGCAGCCGCGGCCTTGTCGGGGCTCGAGAGAAACTCGAACATCACCTTCGGCACCACCTGCCAGGCGACTCCCCAACGGTCCCTGAGCCAGCCGCACTGCTCTGCCTTGCCACCATGAGCCAGGAATGCATCCCAGACGCTGTCGACCTGAGCCTGATCGTCGCAATGGATCATCAGCGAGAGCGCGTGGGTGTATTCCATCTTCATGCCGCCATTGAGCGCAACCAGCGGCTGTCCGGCCACCGTGAACTCGACCACGAGCACGGAGCCTTCCTTGCCGGACGGGCCGTCCGAGACGTTGCGCTGGACGTGCGTGATCGCCGAATTCGGCACGAGCGAGACGTAGAACTTCGCGGCTTCCTCGGCATCGCCGTTGAACCACATGCAGGGCACGAGCTTGGACATTGCTGATACTCCTTGTTGGGATCTCGGGTCAGGCGTTCGCCATCTCGCATTGCGCGGCGAAGGCGGTCATGTCCATCCAGTTCACGCCCCACATATGGCCATCCGGATCCTCGAAGCTGCGGCCGTACATGAAGCTGTATTCATCCTTCGGGCTGGGATCGGCCACCCCGCCCGCCGCCGCGGCCCTGGCGACGATGTCGTCGACCTCGCTCCGGCTGTCCGCGGACAGGCAGAGCAGGACCTGGTTCGAGATCTTCGCGTCGGCGATCGGCTTGGGCGTGAACTGACGGAATTTGTCGTGGGTCGTCAGCATCGCAAAGATGGTCTCGGAGAAGACCATGCAGCTCGCCGTGTCGTCGCTGAATTGCGGATTCCTGGTCGCACCGACCGCCTCGTAGAAGGCGGTGGCTCGCTTGAGGTCGGTCACGGGCAGATTGACGAAGATCATCCTGGGCATCGGAGGCTCCTTGGGAGGGGTTCTGCCCAAGGACGGACGGCCCCGCGGCCATCCGACATCGCTTCCGGATATTTTGTTGGCCTTCGCCGCGGGAGGCGGTCGCACCGAACCCGCGCTGCCTTCAGCCTTACTTCTTCTCGTTGGGGTCCCGGTGCACCGGATCGATCCACAGCACGGTTTCGGGCTTCTCGACCGGCTCGATGTCGAGGTTGATTGCGACCGCCTCGCCGTCGCTGCGCACCAGCACGCATTCCAGCACCTCATCCGGGCTGGCGTTGATCTCCTGATGGGGCACGTAAGGCGGGACGAAGATGAAATCGCCGGGGCCTGCCTCGGCGGTGAATTGCAGCTTCTCGCCCCAGCGCATCCGCGCCTTGCCCTTAACCACATAGATGACGCTTTCAAGGTGGCCATGGTGATGCGCGCCAGTTTTGGCGTCCGGCCTGATGCTGACCGTGCCCGCCCACAATTTCTGCGCGCCGACGCGCGCGAAATTGATCGCCGCAGCGCGATCCATACCGGCGGTCGATGGCACATTGGTGTCAAGCTGGTTGCCGGGAATGACGCGCACGCCGTCATGCTTCCAGCGATCGTCATGATCGTGGTCATGGTGGGAATGCGAATGATCGTGGCCGGTCATGGGACGCGCTTTCTGTTGGTTCCGTGCGCGGCAAGTTACCTCAAAGCCGCATCCGCAAGCCATACCAAATTCGGAACTCTCGTAGCTGCGGCACGTTGCCCCTGCGAGCAAATTGGAAGGAGAGTTTCATGGGTAGCACCAGCGACAAGATCAAAGGCACCGCCAACGAGACGATCGGCAAGGCCAAGCAGGGCATCGGCGAAGCCACCGGTTCCGACCGCATGAAGGGCGAAGGCACGGTCCAGGAAGTGAAGGGCAAGGGTCAGCAGGCCATGGGCGATGCCAAGGACGCCGCGAAGGACGCGATGGATCGCGCTGCTGCGGCGGCGCGTCGTGCGGCGGAGTAGCACACGCAGCATTGAAAGCGAAAAGACCGGCCGAACGGCCGGTCTTTTTGTTTGTGCATCGTCCGGAACGACGCGTCGCGTCACTTCACCGCGAGCAATTCCACGTCGAACATCAGCGTCGCATTCGGCGGGATCACGCCGCCGGCGCCGCGCGCGCCGTAGCCGAGCTGCGGCGGGATGATCAGCGTGCGCTTGCCGCCGACCTTCATCGAGGCAACACCCTCATCCCAACCCGCAATGACGCGGCCCTTGCCGATCGGGAATTCGAACGGCTCCTTGCGATCGACCGACGAGTCGAATTTCTTGCCTTTCTGGCCGTTCTCATAGAGCCAGCCGGTGTAATGCATCACGCAGATCTGGCCGGGTTGCGGCGCGGCGCCGGTGCCGACGACGCTATCCGTGATCTGCAAGCCTGAAGCTGTGGTCATGGTCTTTCCTGCGGTCTGGGCCGAGGCCGTGGTGGAAACGAATGCCGGCACGCTGGCAATCACTGTGATCGCGAGGGCCGACATGATGGCGAGGCGCACGCGCCGGAAACGCTGCATAAGACACCTTCGGTTTGAGGCGGAAGGTGTCTAGCGCAACGTGAGCGGTGTTTCCACCCCTTACACCTCGATATTTTCCAGCCGCACCGGCAGCCTGCGGATGCGCTGGCCGGTCGCGTGATGGATCGCGTTGCAGATCGCGGCATTGGTGCCGACATTGGCGAGCTCGCCGAGGCCCTTCGCGCCAGCCGGGTTGATGTGATCGTCCTGCTCGGACAGCAGGATCACCTCCACGCCCGGCACGTCCGCATTAACAGGCACGAGGTAGTCGGCGAAATTGTCGTTGACGTAGCGCGCGTAGCGCTCATCGATTTCGGTAGATTCCAGCAGCGCCGAGGACATGCCCCAGATCAGGCCGCCCATCAGCTGGCTGCGCGCCGTGCGCGGATTCATGATGCGGCCGCACGCGAAGGCGCCGACCAGGCGCGGCGCGCGGATCTCGTGCGTGTAGCGGTTGATGCGGACCTCGACGAACTCCGCACCGAAGGCGTAGGCGATCTTGTCCTTCATTTGATGACCGCCGACGAGTCGCACATGCCCACTGTGCATGGCCTTGAAGGAATCCAGCGGCGCGCCGTCCGGCTTCCACTCGCCATATTCCTCGACGACGCCGACGCCGAGCGCGTCGAATGCCTTCTCCAGGTCGAGCGGACGATCGCTCTTGGCCGCCTCCCTCGTCGGCGTCTGTCCCATGCCGACGGTTTCCTTGGCCTTGTCGGTTAAACTCTCGCTCGGCATCACCGCCTTGAACAGCCGCTGGCGGATCTGATCGCATACCATGATCACCGCCGAGCAGGTGCTGGCCGTCGAGTTCGAGCCGCCGGCTACCGCCGCCGGCGGCAAATCGCTGTCGCCGATGAAGACGGCGACTTTCTCGAGCGGCACGCCGAGCCGCTCGGACGCGGTCTGGGCAATGATCGTATAGGCGCCGGTGCCGATCTCGTGGCCGGCGATCTCGACGCGGGTCCGCCCGTCGCGCTGAACGCGCACGCGCGCCGCTGACGGCCCCATCTGCGTCGGATAGCAGGTGGCAGCGCAGCCATAGCCGATCAGCCAATCGCCGTCCGTCATCGATTTCGGCTCCGGCGAGCGCTGCGACCAGCCGAACGCCCTGGCGGCCTCGTCGAAGCACGCCATCAGCGACCGCGACGTATAGGGCTTGCCGTCGATCGGCTCATTGGTGGTGTCGTTGATCCGGCGGAGCTCGACCGGGTCCATGTTGAGCTTGACCGCGAGCTCGTCCATCGCGCTCTCCAGCGCGAACAGATACGGCACCTCAGGCGGCGAGCGCATGAAGCCCGGCGTGTTGCGGTCGGCGCGCACGATCGACACCAGGCTGTCGACGTTCGGACAGGCATAGAGCCGCGTCGTGGTCTTGGTGCCGCCGACGCAATAGGGGTCGGGGCGCGAGGACACTTCGGCGCCCTCGTGCCTGAGCGCGACCAGCTTGCCGTCACGGCCGGCACCAAGCTTGATCTCGTGACGCGTCTCGGCGCGGTAAGTCGCGATGGTAAAGCCCTGATCGCGAGTGGCAACGAGCTTGATCGGCCGGCTGAGGCGCTTGGCGATGGCCGCGATGATCGCGGTTCGCGGCGTCATCGAGCCGCGCGAGCCAAAGCCGCCGCCGACATAGGGATTGACCACCCGCACCTTGTCGGCGTCGATGCCGAGCTGCTCGGCAACGCCGTTCTTGAGACCGTAGACATACTGGCTAGGCTCGTAGATGACGAGGTTGTCGCCCATCCAGGCGCAGCTTGTCGTGAACAGCTCCATCGGGTTGTGATGCTGGGTCGGCGTGTCGTAGGAGGCTGTAAGCCTGACTTCAGCCGCATCGAACGCCTTGGCGAAGTCGCCGACCTTCGGGTCTTCCTTGAACTGCGAATTCTGGCCCTTCGCGGCGGCTGTTGTCGTTCCCGGCGAGTCGAAGGTCGCGCTAGGTGCGGCGGCCGTATAGCTGACCTTGACGCGGTTGGCGGCCTCACGTGCGGCCTCATAGGTTTCCGCGATCACCACGGCGATGATCTGGCCATCATGGGCAATGTCGGCTGATTTGAGCGGCTGTATCGTTGTCCCGGCATAGCCACCATTACTGAACAGTTTTGACTCTTTCAGAACAGGCGCATTCTCGTGCGTGACAATGTCGATCACGCCGCGGACACGTTTGGCATCGTCGAGATCAAAGCTGTCGATGCGGCCTTTGGCAATGGCGCTGGTGACCAGGAACGCATGGGCCGGGTTGTCCAGCGGCATGTCGGACGCATAAGTCGCCCGTCCCGTGACCTTTGCCGCCGCATCATAGCGCGGCACGGGCTGGCCCATATTCGCTTTCGGCTCGGGAGCAGCAGCGGTCATGGTCAGATCTCTATCGTTACGGCCTGCTGGAGCGCGCGTGCCACCACGCGCTTGCCGAGCGCGATCTTGAAGCTGTTGTGCCGGCGCCCCCTTGCATCCGCGAAAGCGGCATCCGCCACACGCTGCGCCAGCCCGTCATCGAACTTCTGACCCTTGAGCAGCGCCTCAGCCTCGCGCGCCCGCCAGGGCACCGTGGCAACACCGCCCAGCGCAACACGCGCATCCTTGATCGTGCCGTCCTGCACATCGAGCGCGACAGCCGCCGAGGACAGCGCGAATTCGTAGGATTGCCGGTCGCGCACCTTGAGGTACACCGAACGCGGCCAGCGGCCGGGAATGACAAAGGCCGAGATCAGCTCGCCCGGCTGAAGCGTGGTCTCGATATCAGGCGTGTTGCCGGGTGCCTTGTGCAACTCCGCGAACGGCATGTTGCGCGTGCCGGATTTTCCGGTGATCTCGACTGCGGCGTCCAGCGCGACCAGCGCCTGGGCAAAATCGCCGGGATAGGTCGCGATGCAGTGGTCGGAGGTGCCGAGCACGGCATGCATGCGGTTGATCCCGTCCATCGCGGCACAGCCGGAGCCGGGATTTCGCTTGTTGCAATTCTCGTAGGAGATATCGCGGAAATAGCTGCAGCGCGTTCGCTGCATCACGTTGCCGCCGAGCGTCGCCATGTTGCGCAGCTGCGCGCTGGCCGCGAGCTTCAGGGAATCGGCGATCACCGGATAATCGCGCTGGATCCCGTCATGCGCGGCGACGTCCGACATCTTCGCGAGCGCGCCCAGCCGCAAGCCGTCGCCGCCCGGCTCGATCACGGACCAGCCGCGCGCGAGCGGATTGATGTCGACGATCGCGGCGGGCCGCATCACGTCGAGCTTCATCAGATCGATCAGCGTGGTGCCGCCGGCGAGCGGCTGAGCCGCGGCCTGGGTCAGCGGATTGTTGGCGGCCGCGGCGGCGCTGAGTGCCTGCACGGCCATGCTGGGGTCGGTCGCCCTCTGGTACGAGAAAGGTCGCATGCGCCTAGCCTTTCAAAATCTCGGGCGCGGCCTGTTTCACGGCCGCAACGATGTTGGGATAGGCGGCGCAGCGGCAGATATTGCCGCTCATATATTCGCGGATGTCGGCCTCGCTGCTGGCATGTCCTTCCTTCACGCAGGCGATCGCCGACATGATCTGCCCCGGCGTGCAATAGCCGCACTGGAACGCGTCGTTGTCGACGAAGGCCTGCTGCATCGGATGCAGGCGGTCGTCGGTGGCGAGGCCCTCGATCGTCGTGATCTCCTGCCCTTCGGCTGCGAGCGCGAGCGTCAGGCACGACACCACGCGGCGCTCGCCGATCAGCACGGTGCAGGCGCCGCACTGGCCATGATCGCAGCCCTTCTTGCTGCCGGTGAGCTTGAGATGTTCCCGCAGCGCATCGAGCACCGTGGTGCGGGCGTCGATGCGCAGGCGCTTCTCCTTGCCATTGACGTGCAGCGTGACGTCGACGGGAAGCGCCGGATCCTGTGTAGCAGGCGCGCCCGCATTCTGCGTCGCCGCGCGCGCGGTGATCGGAACGAGGGCACTGCCGGCAGCGCCCGCCATGAAGGCGCGGCGATCGAATCCGGATGATCGGGAACTTGAATTGTCGGACATGGACGGCCTCCGCCGCGTTCGAACAAGGCAGCGCACGCCTGCACCGCTCATCGCCCCTTAACCTGAAGCAATGAGCTCCGTTCCGAACGAGAAAGGGCGACGCGGCAAATGCCGCATCGCCCCTCGTCAACTTTTGCTGATCTTGCGCGGGGAACCGGCGCCAGCGATCAATAGCCGAGCGCGCAGCCGTCCTTGCGCGGATCGGAACCGCCAGTCAGCGTGCCCTTGTCCCAATCGATCCAGATCGCCTGGGCGCCGCCGAGCGGGCCGACCACGCTGGTGGTCTTGTGGCCGAGCTTCTTCAGGCCCTCGACGATATCGGCCGGCACGCTGTCCTCGAGCTGGTACTGGCCCTCATAGTGCAGGCCGCGCGGCATATCGATCGCCTCCTGCACGTCGCAACCGTAGTCGAGGATGTTGGTCACGACGTGGGTCTGGCCGACCGGCTGGTACTGTCCGCCCATCACCGCGAACGGCATCACCGAGCGGCCGCCCTTGGTGAGCAGGCTCGGCATGATCGTGTGCAGCGGGCGCTTGCCGCCTGCGATGCAATTGGGATGGCCGGGCTGGATGCGGAAGCCGCCGGCGCGGTTCTGGAACAGCACGCCGGTCTTGTTGGAGACGATCGCCGAGCCGAACGAATGCGCGATCGAGTTGATGAACGAGCAGACGTTGCGGTCCTTGTCCACGACCGTGATGTAGATGGTCGAGGGATTCATCGGCGGGGCGACGTTCGGCAGGTCGAGCATGCCGTCCATGCGGATTTTCGCGATGTGCTCGTCGCAGAATTCCCTGGCAAGAATTTTTGCCACCTCGACCTGCATGTGGTCGGGATCCGCCACGTGCAATTCCCGATGCATGTAGGCAATGCGCGCAGCTTCCGCCTCGATATGGAAGCGCTCGACGCTGAGCGGGGCGTATTTGGTCAGATCGAACCGCGACAGGATGTTGAGCATCAGCAGCATGGTCAGGCCCGGGCCGTTCGGCGGGCACTGCCAGACGTCGTAGCCCTTGTACATGGTGCCAATCGGCGTCGTTGTCTCGGTGGTATGCGCGGCGAAATCGTCGAGCGTGTGCAGGCCGCCGATGCCCCGCAGGGTCTCGACCATGTCTTCGGCGATCGCGCCCTTGTAGAAGGCATCGCGGCCGTCCTTGGCGATTGCGCGCAACGTCTTGCCGAGCTCGGCCTGGCGGATGACGTCGCCGGCGACCGGCGGCTTGCCGCCCGGCAGCAGGTAACGCACGGTGTTGGTGCCAGCCTTCAGCTTCTCGAACTGGTTCTTCCAGTCGAAGGCGATGCGCGGCGCGACGACGTAGCCCTCCTCAGCCGCCTTGATCGCGGGCTGGAGCAGGCGGTCGAAGCCGAACTTGCCGTGGTCGCGCAACACGGTCGCAAACGCATCGATCACGCCGGGGATCGAGACCGCATGCGCCGAGGTGAGCGGCACGGAATTGATCTTGCGCTCGAGATACCAGCCGGCGTCGGCGGCCTTCGGGGCACGGCCGGAGCCGTTATAGGCGATGATCCTGCCCTCGCCGCGCGGCTGGATCAGCGCGAAGCAGTCGCCGCCGATGCCGGTCGATTGCGGCTCGATCACGCCGAGCAAGGCCGAGCCTGCCACCGCCGCGTCCACTGCCGTGCCGCCCTCGCGCAGCACCTCGATCGCGGCCAACGAGGCCTGCGGATGCGAGGTCGCCACCATCGCGTTGGTGGCGTGGACCGTGGACCTGCCGGGGAAATGGAAGTTTCTCATCGAATGTTTGCTCTCTTGGCGTCTAGGCTAAGTCTTGGGGCGCGCATCGCGCAGTCGCGGAAAAACCGGGCCTACATGACACATTCCGGCCCATCCGGGCAATGCTGGCATACCAGGGAAATGGCAGCCATCCGCTGGGCGTATAGACTTCGTGCCGCCCGCAGCCATGTGGGTTTTCGGGCCGGCGGCCGCCTGCTAAACGAGCCGACATGATTTCAGAGAACATGACTTACAAGGTCTGCGCCTTCTATCAATTCGCCGCCCTGCCCGATTACCGCGAGCTGCGCGAGCCGCTGCGGGCGTTCTGCGCCGGCCTTGCGCTGAAAGGCAGCGTGCTGCTGGCGCGGGAGGGCATCAACGGCACGATCGCGGGCGCGCCCGAGGCGGTCGACCGCTTCGCCCATGAGCTCACTCACGGTGCTCTGTTCGGCGGCAGGCTGGACAATCTCGAACTGAAGTGCTCGACGGCGGAAGCGATTCCGTTCGGCCGGCTCAAGGTGCGCTTGAAGAAGGAGATCGTCACGCTTGGCGATGCGGCCGCCGATCCGACCCGGCAGGTCGGCACCTATGTCGAGGCGAGCGAATGGAACGCGCTGATCGCGGCGCCCGACACGCTGGTGCTCGACACCCGCAATGCCTTCGAGGTCGCGATGGGGACGTTCGAGGGCGCGGTCGATCCCGGCATCAGGAGCTTTGGCCAGTTCAAGGATTTTGCCGCGGAGCAGCTCGATTCGACAAAGCATCGCAGGATCGCGATGTTCTGTACCGGCGGCATCCGCTGCGAGAAGGCGAGCGCGCATCTGCTCGCGCGCGGCTTTGCCGAGGTCTTTCATCTCAAGGGCGGCATCCTGAAATATCTGGAAGAGGTGCCGGAGGCGCAGAGCCGCTGGCGCGGCGAATGTTTTGTGTTCGACGAGCGCGTCGCGCTCGGTCATGGCTTGCGCGAACGGGACAAGGGGTACGGCCGTGACGAATGAGATCAAGACGCTTAGCGAGCGCATCGACGCACTGGAAATGCGCATCGCCTATCAGGACGACACCATCGAGACGCTGAACCAGACCATCACCGCGCAATGGAAGCACATCGACGCGTTAACGCGGAAGATCGCAGAGCTCGGGGAGCGGCTCCAGGACGCCGAAGCGAATGCACCGGGCTCCGCCAACGAGCGCCCGCCGCATTATTGAGCGATATTACAGGCCCGCGACTCGCGGCAGGTTCGCCACTTCGACCGACATCATCAGGCGATCGCGTCCGGCCTGCTTCGCCGCATAGAGGGCCTGGTCGGCAGCCTCGATCAGCGTGGCGACGCCAGCAGTGCGCTCGAGGGATGGACGGCAGGCCGCGCCGCCGAGCGAAGCGGTGACACAGCCGGAGGTGCCATTGCTGCCGTGGACGAGGCCCGCCCCGCGGATGGCTTTCCGGATCCGCTCGCCGATGCGGGCGCATCCGGCGGCATCGGTGTTCGGCAAGAGCATGGTGAATTCCTCGCCGCCGTAGCGCGCGGCGAGATCGCCGGGACGCTTCATCTCGGCGGCAATGACTTGCGCCACCACGCGCAGGCAGGCGTCGCCCGCAGGATGGCCGTATTCGTCGTTGTAGGCCTTGAAGTGGTCGACGTCGATCATCAGCAGCGCGAGGGTGGAGCGGTCGCGATAGGCGCGCGCCCATTCCTCCCTGAGCCGTTCGTCGAAGCGACGGCGGTTGGCCAGCCCGGTCAGGCTGTCCTCGATCGCGAGGGTCTCCAGCCTGGTCTCCAGCTTCTTCTGCTCGGTGATGTCGCGCGAGATCGCGACCACGCCATTGACGCGGCCGTTGTCCTTGCGCGTCACCCGCATGGTCGATTCGAGCCAGACTTCTCCATTCCCCCGGTGCGAGTTGCGATAGGTGACCCGCGCCTCCTCCCTCTCGCCGCGCTTCATGGCATCGACGAGGGCCTGGACCTGCGGCAGGTCGTCGGCATGGATGCCGGCGAGCGCTGGCGTGCCGATCAGCTGGCCGGGGCGCCAGCCGACCACGCGGGCCGAGGAGGGAGAGACGTAGCGCAGCCGCTCGTCGAGCCCGATACTGGTCACCATGTCGCTGGAGCCTTCGGCCAACAGGCGGAAATGGGCTTCCTTCTCGACCAGGGCGGCGGCCATGCTCTGGCCGCGCTGCAACTGCCGCACCAGCACCGCGCCGATGATCGCGATCAGCATGACCAGCGCGAGCACGTAGAGCATGCGGGAGATCGCCGCCGCGCGCCAGGGCGCCAGCAGCTCGTCCTTGTCGACGGTCGCGAGCAGGACGAGCGGGTAACGGCCGCTGCGCTTGAAGAAGCTGACGCGCTCGGCGCCGTCCAGCGGCGACTTGAAATGATAGGCGCCGGCCGGCCGTTGCAGGCTGGCGTCGCGGAACAGAGGGGCGTCGCCGACGCTACGGCCGGTGAACTTTTCATTGCTCGGGTTGCGCGCGATGATCGTGCCTTCGCCATGCATCAACGCCACGGAGCTGTTACGGCCGATCTCGAACTGCTCGTAGAAGTGCGACAGATACCGGGAGCTGATGGTCGCGAGCACGACGCCGCCAAAGCTGCCATCCGGCTTGTTGAAGCGGCGCGACAGGGTGACGACCCATTCGCCGTCCAGCTGGCTCTTCACCGGGTGGCCGAGAAAGGGCTCGCGCTTCGGCGAGAGCTGGTGATGGCGGAAGAACGCATCGTCGCTGAGCGTCGAGGCGATCGTGCCGGGCGCGGTCAGCCACTTGCCCTGGTCGTCGATGATCGCGAAGCTGTGCACGCGCTCCATCGCCTTCTTGCGCGTCTCCATGAGGTTTCTGAGCTTGGCGATGGTGGCCGGCTCGGTGCCGTCCATCTCCAGCCGGCTGACGACGCCGACGACGCCGGTATCGAGCAGATCGAGGCTGTCCTCGGCATGCTGGGTCAGCGAGCGCGCGACATTCGCCATCTCGGTCTCGGCGCTCTTGAGCACGGCATCGCGCGCGGCCCATTCGCGCCAGCCGCAGACGCCGAGAATGGTCGCGCAGGTCAGCACGACGAACGCCGCCGCGCGCAGCGGCAGGCGGCTCCATCCGGCTCGTTGGGCGACAGCGTTCATGCGGCAGTGGTCTCCGATCGTTTCGGAACCTCTGCCGCTTCACTGTTAGTGAACTCTGAAGCGATTGCCGGAATACGCCGCCCGATCCCCCGTTTTCCGTACTCGTACGGACGCAGAGATCAGCGCATCGCTAACAAGGCATTAGCGAACCTATCGGAATCCGGCGCGCCTTCCGGCTAGCTGAAGATCGCCTTAACCTTGTCCCAAAGCGAAGGATTGTCAGCGTCCGCATCGGCCTTCGAGGGCGTCGGCTGCGCGGCGCTGACGGGGTCGGATGCCGGGAAGGTGTCTTCGAGACCAGTATCGAGCTTGGCATGACGATCGGCGGCGAGCGCCTCGCGCAGGTCGTCGGCATGCTTGTCGTGCGGCGCGGGATTGAATCTCTCAGCCATGATCTCCTCCATTGCGGTCAACGCGGCCCGATTGCGCTGGTTCCCCTGTTCCGCTGGGAGCCGCGGCGGTGTATCAGGGGGCGATAACCTGCTTCAGGACCATTCGTGCCCCAGTCTGCGACGAAACCTTTCATCGACGTGCTCTCCGGCCACCGCCAGACCATCCCGCCCATGTGGATGATGCGGCAGGCCGGCCGTTATCTGCCGGAATATCGCGAGGTGCGCGCCAAGGCCGGCGGCTTCCTCGATCTCTGCTTCAACCCGGAGCTTGCCGCCGAAGTCACGCTGCAACCGATCCGCAGGTTCGGCTTCGACGCAGCGATCATCTTCTCCGACATCCTCGTGATCCCCCACGCGCTCGGCCGCTTCGTGCGCTTCGAGATCGGCGAGGGTCCGCGGCTGGAGCCGCTGGATGATCCGGCGAAGGTTGCCACGCTGGCCGCCCAGGCTGACTTCGGCAAGCTCGAACCGGTGTTCGAGGCACTGCGGATGGTGCGCGGCGCGCTCGATCCCAAGATCGCGCTGATCGGCTTCTGCGGCGCGCCTTGGACGGTTGCGACCTACATGGTCGCGGGCCACGGCACGCCCGACCAGGCACCGGCGCGGATGATGGCCTACCGGCATCCCGAGGCGTTTGCAAAAATCATCGAGGTCCTGGTCGAGAACTCGATCGCGTACCTGCTGGCGCAGTTAGAGGCCGGCGCCAATGCGCTGCAGATCTTCGACACCTGGGCCGGCGTGCTGCCGCCCGCCGAATTCGTGCGCTGGTCGGTCGAGCCGACGCGGCGCATCGTCGAAGGCGTGCGCGCAAAAGCACCGGATGCCAGGATCATCGGTTTTCCGCGCGGGGCCGGCGCGCAATTGCCTGGTTACGTCGATTCGACCGGAGTGAATGCCGTCAGCATCGACTGGACCGCAGAGCCCGCCTTCATCCGCGAGCGGGTGCAGAGCAAGGTCGCCGTGCAGGGCAATCTCGATCCGCTGGTGCTGATCACGGGGGGCGATGCGCTCGACCGCGCCGTGGACAACGTGCTGGCGAACTTTGCTGCCGGCCGCTTCATCTTCAATCTCGGCCACGGCATCCAGCCGGAAACGCCGATCGCCCATGTCGAGCAGATGCTGAGGCGCGTGCGGGGGTAAAATTTTCGCTGGCCCAAGGGGCAAAAACAAAAACCGCGAAAACAACCCCATGCACAGTACAAAACATTGAGGCATTTCGCCCGACGTGATTATTCGTCGTTTCCGAATATCACTTGACGCGTCGGGCAAAACAGGCGCATGATGCCATGATCGCCCGAGCGGCCATTTTGCCGAGAGTCTAGCGCGGCCGGCTGCGCTCGATGATCTCGGCGGCGCCCTTCGCCAGCAGATCCAGCCCCACCGCACGGCCGAGCTCACGCGGACGATTGGCGGGGCCTGCGCGCGAGGCTTCGATGATGGTGTTGCCGGAGAGGTCGAGTACGGATGCGGTGAGCGACATCTGATCGCCCGCGATGGTTGAGAAGGCGGCCACCGGTGAATTGCAGTGCCCGTTAAGCACCCACAACACCTCGCGTTCGGCATCGGCCGAGGCATGCGCGGCGGGATCGTCGATCGATGCGAGGATTTGCCGCGTCTCCCAGTCCTGCGCCGCGCATTCGACGGCGACGATGCCCTGCCCTGCTGCGGGCAGCATCTCCGCGGCCGAAAACTCGTAGGCGATGCGATGGGACAGGCCGACGCGATCGAGGCCGGAGCGTGCCATGATCAGCGCATCGGCCGGTCCCACCTCGCCGCCATCAGGCAGACGCTGCTTCGTCCTGTTGTCGAGCTTGCGCACCCGCGTATCGGCGGCGCCGCGGAAATGAATGATCTCGGCTTCCGGAAACAGCCGGCGCGCGTAGGCCGCACGCCGCACGGCATTGGTGCCGATCTTGAAGCCTCGGCCGCGCGCTTGCCGAAACGCTTCCAGCGAAAGACCATCGCGCAGCACCAGCGCGTCGCCGGGCGGATCGCGCGACAGCGTGGCGCCGATGACGAGGCCGGGCGTATCCTCGTTGCCCGGCATGTCCTTCAGCGAATGCATCGCGGCCCGCAATTCGCCTGACAGCACGGCGGCGCGGATCTGCGTCACGAAGGCGCCGCCTTTGCCGCCATGCGGCAACAGCTTGCTGGTCTGGTCGAGATCGCCCGTGGTGTCGAACTTGACGATCTCGACATCGAGATCGGGCATGGCGGCGGTCAGGCGGCGCGCAATCTCGTCCGTCTGTGCCAGCGCCATCGCGCTCTTGCGGGTGCCGATCCTGAATCGCGTAGCCAAATCCTGGTCCTTTCGAAGCGCGGCGCTTTGTTTGAGCATGATCTTTGTCGGAAAACCGGTTCCCACTTTGCGCTAACGCGGCCCTCCGGGTCCGGATCATGCTCTACCGCGCATCCCGCAATATCATATCGGATGCCTTCTCGGCGATCATGATGATCGGCGCGTTCGTATTCCCCGAGACGAGGTCCGGCATGATCGAGCCATCGACGACGCGCAGGGCCTCGAGCCCCCTCACCTTCAGCCGCTGGTCCACCACCGCGAGCGCGTCGTTGCCCATACGGCACGTCGAGGTCGGATGGTAGATGGTGCTGCCGCGCTCGCGGCAATAATCCAGGATCTCGGCATCCGTGGATACCTTCGCGCCGGGATCGTACTCACTGACCACGAACGGCTTCATCGCCGGCGCGTTCAATATCTTGCGCAGGATCTTGATGCCCTCGACATTGGTGGTCCGGTCGGTCTCCGTGGACATGTAGTTGATGCGGATTTCCGGCGGCACGGTCGGGTCGGCGCTTTTGATGCGCAAGCTGCCGCGGCTTTCGGGACGGAGCTGGCACACCGACGCGGTGAAGCCGGAAAAATCATGCAGCCTCTCGCCCATCTTGTCGGTTGAGAACGGCAGGAAGTGCACTTGAATATCGGGCGAGGCCAGCCGCGGATTGGTCTTGAAGAACGCGCCCGCTGTGCCGGCCGCGATCGTCAGCCAGCCCTTGCGGAACAGCGCGTAGCGGGCGCCGGCGAGCGTGCGGCGGAGCGGATGATTGATGGTATCGTTAAGCGTGATCTTCTGCGAGCAGCGCATCACGATGCGGACCTGCATGTGGTCCTGGAGATCGTGGCCGACACCTTGCGCATCCAGCACGATTTCGATGCCGTGCTTGCGCAGGAGATCGGCGGGACCGACGCCGGAGAGCTGCAAGAGCTGAGGCGAATTGTAGGCGCCGCTCGACAGCACGACTTCTTTCCGCGCACGCGCGCGGCGCATAACTGCGCCCTCTCGGTACTCGACGCCGACCGCGCGGCGGCCCTCGAACAGGATGCGATGAGCGTGTGCGGAGGTCTCGATCTTGAGATTGCCGCGCGTCTTCGCGGGTCCGAGATAGGCGACCGACGTCGAAGCGCGGCGGCCGTTGCGCGTCGTGGTCTGGAACAGGCCGACGCCTTCCTGCGTGGCGCCGTTGAAATCGGGATTGTAGGGCAGACCGGTCTCGACCGCGGCGTCGATGAACGCCTTCGACAGCGGATCGGTCACGATCATGTTGGAGACCGGCAGCGGACCGCCGGTGCCGTGATATTGATCGGCGCCGCGCACCTGGTTCTCGGCCTTCTTGAAGTAAGGCAGCACGTCGTCATAGCCCCAGCCGGTGTTGCCGAGCTGGCGCCAGCGGTCGTAATCCTCATGCTGGCCGCGGACATAGAGCAGGCCGTTGATCGAGCTAGATCCGCCCAGCGTTTTTCCGCGCGGCTGGAATACTTGCCGTCCCTTCAGCTCGGGCTCCGGCTCGGTCTGGTACATCCAGTTGACCGTCTTCTCCTTGAACAGCTTGCCGTAACCGAGCGGCACATGAATCCAGATGTTGGAGTCCTTTGGGCCGGCCTCGAGCAGCAGCACGCTGTGCCTGCCATTCGCCGACAGGCGGTTGGCAAGGACGCAGCCGGCCGAGCCGGCGCCGACGATGACGTAGTCGAATTCGGGATCTGACGGTGCGAGGGCGGAATTTGCGTTCATGCGCTGCTGTTCTTTTTGTTGGTGTGGGCGTTTCCAGCGTTGCGACTTAGCACAATCATGGCTCGAGGCGCAGCGCCTCGACCAGCGACTTGAACGCACGGGCATATTCCGCGCCCGCCCTTGCGATATCGGCGCGTCCGGCGCAGGCGACCGCAGCCTCGGTCACCGCGCCGAGCAGCAGCCGCGCCAACGGCTCGACCGGCTGCCGCGCGATCAGGCCGGCCTCCATCGCCATCGCGAGTGCACGCGGCATCTTGCCGCCAAAGTGCTGCGCGTCGATCTCGCGCCAGCGCTCCCAGCCGAGCACGGCGGGGCCGTCGCGCAGGATGATCTGACCGGTCGGGCCCTTGGCGGTCGCGGCAAAATAATGCTGGGTGCCGGCCACCATCGCGGCGAGCACGTCCTTCTCGGCCCGCGCTGCGCTGTCGATTTCGGCGACGAGGTCGCGCGAGACAGAATCGAACACCGCTTCGAACACCGCCTCTTTGGTCTTAAAGTGATGATAGACCGCGCCCTTGGCGACGCCGGCATCTGACGCGATCTCGTCCATAGTGGTGGCGGCGAAACCTTGCGTTCCGAACAGCCGGCGCGCCGCCGTCAGGATCGCCTCCGTCGTCGCCGCCCGCCGCTCCGCCTGCTTTGCCATCCCTCATATCTAGTCGAATCGAGCGCCGCCAACCAGTTGACTTCTCGACCACGGGTCGGTATTTACCGACCAGCAGTCGGTTTTGATCGTGAGGTTTGCCATGCCGAGCCGTGACATCGTGGAAGCCTTTGCCAAGCGCCTGGAGGATGGGGATTTCGTCGGGGCGATCGAGCAATTCTATGCGCCCGATGCCGCCACTTACGAGAACAACGCCGCGCCAACGATCGGACGGGACAAGCTGGCCGCGAAGGAGCGCGGGGTGCTGGCCGCCTTCAAGGAGGTCAAGGCCATCCGTGTCGGGCCGAGCCTGATCCAGGGCGATCATGTCGCGACGCGCTGGATGTTCAGCTTCACCAATGCTGAAGGCGTCACGCGAACCCTGGACGAGATCGCATGGCAGACCTGGCGGGGCGACCAGCTGAGCGAGGAGCGGTTCTATTACGATCCCAAGCAATTAGGGCGGTGATATCGCCCCTCCGACACGGTGTGTCATCGCCTGGCTTGATGTCTAGACCGCCGGCCTGCTGAAGCTGCTGGACGATTTGGGCGGTTTACGCGGCCTGGAGCGGTCACTCAGGGACGCCTGAAGTTAACGATGCCTGAATCGCGATAATTTGCCGAGGCTTGTTAGCTTACCCTTATGGGGCTCGCCTTTAAGTAGCAGACGACCTGTCGTCAGCACTTGGATGTCAGCACTTGGGTGTCAGGAGTCGTCGCGATGACATTCGGCAAGCGTCAATCCGGAGTTGGTGCCGCTACGCAAGCGCTCAACGCCGACATGACCGTCGCCAGAAGCCAGGCTGTCATCGGGACGGCCGGGGCGACCGGCAGCCCGATCCGCTGGTTTCTCATGCTGCTGGCTTGCAGCGCGCTGCTCTACGCACATTTTGTGACCTACGGCCCGGACCTCCTGCGCGACCATCGTCTGAAAGGGACCTGGCAACCGGCGTATGACTTGCAAGCCACCGATGGTAAGTGCGAACGCACGAACTTCGTGATCACCTTCTGCACCGTCAAGATCAAATCAGTCGCCAGACCCGATCAGGCACCGATCGCCCATGGATTCTTCATGCTGTTTTCCAGTGGTGGCGGAGAGGCTCTCGTGCCGGTGCGCTCGACGGCGGATCGCGACGCCGTCTCGATCTTCTACACGGCCGAAACGAAGCTTTGGAACCGCACGCTGTCGTTCATTCTCGGAGCGGTCATCTTGGCCCTGTTCGATGCCGGTTCGCTGTTGCTGTTCTGGAGATCACTCAATTGACGGTGGGCCACGGGCACAATCGCAGGTGTCCTCCCCCGCCAGATCGGGATAGCCGGCCGTGACGGTGTTCAAGGTGCTTTGCTGGATCGGCGGCATCCTGCTCTTCTGGGGCTTCTTCCAATTGCCGTCCAAATCCGGCGATGTGGCATCCCGGCAGACCTTGTCGATCAGCGAGGAGCCGGACCGCATCGTGCTCGGCTGGAGCGGCCCCGTGCAGGAGCCGATGAGCGAGCGTGTCGCTGCAGCGTTGGATCGTTACAAGGCCGATCGACGCCGGCTCGTCCTCATCCTCAACTCGCCGGGCGGCTCGATCGAACATGGGCGCAAGGTCGTCGCCACGATACGCGGGCGCGATCGCGCGATCGACACGCTGGTCCAGAAGGCCGGCGTCTGCGCCTCGATGTGCGTTCCGATCTTTCTCGCAGGCACGAGGCGCATGGCCGATCCCGAAGCCTACTTCATGTTTCACCAGGCTAGCCTGAACATCCGCACTAGGGACATCATCAAGCGGCAGGAGCTCAGCGCATCCGACCAGGATTTCCTCTCACAGGCCGTCAAGACAATCGAGACAATCGAGGCGCAAGCCACCGAGGATCTGTTCCGCAACGACATCGGCATCCGCGGCGTCAGCGCGGCATGGCTTACGATGATGCGCAAGAAAATCTCAGGCCACGATGTCTGGGTGAGCGGCCAACAGCTCGTGGATGAGGGCTCCGGCATCGTCGACAACCTCGTCCGGACACCCGTTCCCCAGCGGGGCTGATTCTCCCGAAGCAAACATCTGGCGATCGCACTCGGGCTTTGCGTGATAAAGTTGGTTCCTGCGCGACGTCCGCCGCTCCGAAACTTGTCCTGGAACACGGAACGCCCAAAGCTCTTGATCTCGGACTGGAGCGGAAATGTCCTCGTCCGATGATACAAGTGCGGCCAGTGACGCAGCCCGCCGACGGCGCAGAAGAAGCCATACTTTACTACTGATCCTGGCGGTCGGATTTCTTGTTTTTTGCGCCGCAGCGGGCGCCCTGTTCTATGTATTGCGGCCCGTCACGCTTCGGATTGCCGTCGGGCCGGACGGCAGCGATGATCACAAGGTGATACAGGCGGCCGCCGGGGCTTTCGCGAGCGAAAGCAGGACAATGAGGCTGTCTGTGATCACCACCGGCGGTGCGGCCGAAGCTCTCGCTCTGCTCGGTTCCGGCAAAGCCCAACTTGCGGTCGGTCGCGGCGATCTGGAGATGCCTGCCGATGCCCAAGCCGTGGCGGTCCTGCGCAAGAACTTCGTCGTGCTCTGGTCGCCTTCCGCACGCGCGGGCAGGAGCTCCAAAAAAAGGCCGGCGGCGACGATCAAGGAGATCTCCGATCTCGCAGGGCACAAGGTCGGCGTGATCGGCCGGACGCCGGCGAACGCCGCAGTGCTGAAGGTCATCCTGAGCGCCTCCGGCGTGGAGGCGGACAAGGTCGCGGTGACGCACTTCGGCACGGATCAGATCGAGGAGCTGGCGCGCGACCCAACCCTTGATGCATTCATGGCGGTCGGTCCGCTCGACAGCAAAATTACCTCCAGTGCCATCGCGGCGACGGCGAGGGCGCGAGGCAAGCCGAAGTTTCTCGCGATCGAGGCGTCAGAGGCGATCGCCCTGAAGCACCCGCGTTATGAGTCCGAGGAAATTCCACCCAGCGTATTCAATGCGGAGCCGGCTTGGCCGGATGACAAGGTCGAGACGATCAGCGTCAGCCACTTCATCGTGGCGCAAAAGGCCTTGTCTGAAACCACGGTCGCGGCATTTTTCCGGCAGCTGTTCGCCGTCCGTCAGGTGATTGCCCGCCAGGCGCCGGGCGCTGCGCACATCACCAAACCTGACACAGAACGGGACGCCGAGCTACAGGTGCATCGCGGAGCGGCCGCCGTCATTGAAGGCACTGAACGCACCTTCCTCGACAGGTACGGCGATTACTTCTGGTTTGCGCTCCTGCTGCTCTCCGGCATCGGTTCGGCGGGCGCCTGGGTGCGCCATTATTTGAATCGGGATGATAGGGACGAAAACACCGGGCATCGCCACAGAATCATGGCTATGGTCGCCGGGGTACGCACCGCGGAATCCGACCAGAAACTTTTCGCGATGCAACGCGAAGTCGATGCCATCATCGGTCAAGCCCTCGAATGCTACGATGACGGCGCCATCGAGGAAGAGGAACTGGCCGCCTTTGCTCTGGTGCTCGAGCTGTTCAATCACGCAGTTGTCGAGAGGCGGGCCGCCTTGCGAGCAGGCACGCTCGAACCCGTCCGTGGCGGGGCGGTCAATCGCAGCCTCCCCTCTCCACGATAACCGCTCGGACAAACCGAGCCGGGCCGCTCCTGATAGAGAGAGCGGATAGTCCGCTCCAGGCCCGCTCAGACCGCATCCGCACGCAGCAGCGTGTCCACGGTGATGGTGCCGCGCGCACGCGAGACGCAGGCGCAGATCTTCCGGTTCTCTTGCTTCTGGTGGTCGCTGAAGAAGACGTCGCGGTGGTCGATCTCGCCGTCGACGGCAACCACGTCGATGGCGCAGAGACCGCATTCGCCGCGCTTGCAATCGTACATGACATCATGGCCGCTGGCGTTGAGCACATCCAGCATCGAGCGCTCGCGCGGGATCTCGAGCTCAATATCCGTATCCTTTAACCGCACACGGAAGCTCTCGGTCGGCAGCGTGCCGCTGGAGCCAAAGGTCTCGTAACGGAGATCGGGGAGCGGATGGCCGGCGCCGATCCAGGCGTGGCGCGCGGCATCGAGCATCCGCATCGGGCCGCAGAACAGCGCGATTGCGCCGTTCGGCAGCGAGGCGAACAACGCGTCGAGATCGAGCCGCTTGCCTTCGTCGCTGGCATGAACGACCAGACGATCGTCGAGGATCGTGGCGAGATCGTCGAGATAAGCGGCCTCGCTGCGCGAGCGCACGGAATAGTGCAGCGTGACGTCGGCGCCGCGCCGCGCCAGCGCCTGCGCGGCGCCGAGGATCGGGGTGATGCCGATGCCGCCGGCGATCAGGCAATAGTTTTGACGCGTCCAGTCGACCGCGAGCAGCGACGACGGCTTGCTGATGTCGAGCCGCGCACCCGGCTGCAACGACCACATGTAGCGCGAGCCGCCGCGGGAGTCCTCGGCGCGGCGCACCGCAATCTTGAAGCCGCGCGGCGAGGCTTCGCCGACCAGCGAGTAGGACCGCGTCTCCGGCAGGCCGTCGATGGCCACGCTGACATTGATATGGCTGCCGACTGGATAGGCGGCGCCGTCGAACAGATCGGGGCGGATCAGGAATTCGCGGATGCCGGGGGCGAGATCGCGCGTCTCAACGAGCGTGGCCGGAATCCAGGTCTCAACGAAGCGCATGGCGGCTAGCCTCAATCGGTTGCGGATTTGATCAGCGCGAGCGCCGGCAGGAGGTCGAGATGCGTGCGGTTTCTGAGCGCGAGCCGCAAATTGCGCACTGCAAGCCGTGCATGCTCGCGCATCGCCGCCTCCGCGCGCGCGCCTTCGCGGTTCTCGATCGCGTCGATCACGACGCGGTGGTGCTCCTGGGCGATGATCAGGATCTGCTGCGCCTCCGGCAGCGCCGACTGCGCCATCACGAAGCCGCTGGGCGAGGCGAACGGCAGCGCCGAGGCGCGGTCGATCTGCCGGATCAGCGGCGGGCTGCGCGAGAGTTCGGTGAGCAAGGCATGGAAGCGCGCGTTCAGGGCGACATAGGACGAGAAGGCATCGACCGAGATCGGCACCTGGCGCAGCAATTCGTCGATCGCAGCCAGGCACTCCTTGAGCGGCTCGAGCTCGCGCGCGGAGACGCCGCGCTCGGCCGCAAAGCGGGCGGCGAGACCTTCCAGCGTGCCGCGCAGCTCGATGGAGTCTGAAATATCGCGCTCGGAGAACGCCTTCACCATGAAGCCGCCGGAAGGGATCGCCTCGAGCAGGCCCTCCTCCTCCAGCCGCACCAGCGCCATGCGCACCGGCGTGCGCGAGGCGCCTGTTGTCTCGACCGCCTGAAGCTCGGAGATGCGCTCGCCCGGACGCAAGGCGCCAGACAGGATCTGGTCGCGCAGCGCGAGCTGCGCCTTCACGGTCTGCGAGACGGAGCGGTCGACCTCGCGCTCGGCCATGCCAGCTACTCCGCGGCCTGGAGCTGCTGCGGCGCGTTCTCCTTCGCCACCATCTTGTCGATCAGCTTGCGCGTCCACATCGCGCCGGCGTCGATGTTGAGGTTGTAGAAGACGCGATCCGGATTCTCGTCCATCGCGCGCTGCTGCGCCTCGAGGATCAGCTCGTCCTCGCGGAAGATGCCGGAGACGCCCTCGCGGATCTCCGTGGTGATGCGCTGCTCACCGAGCTGGTAGTTGCGGACGAAGGCCCAGAAATAATGGCAGGTCTTCTCGGTCTCCGGCGTGATGGTGTTGAGCACGAAGCCGTTGACGCCCTGCGAGCGGTCGCCTTCCGGCGCGCCGGTGCCAGTCGGCGCCACGCCGACATCGATGGCGATGGTGCACGGGGCCTCGAACCGGATGATCTGCCAGCGGTCGACCAGGCCGGGCTTGCCGAGCTGCTTGGCCCAGAACGGCGGCGCCTCGATGCCGCGCATCCAGCGCGTCACCGTCACCGTCTTCTCGCCATGGGTGACGTCGAACGGAGCTTCCGCCACCGCGTCATTGCCGATCGAGGAGCCGTGCACGAAGGTCTCGTGGGTGAGGTCCATGAGATTGTCGAGCACGAGGCGGTAGTCGCAATTGACGCGGATAGTCTTGCCGTCGCCGGCCCAGGCCGGATCGTGATTCCAGTGCATGTCCGGGACCAGCGCGGGATCGGCCAGCGCGGGATCGCCCATCCAGAGCCAGATGTAGCGGTGGCGCTCGACCACGGGATAGGCGCGCACGCAGGCCGAGGGGTTGATGGTCTCCTGCGAGGGCATGAAGGTGCAGCGGCCCTGCGCGTTGTATTTGAGGCCGTGATAGCCGCACACGACGGTGTCGCCTTCGAGCCGGCCCTTGGACAGCGGCACCAGGCGGTGCCAGCAGGCATCCTCCAGCGCGGCGACGGAGCCGTCGGCCTTGCGGTACATCACGACATGCTTGCCGCAGATCGTCCGCGGCAGCAGCGCCGGCTTCACCTCCGCGTCCCAGGCCGCGGCGTACCAGGCGTTCATGGGGAAGGGTTTGGTCATGGGGCGCTCTCCCAAATGCTTTGTATGCGTTATGTATACAATAACGGCGAACAGCGGAGCATTCAAGCGCGAGATTACCCTATTTTAATACCTTTTCCGGGCTCGATGTATACATATTTAACTCTGCGGTCATTCCCCGCGAAAGCGGGGAATCCAGTACTCCGCGGTAGACATGAGTTCAGGCAATTTCGGCCGCGGAGTACTGGATCGCCCGCCTTCGCGGGCGATGACACCGCGCCATACGGCAGCCTCTTCCTGGGAGGAGCAGCCTGAGCGCGGCGCCAGCTCCGGTCCCTACGCCCCGAACACCTTGTTCAGCCCGGCCTGCGCCTCCTCCTGAATCCGCTTCAGGTGTTCGGTGCTGCGGAAGCTCTCGGCGTAGATCTTGTAGACGTCCTCGGTCCCCGACGGCCTTGCCGCGAACCAGCCGAAATCGGTTTCGACCTTGATGCCGCCGAACGGCTGGCCGTTGCCGGGCGCCTTGCTCAGCGTGGCGCGGACCGGGTCGCCGGCAAGATCCGTCAGGCCGAGTTGCTCAGGCGTGACGGATTTCAGGATGGTCTTCTGCGGCCCGGTCGCGGCGACGTCGATGCGGGCGTAATGGGGCACGCCGAACTCGGCGGTGAGATCATTGAACAGCTGGCTCGGGTCGCGGCCGGTCTTCGCCATGATCTCGGCGGCGAGCAGGCCGAGGATGACGCCGTCCTTGTCGGTAGTCCACACCGTGCCGTCGCGGCGCAGGAACGAGGCCCCTGCACTCTCCTCGCCGCCGAAGCCGAAGCTGCCGCCAATGAGCCCCTCGACGAACCATTTGAAGCCGACCGGCGTCTCGACCAGCTTGCGGCCGAGTTTTTTCGCGACACGGTCGATGATCGAGCTCGACACCACGGTCTTGCCGATCGCCGCATCCTTGCCCCAGTTCGGCCGGTGCGCGAACAGATAGGAGATCGCGGTGGCGAGATAGTGGTTCGGATTCATCAGGCCGCCGCTGCGCGTCACGATGCCGTGGCGATCGGCGTCAGTGTCGTTGGCAAACGCGACGTCGAAGCGGTCACGCATCGCGATCAGGCTCGCCATCGCGTAAGGCGAGGAGCAGTCCATGCGGACCTTGCCGTCCCAGTCGACGGTCATGAAGCGGAAGGTCGGATCGATCGCCTCGTTCACCACGGTGGCCTTGAGGCCGTAGCGCTCGATGATCGGATGCCAGTAATGCACGGCGGCGCCGCCGAGCGGATCGATGCCGATATTGACGCCGGCGGATTTGACGAGGTCGAGATCGACGACATTGCCGAGATCGGCGACGTAAGGCGTGACGAAATCGTGAGCATGCACGTTCGCAGCCTTGCGCGCCCTGGCGTAGTCGATGCGCTTCACGCCCTTGAGGCCGTTGGCGAGATAGGCATTGGCGCGCTTCTCGACCACGCCGGTCACGTCGGTGTCGGCCGGGCCCCCATGCGGCGGATTGTATTTGTAGCCGCCGTCCTCCGGCGGATTGTGTGACGGCGTGACGACAACACCGTCGGCAAGACCGCTGGTGCGGCCCTTGTTGTAGTGGAGGATCGCGTGCGAGATCACGGGCGTCGGCGTGTAGCCGCCGTCCTTGTCGACCATGAGCTCGACGCCGTTGGCCGCGAACACCTCGACGGCGCTCACCAGCGCCGGCTCGGCCAGCGCATGGGTGTCGATGCCGATGAAGAGCGGGCCGGTCAGGCCCTTTTCTTTCCTGTAATCGCAGATCGCCTGCGTGGTCGCGAGAATATGGCCCTCGTTAAAACTGTTCTTGAACGAGGTGCCGCGATGGCCCGAGGTGCCGAATGCGACCCGCTGCGCCGGGTCCGCGGCATCGGGCTTGCCGGCGAAATAGGCCGTCACCAGCCGCGGAATGTTGGTGAGCGCGTCCGGCGAGACCTGCTTGCCCGCCGCGGGATTGACATCAGCCACTGAAAGATCCTCGTCCTGTCGTCACAGAGATAGCGGGATAGCATAGCATCGCCCAAGCGTCCGCCAAACCAGAACGCGGGCGATGGGGACCGCGTTCCTTGGGAGCTTGGCGACGGTGCTGTAGCCGCATGAGCAAAGCGATATGCAGGCCAGCCATCCCGGATGTCGCTTCGCTCATCCGGGTTTCTGGATCATGCTATGCTCCGCACATCGAGGCTTTTCGAATCGTCCCATGGCCCCCTCGCACAAGCTGCTTCTGCTGATCGCCGGCCGAAGCCCGTTTGTTAGCTTCGAGACTGTATGACAAGCGCATGATGCGGAATCAGGCACGCTTCAAGCTCAGCGCGACGTGGCGACACGCCGCGGTCGCCCTGCTGGTGTCGGTTCCGATCTGCGCACAGGCCAAGGACGGCGCGCCGGACGAGCCGCGCACGGTGCCGGCCGCATCGGAGAACATGTCGGAGCTTGGCGCCGGCGAAACGCCGTCGTCCCATGCCGAAATCCGCAAGATCATCGAACGGGAAACCGCGAAGACCGGCCTGCCTGCCGATATCGCGGAGGCCGTCGTGTTCGTCGAAAGCGGATACAATGCGGCCGTGATCGGCAGCGTCGGCGAAATCGGCCTCATGCAGGTGCGGCCCGAGACCGCCGCGATGCTCGGCTTCCGGGGCAACAATGCCGAGCTCGCCGAGCCCGACATCAACATCCATTACGGCGTGCTCTATCTCAGTCGCGCATGGCGCCTCGCCGGCGGCGATCTCTGCCGCGCTTTGATGAAGTATCGGGCAGGTCACGGCGAGGAGACGATGACCGCGCGTTCGCAAGTCTATTGCAACCGCGCCCGCAACCGTCTGCTCGCGATGAATTCGGCAGCTCTCGAAGCCAAGGCCGCAACCATTCCGGATCCGGCGCCCCCGGCGGCTTCGGCAAAGCTGGCAGGCCCGCCGAAGGTCGCGGCACAGCCTAAAGCGGTCTATGCCCGCTATCGTCAAGGCACGGCGGCCGCCAGCCGCGCCTTTTGGGCCGCACATGAGGCCAGGATCAGCCTCATCAAGGCTCGCATCGAGGCAAGATGGAAGCGCGTCGCGTCGCGTTGACGAGCTTGCGCCGCAGCCGCGCGGCCCAGGCGACCTTGACCGGCTCGATCGCCGATTCCGTACAATTGGCTCTGGACTCAACCACTGGTTAACGTAAAGACAGGCTTCAGCTTCGGAAAGGGCGGGCGCGCCTCTATGGTGTCCGCTTGCGGGTGCGAAACCACGGAGCGAGCGTTATGCAGGGGCAGGCCCGGTTGGCTGCCGGTCGAACCGAACGAGGCGCACCGTCCCTCAGTCGTTCGCGCACGCTCGATTTCCTGCGCGGCCTCGCGATCCTGGGCGTGATCGCGAACCACGTCTCGCAATCATTTCCATCAAACATCCAGGCAATCGACTACGCCTTCCTGTGCGGCTGGACTGGCGTCAACGTGTTCTACTTCGTCAGCGCGGTGACGATGTGCCTGATGTGGACACAGCGCGCCGGCGAAACGAGCCCGACACGCAAATTCTACGTCCGCCGTGCCTTGCGCATCGCGCCGTTGTTCTGGCTCGCGATCCCGTTCTACCTTGCCATCAACGGCACGGGGCCGAGCTACAACGCGCCCAACGGCATCGGGCCGCTCCAGGTGATCTTGACCGCGACGTTCCTGCACGGCTTCTGGCCCGACAGCGTCAACAGCGTCGTGCCGGGCGACTGGTCGATCGCGGCGGAGATGACGTTCTATCTCGTCTTCCCGCTTCTGATCACCGCATTCGGATCGCGCCGCCGTCTCTATCTCGCGCTCGCGCTTCTGCTGCACCTCGTCAATGTCTGCCTGTTCAAGCCGTGGGCCTTCGAACTGTTCTCGGCCTATTACGGCCCCGGCCACGACTCCTTCGTCGGGGCCACGCTGCACATCAGCTTCCTGAACCAGTTGCCCGTCTTCCTGATCGGCTGTGCGCTGTTCTTCTCGCTGCGCGACGGCTTCACCAGATCCGACGCCGCGATCTTCGTCGTCTTCGTCGCGCTGTCCTTCTGCGCAAACCGCGCGACCGGCGCGCACGAATTCAACTATCTGATCATCAACCTCGTGCTCGGCGCGATGGTGGCGGGCTGCATCCGCTTCGCGGTCCGCTGGTCGCCGATCGAGGCGCTCGGCCGCAATTCCTATTCGATTTATCTGTCGCACTTCGCGGTGATCGGCGGACTGCAGCTGATCTGGCCGCTCGCGGACGGGCTGATCTCGCTGCTCGTGACTTACGCGGTCAGCGCAGCGCTCAGCTATCTCGTCGCGCGCGCGACCTGGCACCTGGTCGAGCGGCGCGCGCAGGATCTCGCGCAGCGCCTGACCTCATCGGCGACCAGGGCCCTGCGCCCCGAGCCCTTTACAGCGGTACGCGTGGCCTGAACGGCCGCAGCGCGGGCGGATGATCCGCGTCAGGACGATCCGATCTCGATGCGGTATGACAATTGCTCCTGCGCGCCGGCTGCGATGTGCATCAGGCCCGGCTTGTCGCTGAACTCGCCCTCGAAGCCTTTGGGGCTGGCATAGCCGCGCCAAGGCTCGATGCAGAGGAACGGTGCGCCCGATGGTTTGGACCAGACGCCGAGCTCGCGAAAGCCGCGCCACGACATCTTCAGCCACGGCCCGGCGGACGCGCCCTGCCCGGCGGCGTAGCGGACCGAATTGCTCTCGATCCGGTCGAAGATGATGGCGTCGTCGGCGAACAGGGATTCGGACAGGGGCAGCACGGCGCCATTGACAGGACTCGGCTCCGCGGCCGGGCGCAGCAATCCGCCGTCGAGACGATGGACGGGAGATGACTCCGCGTTGGCAAAGGTCAGTGCATAACTCTCTTTCGCCGTTTCAGGCTGAAGCGGCCAGTTGAAAGCGGGATGTCCGCCGAGCGAGGCCGGCAATGTCTCCGCGCCGGTGTTGGCGATCGTGAGCGAGAGATCGAGACCGTTGTCATCGAGCGTATACGCAGCGGTCAGGCGGAATGCGAACGGATAGAGCGCACGCGTCGCCTCGCTGTCTTCGAGCACCAGCGCACAGCCGCTCTCACCGCGTTCGATCCACGCAAAGCGGCTGTCGCGCGCAAAGCCATGCTGGGTCATCCGGTAGCTCTTGCCCCGGTGCCGCAATTCGTCGCCCGCAAGACGTCCGACGATCGGAAACAGCAGCGGCGCGTGCCGCGGCCATTGCGGCCCCGCCTGCCAGACGAATTCGATGCCGCTGCCATGCTTCAGCGAGCACAGCTCGGCGCCGTGGGCCTTGATGGTCGCTCCCAGCCGGCCGCTGCGGATCGTGTGCGTGTCGTCGGTCATGACATCCCCCTCGATGCGGTCGAGGCTGCCGCTCAAAGCGCGACCTCATGCGCAGAGCATACCGCATTGGAGGCTGTGTCGCTCGCCTCCGGAGGCGAGCGACACAGTATTGTGCATCAGGCCTCGGCCGATCGTCCGACGCTGTCATAGACAAAGCCGGCGGCTTTCATCTCTTCGGGGCGATAGATGTTGCGGAGGTCGACGACGACGGGCTGCGCCATGACGCTCTTCAGCCGGTCGAGATCGAGGCCGCGGAACTGAGTCCATTCAGTGACGACGACGAGCGCGTCGGCGCCTTGCGCGCAGGAATAGGCATCTTCGCAATAGGTGATATTGGGCAGCTCACCCTTCGCCTGCTCCATGCCGACGGGATCGAATGCCCTGACCTTGGCGCCCATGTCGATCAGGCCTGTGACCAGCGGGATCGACGGCGCATCGCGCATGTCGTCGGTGTCGGGCTTGAAGGTGAGGCCGAGCACCGCGATGGTCTTGCCGCGCAGGGAGCCGCCGAGCGCCTGGCTGACTTTCCGCGCCATCGCGCGCTTGCGGTTCTCGTTGACCGCCAGCAC
Organism: Bradyrhizobium diazoefficiens; assembly: GCF_016616235.1. Classification (NCBI taxonomy): domain Bacteria; kingdom Pseudomonadati; phylum Pseudomonadota; class Alphaproteobacteria; order Hyphomicrobiales; family Nitrobacteraceae; genus Bradyrhizobium; species Bradyrhizobium diazoefficiens. Next base: position 6,224,871 of record NZ_CP067100.1, read on the forward strand.
GGATTCGACAATGCGCAGCTGCACGTCATGGTCCTGAGCGATCTTGATCAGCGCCTTGGTGTCCTTGGGAAAGCACGAGCCGCCGAAGCCCGGGCCGGCATGGAGGAATTTGGTGCCGATGCGGTTGTCGAGGCCAATGCCGCGCGCGACCTCCTGCACGTTGGCACCCGCTTTCTCCGACAGATCGGCGATCTCGTTGATGAAGGTGATCTTGGTCGCGAGGAAGGCGTTGGCGGCGTATTTGATCATCTCCGCGGTGCGGCGCGCGGTGAACATCAGCGGCGCCTGGTTCAGCGACAACGGGCGGTAGATGTCGCCCATCACCTTGCGGCCGCGCTCGTCGGAGGTGCCGACCACGATGCGGTCGGGGAACTTGAAGTCGCGGATCGCCGCGCCCTCGCGCAGGAATTCGGGATTGGAGGCGACGACCACCTCGGCCTTGGGATTGGCCTCGCGGATGATGCGCTCGACCTCGTCGCCGGTGCCCACCGGCACGGTCGATTTGGTGACGACGACGGTGAAGCCCGACAGCGCCTGCGCGATCTCTTTGGCGGCGGCGTAGACATAGGACAGATCGGCGTGGCCGTCGCCGCGGCGCGAGGGCGTGCCGACCGCGATGAACACCGCGTCGGCTTCCGCGACCGGCTTCGACAGATCGGTGGTGAAGTCCAGCCGCCTGGCCCTGACGTTATTGCCGACGAGCTCGTCGAGCCCGGGCTCGTAGATCGGAATCTCCCCGCGATGAAGCGCCGCGATCTTCCTCTCGTCCTTGTCGACGCAGGTGACGTCGTGACCGAAATCCGCAAAGCAGGCCCCGGACACCAGTCCCACATAGCCCGTGCCGATCATCGCGATTCGCATGCAAAAACTCTTTCCGTTGAGGACGGATGTTCCACCGAACACCCTTAGACCATTTCCCTATCCGACCGCACGCCCAACATTAGGGCAAACTGCTTCGCGAGCCGAATAAACCTTAACGGCCCTGCGTGACAACAACCGCCGGCGGCCCGCGAAACACGCGACATGCAATTGCTGCACTCTACGTATGCGACAGATATGCCGCAGGCGCGCGTTTCAAACCATCATAAAGCGAGGTCGTGGCCCGCCAGCCGAGCTTTGCGAAGCGACCGATATCGGCAGTTCCGCGCGGCGTGCAGGCGCAGCGTCGGCGGCGTCCTACTCCGGCTGGCTGACGGTGCTCACCACCAGCGGCGGGCTCGGCCGGGAGATCGTGATCTGGACGGTGGAGGTGCCGGCGTCGTGCCGATTCTTGCCGACGATCACGAGCGTGAACGCATCCGTGCCGGTGAAATCGGGTTTCGCAAAATAGCGAAAGCCCGGGCCGACCAGAACAAGTTCGCCCCTCTTCGGCTTGTCCGCGATCGCAACACTGTAGATCTGCATCGTCGACCAGCGCAGACCCTGGATGCAGTCGGCGCCCGGCGCGATCGTCATCGACCATTCCATCGTGTCGCCGGCGAGCCGGTAGGGCTTGATGTCGCGCATGCAGCTCGGAGTGGCTTGAGCGGCAGCGGCCGACGCCAGGACGGCCAGCATGCAGGCGGAAGCAAAAATCGCGATTCGGGACACGGCGCGGTCCTCACTGGTGTAATCCCGAGGCAATACAGCACCGGGCCTGAAGGTTTGGTGAGGGAGCGACGGCAGCCCCTCTGTGTGGTTAACGCCGACTAACCGACGATGCGCCTGCTCGGCAAGGTCCGTGTGCTGCCGACCTGCGGAGACGCAATGACACACCGCTCAATATCCGGAGATTCCCGAGCATGGTGATCGTTTCGTGAAGTGACGCAGTGGCTGAAGGACGCTGCGGACGATCAACCGGCAGCGCTTCAACGTCGACCGCGCCGCCAACCATACGAGAATCTGGCTGGATAATGCCAATCGGGTCCGAGATCGCATCGATGAGCATCGCCGACTTCCGTGCTTTTACGGTGTCCCCTCACAGGAATTGCCGAAGCTCGCGGAGCTGCGTCATCATTTCAGTCCGGACGATGTGCCGTCTCCGCAAAAACGGAACTCACTCTAGAGAAAACTCGCTGCTCGCAATTTTAGTCAATCAAGAACCTGCCTTTAAAGCGGTCCGTGAATCATCGCGTCCAACAGCAGCATTCAACCGGGGCATCATGTCTTCTCAGTCATCACCGCAGTTCGTCACCAAAACAGCGACGTCCACTGCCGCATTCGTCGACTCGATCGGCGTCAACACCCACATCTCGTTCGACAACTCGCCTTACGCCAACATCGACAAGGTATCGACGGCGCTGGGTTATCTCGGCATTCTCAACATTCGCGACAATCTGTCCACCTCCACGGTCGGATCGAACAACTTCGCCGTTCTGGCCGCTCAAGGTTACAAGTTCGATCTCGTGGCGAGTCCGTCGAAAGACTCGACCCTCGACGTGAGCAAGTTGATCACTGCGCTGGACAGCTACGCTAACCAGTATGCCGGGAGCATCGCCGCGATCGAAGGGCCGAACGAAGTCAATATCTGGAAGATAAGCTACAACGGGGTAATCTCGATTGCTTCCGCCGCAGAGATTCAGAAGCAGATATTCACGGCCGTCAACGCCGACAACCTCCTCAAGGATATCCCGGTCTACAACGTTTCGATCGGCTCGACGGATACCAGCCAGTTTCAGCAGCTCGGCAACCTGTCCGGATACACCGACTACGCCAACGAGCATGCCTATGTCATGTCGACGACTCCGATTTCAAACGGTCTCGACTATCTGTTGTCGTTCGCCCAGATCAGCGCTCCTGGAAAGCCGACTGTCATCACGGAAGCCGGCTACAACACGTTGACGAGCTACTGGTACGACGGCGTCAACGAGGCAGTTCAGGCCAAGTACACGCTCAATACGCTCATGGATGCCTACCAAAAGGGAGTGTCGCAAACCTATCTCTACGAGCTGCTCGACGAACCGAATCTTGGCACCAATAACAAGGAAAGCTATTTCGGCCTGTTTCATGCGGACGGCTCGCCGAAGCCGGTGGCCACGGCGATTCACAACCTCACGCAGATTCTCAAAGACGGCGGGCAAAACGCGACGTCCGCATCCGGCAGCCTTACCTACGCATTGTCGGGCGCGCCAACGACGTCGCACGACATGGTGTTCGCCAAGAGCAACGGCAGCATGGATCTCGTGCTATGGGCCGAACCGGTGCTGTGGAATCAGAACACGCACAGCGAGGTGAAGGCGACAGCTTCGGTCGTGACCGTCACGCTCGATCAGACCGCATCGCTGGTGAAGGTCTATGATCCGATGGTGAGCAGCAATCCGATCGCGACCTACGCCAACGTCAGCAGCATCCAGGTCAACGTTTCCGACCACCCGCTGGTGATCGAGGTAACGCCGGTGCTCAAGGCCATCGCGGCAGCGGCAGCCCCGATCCTGTCCAACACGACCAGCACCTATGTCGGCGGCGTGCTCGCGACCGAGACCACGACCTACTCCGATGGCTCGAACAATCTTTCCGACACCAAGACCTACACCGCGGGCGTACTGACGCGGGACACCATCCTTCACACCGACAATTCGAAGGACATCTACCTCTACAACATCAAGAACCAGAGCTACGTCTCCGAGCACGACGTATTCGACGCGACAGGGGTCATGACGTCGTCCATCCGTACGCACGCCGACGGCACCTTCGACTACGCCTACAACCTCGCGACAGACGGCAGCAAGACCACCGACAAGTACAATTCGGCGGGATTGCTTCTATCCGAGACGATCCTGCACACCGATGGATCGTCCGACGTGAAGACGTACGCCAACGGCGTCATCACAAACGGCACCCTGAAATATACGTCCGGCTCCGTGGCGTCGATCGTCGACAGCTACACGAGCGGAACGCTCGCCAGCGAAGTCATCAAATACGCGACCGGCTCATCCGACGCGTTCGAGGTCAAGACCTACACCAATGGCGTGCTGACCAAGGACGACATCGTCCACGCCGACAATTCGGAGGACATCTACTACTACAACGTTCAGAACAGGGACTTCGTTGCCGGTCACGACACCTACAACTCGGCGAGAGTCTTGACCTCATCGGTGCACACGCATGCCGATGGCACGCTGGCCTACTCGTACACTCTCGCCGCTGACGGCACCAAGACGACGGACGTGTACGACGCCGCGGGCGGCCTGGTTTCCGATACGGTCGTTCGCACGAACGGGTGCTCGGACGTCAAGACCTATTCGAAGGGCATGCTGACTGGCGAGACGATCAAGTATGCGCCGGGCGGGCCTGACCTCAGCGAGGTCAAGGTCTACAGTGCCGGCGTCCTCACCTCGGACACGATCGTGCATGCCGACAAGTCGAAGGACATCTACCTGTCCGGCATTCAGAACAAGTCTTACGTCGCCGAGCACGACGCCTACAACGCGGCGGGCGTCCTCACCTCGGCTGTCCGCACCCACACCGACGGCTCGCTGGACTATACCTACAATCTCGCATCGGACGGCAGCAAGATCACGGATCAGTACAGCGCATCAGGCGCGCTGGTCTCCGACAGCGTCGTCCGCGCCAGCGGCTGGTCCGAGGTCAAGAGCTACGCAAACGGATCGCTGTCCAGCGACATCGTGAGATACGCGCCGGGCTCCACCGACCTCATAGACACCAAGACCTATACGGCCGACGTGCTAAGCAACGAAACGATCGTGCACGCCAGCAAGGCCAGGGATGTGTTCGACTGGAACGTCGCCGGCAAGAGCTACAGCGCAGACCATTTCGCGTATGACGCCGCCATGCGGATGGTGACCGCCGACTTCACCAATGTCGACGGCTCGCACAACCAGACGGCCTATCTCGCCGGCGCCTCGCTGACCTCGGCCACCGGCGTATCGGACACGCTCACGGCCGCGAGCACCGGCGGTGACAGTTTCGTTTTCGGTCCGAACTCCGGCAGCGACACTATCGTTGGCTTCCACGCCGGAAATGCCTCAAACCACGACATCATCGTGCTCGACAATTCCGTGGTCAGCGACTTCGGCCATCTCGCCATGCAGCAGATCGACCGCGACACGCGGATCACGCTCGATGCCCATGATTCGATCCTGGTCAAGAACGTGCTGCCCTCGGCACTGACCAGCGCGGATTTCCATTTCGTCCAGCATGGCTGGGCGCTGAGCTGAGGTCCTCCAGGAGAAAGAACGGGGCCGCCGGTTGTCCTTTGGGCGAGCGGCGGCCTCGCTTCGTCAGGAAGCCGCCAGCGAAGTCGCGCCGGACTTGAATGCGACGGCCCTGCTTCGCAGGATGCGCCGTACCGGCTCGTCGAAATAATAATATGTTACATGCGCCGCGCACAGCGAGCCGATCACGCCGGTGATCACGATCAGTGGTTGCGGCAGATGCAGACGCGGCGCGATCACGAAGACCATCGCGAGGCAGATGGGACGGTGGATGCCGTAGAGAGGATACGAGATGGCGCCGAGCCATTCGAGCAGCGCCTGCCCGGAGTTCCCGCCCGCGCGCGCACCGAGTAGCGTGAGCAGCGGAAAGACCAGCAGGATACAGACCATGTCGTATCCGACACCTCCGGCATTCGGAACCGAAAACAGACCCAGCAACACGGCGAGCAGAAGCCATGGATTGATGCCCGAGATCCAATCCAGCCGCTTCTCGGCATAGAGGTTGTGGACCAGAAGACCGGCGCTGAAGCCGACCAACACCCGCAACGTTCCGAGCCAGAACTGGTCGATGAGGCCACCGCCGTCGATCCGCGCGTATTGCGGAAACAGGCAGAGTCCCAGGACAGCCGCGCTTGCGAACAACAGGACGGGCGATACCCGCACCAAGAACCGCGCCCAGATCAGGTTTGCGACCATTTCGAAGAAGATCGACCAGAACGGCGTGTTGAGCGGATAGATTCCGCCACCGAGCGCGCTCGGCCAGAAATAGAACGGTATGAGAAAAAGGTTTAGGCCGAATGCAACGGCGACATCGGGCGCGCCGAATGTCGGATTCCTGGTGAGCGTCGCGAGGACGAGATAGTAGAGCCCGCCGAGGACCATCCCCAGCAGGATGACCGGATAGAGTCGGATGACACGCTGAACCAGGAAATTCTTGAACGTCATGTTCTCTGCAAGGCGACGGCCGTAGGCATGCGCCATGACGAATCCGCTTAGGCAGAAGAAGAAGTCGACGGCGAGGTAGCCGTGCGTGAAGAACCAGCGCTGCTCGGTCCAATTGCCGAGGTGTAGGAACAGCACGGAAATGGCAGCGACCCCGCGCATGCCGTCAAGTGTGTGAAGCTTTTCTGACACGAGAGGCTGCTCACCATGTTGCTAGACATTGCGATCGATGTCGCGAGGAGAGCGGGCGAAATGAAGCTCTTTTAAGGAAAGCTTCAGCATTGCTGCACGGCATATTCAGCGTGACATTCACAGTGCCCTTTAAAAGATGCGCATATGAGCTGCGTGCAAAAACAATTGGCCCGACATGATCGAATGCGGCGCATGCATGACTTCAAATGCTCGATCGCAGGCGCCGGGCACCAGCTCCATCAGGGCGCGCCCTGCCTGTTGCTGCACATCGTCGCGGCTTCAACTTCGCGTGGGCAACGAAACAGCATTCGGAATCTCGCAGACCGCCTCGCGCCTTCGGGGAATGCATAACCTAAAATTCCAAAAATGGGCGGCCTACGGCAATATAATACCTCACACCCGCCTCGGCCCCCTTCACCTTCACACCGTTTGTCGTTATGGCGCTCATGCAGTTGACGAGGGTTCGGTCCTATCCGGCCCAGTGCCGCGGGGGACCTACGTCAGATGCGTTTCATACCGACTGATTGAGATTCCAGGGCGCCGCCATCTGCGCAAAGGCGAAGGAGCCACCGCAAGCGCCGCCGCATCGCGCAGCAAAGGTTTTTCGTGTTTGGTTATGTCAGAGGCCCTCATGGACGGACGCCGCCGGATCCCTCCGTCTGGCACCCATGGCGACTGTTCCTGCCGGCGCGGGATCCGGAAGGATATCTTGTCATCGGCTCCGTCTGGCGGCGCAGAGCGGGCGCCACCTGGCAATACAAGTCGAGAACCACGTCCATCCTGGCGAAGATTTACGAGCGCGAACGTCCAGATTCCTACGATCAGTGGCACAAGTGGAACTTGCTCGGCTGGCCGACGCGGTCCGTCGAGGGCCAGATCCTGCTCGGCAGGGTGTGGCGCCGGCGTCGCGACGGCAAATGGGAATACCGGAACCGATCCGACGAGACGGATCGGATTCCCGGCGATTGGTAAATGATAAGGCAAAACATGCGGGAATGGCATCCTCCGATAAAGACATCGCGAATGGCAGTGGCGGCACTGCTCACATGCATTGCCTCGGGCGGCTTGTCGGCCGCCGTCGCGGGGCCGAGCCCGGAGGTCGCACGCAAGTGCATGCGCTTGTCCTACATTGCCTATCCCTACAAGCGGCCAGGCTCGGTCAAGATGAGCGGCGACCGGCAGTCGTACTTCCGCGACTGCATGGCCAAGGAAGGCAACGTGCCAGAACCGACACCACCCAAAGCGTCCTGACCGGGCGCACGCGCCACCCGTCACTTGCTGCTGTCATCGACCTTGCCGTTGTTGGCAACGCACTTGTTGAAATAGGCCTGTTGATCGCGTCCCGAGCCCTTGACACTGCCTGCGGCCGGATTGCCAGGCTCACGCGGCGGGAATTGCTTCGTGGTGAGCGCTTTGCAGGTTCTGGCCAGTTGAGCGTCGATCGCCGAGGCGTGCTCGGTGGTCGACAGACCGGCAAGACAGGCCACGGCAAGTATCGCGCCGCCGAATCTCATTCTCGTATACATTGTCCCCTCCTTGCGCAGGGCGGAGCCGAGAGCGCCAACCCTTCCGATATCCCCTCTTTGAAAATGGGGCGGCAAGCTGACATTCTACGCATTCCCGGCCATTGTTGCATCCCAATGTGCACGAGGGTCTCGGCCGGCTGAGGCATGGACGAGGCAAACTGGATCGATATGAGTTCGAGAGACCTGCAACCGACCAATGAAGAGACAGCCGAGCCGGCCTCCACCGAGGTCCAGTTCGCGCTGGTCATCGCGCGCATGCTCGAGACGGTGAAGACCCATCCCGAGCACATGCGCCAGCTTGTCTACGATCTGGCCCGCTACAAGCTCCAGGAGCAATTCACCCACACCGATGCCAAGGAGGTGCGGCGGTCCAAGCAGGCCCTGGAAGCTGCGATTCGCGGCGTCGAGGAGTTTTCGCGACAACAGGTCGACCTGCCGCCGCCGGCCGATGCCCCGGCACTCGCCGCCCCGGAGCCGCCGCCGCGGCGCCAGCCGACGCTTCGGGAGCTTGCGGGGGCGACCTCGCCCGCCGACATCGAGATCAGCCATGCCCCTCCCCTGGCGCGTCACGCGCTATGGTCGGTGATGGGACGTACGGCCGCGGTGTTGCTTGTTGTCGGTCTGGCGGTGCTCGCCGTCCAGCAGCGGGAGCGCCTGGCCTCATTCGCGGGATATGTTGCGCGCGGCGAACGGCAGGCTGCTCCGGCACCGCCGCCCGCCGTTGCGGTCGCCCCTGCGCCGCCTGCGAAGCCGAAGGCGGTGCGCCCGACGGATTACGGGGTCTATGCGCTGATCGACGACAAGGAGCTCTCCGAGCTGCATCTGCTGCCCGGCCGTGCGCCTGACGCCCGGGTCGCGGTCTCGGCGGCGTTCAAGATCCCCGACCAGGCCGGCCTGCCGAACGGCCGTCCCAAGTTCATCGTATTCCGGCGCGAAGCCGCGAGCAACGTGCCGGAACGCGTCGAGGTTCGCGTGGTCGCCAAGATTGCGCGCGAGTTCTCGGCCGAAGCGACGGCGAAGAAGCCCGATCCCGGCGGCGATGCCTGGGTGATCCGCAACTTCTCCTACCCGTTCCGCGCTTCGCCGATTCCGGACAATGCGGAGATGTACGAGGTGCACAGCGAGGATCCAGCGCTGGAATTGCCGCCCGGCAGTTATGCGCTGATCCTGAAGGCACAGTCTTACTATTTCAGCGTCAGCGGCGAGGTTCGCGATCCGCGTCAATGCATCGAACGGATCGTCGCCGCCAACGGCACGTTTTATACCGATTGCAAGAAACTGTAGCGAAACTGTAGCGCTCTTCCCAAACACGGGTTCCGGTCCCACTTAATCCGAAAGCAGCGCCTTGCGCGCGCGATGGAGGAAACGATGCAGGTCAAATCATTTGTGATCGCCGCGACCGTGCTGGCGCTGGCCGCGCCCGCACTGGCGCAAGCCGGGCAGAAGACCAACCGGCCGCAGACCAACAACTCGAATCAGTCGCGAACACCCGTTGCGACGCAGCCGAGCAACAATCCGTTCAGCAATCCGATCGGCCAGGGCGTGCCGCCGGCATCGTCCGCCAATCCCAATCTGAACAGCAACCGGACCTATCGCTGATGGTTGAGGCGGGCGAGCTTGCCCGCCATCAAACAATTCTTTGCAGAATGCTGATCTTTGCAGCGTGCTGAATCTATTGTGAGGTGACATCGACTTCGATCAGCGATGTTCCGCCGACATGGAGCGCGGTTCCCGCGATCTCGATCTTGAACGAATCGCTTCCTTGTGCGTCCGCGCTGGAAAAATAGCGGAAAGCGGGCCCCTGGATCACCAGCCGTCCGAATTTCGGCGGCTCGATGATCGCGATCCTGTCGATCAGGATCGTCGACCAGCGCAAGCCCTGGATGCATTCGGCCCCGGCCCTGATCTTGAACGACCAGCGCACGGTCTCCGATTTCAGCGTGAACGGCTGCGGATGCAGGATGCAGGTTCCTCCCGCCATGGCGGGCTGCGAGGCTGCGCCCAGCATGAGCGCTGCGGCTGCGATTGCGGACTTCATCGGCGGCATCGCTGTCAGGAATGATAGGTCCGATACCACGCCACGAAGCGCGCGATGCCGTCTTCGATCGAGGTCGAGGGCCGGAAATCGATCTCGCGCGCGAGATCGTCGACGTCGGCATAAGTTGCGGGAACATCGCCAGCCTGCATCGGCAGCAGTTCCTTCTGCGCAATCCTGCCCAATTCCTTCTCCAGCAGCGCCACGATCTTGTTCAGCTCCTCGGGCTGGTTGTTGCCGATGTTGTAGACGCGCCAGGGCGCGCTGCTTGAACCCGGATCGGGTGCGGCCCCGGTCCTCTTGGGCAGCCCCTGCGGCGGATGGTCGAGCAGCTTGACGACCGCCTTGGCGACGTCGTCCACGAAGGTGAAGTCGCGGCGCATGTCGCCGCCGTTGAACAGCTTGATCGGCCGCCCCTCCACGATTGCCTTGGTGAAGGAATAGATCGCCATGTCCGGCCGGCCCCAGGGACCATAGACGGTGAAGAAGCGCAATCCGGTCGCCGGCAGGCGATAGAGATGGCTGTAGGCGTGGGCCATCAGCTCGTTCGCCTTCTTGGTCGCCGCATAGAAGCTGACGGGGTGGTCGACATTGTCGTGGACCGAGAACGGCATCTTGGTGTTGGCGCCGTACACCGAGGAGGAGGACGCATACAGCAGGTGCCGGCAGCCATTGTGACGGCAGCCTTCCAGCACGTTCATGAAGCCTTCGAGATTGGCATCGACATAGGCGCGCGGATTATCGATGGAGTAGCGCACGCCGGCCTGGGCTGCGAGGTGAACCACCCGCGCAAAGCGGTGGCTCTCGAACAGGCGCGCCATCCCGGCGCGGTCGGCCAGGTCGAGCCTGGCGAAGGCGAAATTCGGATCGTTTTTGAGGACGTTGAGCCGCGCCTCTTTCAGCGCCGGATCGTAATAGTCGTTGAGATTGTCGAGCCCGACCACCGGCACGCCGGCGTGGAGCAGGATCTGCGTGACATGGAAGCCAATGAAACCGGCAGCGCCGGTGACCAGAACGGCGGAAGATTCAGCTTTGTCCATTCACCCTGTCCAATTCGCTGCACGCAAGGAGCGCCAGGCGCGGGCATAGAACAGTGACATGACAAATGTTGTCAATGCGCGGCGGGCATCGGAAGGAACCAAAAGAATGAATGGATGAGTCGAAGATGCTTCAATGGGAATGAGCGGGATTAAAGGGATGACATCGAGATGACATATATCCGATCGGGCCGAGCCTAAATTTAGAGCACGCGGAACTGCGTCATCGCCTCGCTTGCGCCTCAACTTCAGCGATACTCGCCGGCTGCATTCGAACTCGCTGCGAAGAGGGGGAGCAGATGCAAGTGAAGGCCCAGGTTCTCGCAATCACCGACAAGCTGATCAAGAGGACGGCAGAAAACCTTCCTCTTCACAAGAAGCGAGGTGACAGCTTCGACGTCATTGAGGTTGCCTTCCTCAAGGCGGCGATGCAGAGCGCCGACTATTACGAACAGCACCTCCTCACTGCGCCGAGTTTCAACTCCGACCTCGATCTGCTCTCCGCCGCTGTCGCGCTGGCGCCGCCTCATGGCCTGTTCATGGAATTCGGCGTTGCGAGCGGGCGCACGATCAGCCACATCGCCAGGGAGAACCCGTCGACGTCCATCTACGGCTTCGACTCCTTCGAGGGCCTGCCGGAGGATTGGCGAAGCGGCTATCTGAAGGGACGCTTCGCCGGCGACCTGCCGCCGGTGCCGAACAACGTGACCCTCATCAAGGGCTGGTTCAACGAGACCCTGCCCGGCTTTCTCAAGGAACATAACGAAAGAGTCTCGCTGTTGCACGTCGACTGCGACCTCTACTCGTCGACCAAGTGCATTCTCGACCTGCTCACCGACCGGATCGCGAGCGGCACCGTGATCGTGTTCGATGAATTCTGGAATTACCCGGGCTGGCAGGACCACGAGGTCAAGGCCTTCGACGAGTTCAAGGCCAGGACCGGCCTCGATGCAAAGCCGCTCGGCTTCGTCCGGAGCCACCAGCAGGTGGGATTTGTGGTGGTGTAAGGGCAGCGCTATCGGACGACAAAATGCGACACTGCAATGACCACGGCTTTGCGGATAGGCCGAAGTCATTGCCGGCTAATGGCCCGGACGGTATCGGAAGCCCACCAAATCCAGCCTCGTTAGGGATGCCTGCCTTTCGCGCAGCCATTACCTACGAACTTGCTCGTCAGGAGTTTGAGGTCAAGCGACGCTCCCCTGGGCAAAGACGCACTCGGCGCTAGTTGCCCGCTCCCAAGTGTCTGGAATCAACCATGCCGGCAAGAGGACCTGGTATCCAGGCTTCCCTTAGGAGGCAGTCCTTTGCTAGGCTTTTCCGGATCGTTAACAATTATTTCGAAAGCCAAATCCCTAAGTGTCCGAAAAGCTTAATACTCTGGACGGCATGCGAGGCATTGCCGCCATCTCGGTTTTGTTGCTGCACATCGGCAATTGGGTCGAGCACCGCTGGATTTTTTCGCACGGCTACCTTGCGGTAGATTTCTTCTTTTGCCTGAGCGGCTTCGTGATGGCTCACGCCTATGGTGAGCGGCTCACGTCGCGGATGTCGTTCAAGGAATTTGCCCTCCAGCGGTTCATCCGCTTGTACCCGGTGATCCTTCTTGGGATGACGCTGGGCGCGCTCTACTACACGGCGCTGGTCACGCTCACCAGATATCCTCATCCGTTTGGCGTGAACGACATCGGGATCGCTTTTGCGCTCAACGTGTTTCTGATCCCGTTCTACTTGGTGCCGAGCGTCGTCAGCATCGGCATCTATCCGTTGAATTCGCCGTTCTGGTCGATTTTCTTCGAGATTGTGGCCAACCTGATCTGGGCGCGTTTCCTGGTCCGCGTTCCGCCGACCATCATGTTCGGAGTCGCAGCGCTGCTCGGCCTGATCCTGTTTCCATTCTATGAAAGGCTCGAGGGGGGTGCGCTGATCGACCAATTCTGGATTGGACTGCTGCGTGTCATCGTGGGCTTTAGCGCTGGACTGTTCGTTCACAAACTCTTTGTCGATGGGCGCATGCGCGAAGTCGCGGTAAATCCCTTCGTCTTGCTCGCGATCCTATTTGCTCTGTTCGCCATGCCGAACGTCGTCGGTGTCTGGTACGACATGGCGTGCACATTGCTGATTTTCCCCTCGCTCGTACTGTTCGGAGCGCGGGCAAAGGCGAGCGGAAAATCGGTGCTGGAATGGCTCGGAGCGATCTCTTATCCGCTCTACGGAACGCACCGACCACTCTGCTTGCTGCTCATCTTTGTGGTCGGCCCGCGATTGCCGGGTGATCTCAAGGTTCTGGCCACCATCGTGCTGAGCCTGGTCGTGTCGATTGCCGTGGCTCACTTGATATTCGACTATTTCGACGAGCCGATCCGAAAAGTCCTTCGCGAGCGACTGTTGGGCAGGAGGCTGAGGCCTGCTACTGCGGGCTCGTGAGCTTCAACGGCGCTTCAGGGAGCATACGAACGTAGAACAGTGCCTCGTTTGGGGGCGCCAAAAGTTCTTTCATCGCCTCAAGAAGGACGCTCAGGCTCATAATGTAGGCAACGCTTTGAGCCGCTGCGCTTCTCCTGACTAAACTTTGCTGCCGAATGGGCGGGAGCCCTGCTCTACGCTTGTTCTGGTGACGCTTCGTTGAGAATCCCCATCCTCAGCCGCAGGCCTATCATCATTGTAGCGATCAAAGGGTAAAGGGGCGCGCTGGGTCGCCGCGCTATTGTTTCGCAGGAGACTTCCATCGCACCCGCAGACCGGCTGCCGCCCATATTTCGCGACCGAAGCCCTTAGAACAAGAAATACAATCTCAGGAAGAGTTCTGTGTTTTCGGGCCAATCGTCCAGTCAGATCAAGCAAAGTCGATTGGCACAGCGAAACGTAGAGGAGAAAGAAGTCCGGCCTTAAGATTTGACGGTACTAAAATACCGCTAATGCTACTTTCCTCCGTAAAATCCCACACTTGTCCGTTTCTCCCGAATGTCGCATGCTCGCCCGCAAAGCTAGGGGGAAATCATTTGTGCTCTGTTCGATAGCAATTGCTTCAGTAATCGTTTTGCTCGCACTAGTTGTTCCAATAAATTCGAGCGGTGATCATAGCGGCGGGCTAGCGCCTCTGAGCCGGAACGATGAGTGCTCAGGCGGAGCTCCGTGGTCGCTCTCTCCGAAATGCCATCATGCTTAAACTTCTGAAGCGAGTTTACGATCGCGAACCGCCGGCTTCTCCCACCGACTGGCATCATTGGCGCGCCTTCGTCCCCGTGCGGACGCCGGAGGGGCATTGGACCATGGGCCGCGTTTGGCGCAAGAAAGCGCTCGACGGACGATGGCTCTACAAAGAGCGGCCAGAGCATCCGGAAGACTTCATCGATCAAGCCCTCTGAGGAACAAGCCGATCCTCAAAGTGGAACATGCAAGAAAATGCCGAAGTCAGCACTTGCACTGCGTGATCGTCCATCTCTCGGCATAGCTGAGCGCACAAACTAGAGCGAAAGTTACCCGTCTTTCGCTGATCAATTCAGCTTGAAAAGGCAGAGACGACGTCCGTCTTAATCATAAATTGGCGGCCTGTGCCTCGCTTGCGACATGGTTGACTGCTGAACAGGCAGCGAATGCTTATTCCGCTCGCTTCCAGCTGTTTGATTCCGTTACGGAACTGGAATATCCCTGACATACGTCCGCCGCTATTGTGTCGGTTATTCGATTAACGAAACGGCCGTGGCGTCGGTGTTAGGCCTGCACGCTACCGTGTTTGCGGGCGGCTCGCATGTTCCATGATGCGCCCTTAGAGAACCAGCCGTTTTTGCTGTGAGACAAAAATGACGTACGGTCTTCGCTTGCCACGCTCAGAGTTTCGCTCCTCGACCCAGACCGTCGATCTCTTCGCCGTCTTATCCCCTTGTGTCGCCTTTACGTTTGGATTCTGCATCCAATTCAATGTTCTGACAAACACCTTCAATCTGCCCATCCTGCGGTTCAGCGACGGATTGATGTTCCTCTTGCTTCCGCTTGTTTTCATCGTGGTCGGCATCGGTAGAACCGTTCGCGATGGCTTACTCTATTTCGTCGTGCTGTGCGTCATGGTGGTCGCTACCCTGCTGGGGAAGACGGCCGTCGATCAAGGTGACATCTACATGACGCTCATCTTCTTCCTCACGTCGACCTTCGCTTTTTTTCTTGTCGAGGTTGCGCAGGATGAAAAGGTGCTGGTGTGGCTCGCCGCCGGCATCCTGCTTGGATTGCTACCCTCGCTTGGCGTCTTATTCCTCCAGGCCAGCGGCGTTGCGGGCTTGCAGACCATTGGGCTTGGTGTCCCTATCGACGAAACGACGAATCCCATGGCTGCGGGATTCGCAAAAACGAAGTTCGGCGGCATCTGGATTCACGGAAACGAGGCCGGCCATGTCTATGCGGTGGCCACGGCTTCCGCCTACTATCTCGCGTTCCGCTTCCGGCAGCCCCTTATCTACATTGCCTTTTATGCGCTTCTGGTTGCTAGCTTTGCCGTGACCCTCAATCGTTCCGGCCTCATCGCACCAACGGTCGCTCTGGTGTTTCTGTTCACACGTTTGGGCAGCTTTTCCCTTTACGTGCAGAGTGCGATCCTCGCCGTGGTCGGCTTAGCGATCCTGTTTTCATTGCCCAACGCTCCGGGGCTGGACACGCTATCAGATAGCCTTCAATCAAGGTTTGTCGAAGACAGCCATGCTGAAACGAACATCTTTGAGCGCGTGATGTCCAATATCCAAGGCTTTCAGGTTGCCTTGGAGCATCCGTTCGGCATTGGTTACAATCAGCGGCTCATTGAGATGGGTCAAAAGACCACCACCGGCATTGTCTCCGTTCACAACGGGATTCTCTCGCTTTCCTATCAAAGCGGCCTCGCGGTCAGTGTGCTTTACGTCGTTGCCTGCATATATCTGTTCATCAACCGGCGGACCGTGTCGCTCTTCTACCTGGTCACGACCGCGTTTACGGTGACCTCCATGTGCTTCGAGGAGGTCAACATCAACCCGTTCTTCATCTTCTCAGTCGCGCTGACCACTGTCGCGGCGTGGCTGCACTACTCAAAATCACAGCAGGTGAATGTGGCCCAACAAGCTCCACTGCTCCGGCCATTCGTCTTGCGCAAACAGTCATAGATGCACTCATGATCGCCGGCCGCGATTGGCTGAACAAAAAAGGTTTGCCCTTGGCAGTGCCAACGACTCGTGCAATCTGGCTCGTTCAATTACGAGGTGCAATACCGTCACCATGAGCAATGTCAAGCAGGGGGAAAGCGAAAGAGTTCTGGCACTCGTGGTGCTACGGGCCGTCGCTGCTTCGCTGATTGTTTTCCTGCACGCGCAGGAACTTGTCCGCTTGTATGCCGAGGCGCACGGCCGCACCTTCTCACCCTTCAAAATGTTGCCCCTTGGTGCAGGCGTGGACCTGTTCTTTGTGATCTCCGGCTTCGTCATCGTGTACGCATCGCGAAAATTGTTCGCAGCGCCGGGCGGACGGGCCGAGTTCCTGCGCCGACGGCTGATCCGCATCGTGCCGCTGTACTGGATGGCACTGACGCTGCGATTGATCGTGCTCGCCGTAGGGGCGGCCATGGGCGCCAAGGATTTTCCTGGAGCAGCCGCCATCGTCACCTCTTATCTTTTCATACCCTACGACTCCCTGGGATTTACCGCGGAGTATCCTTTCCCGATCCTCGACCTCGGATGGACGCTCAACTATGAGATGTTCTTCTACCTGTTGTTCGCCGTCTTCGTGCCGCTGCCGCGTGAGCGCGCCGTTGCGATGATTGTCGGCTGCCTCGCCGGCGGCGTCGTACTCGCCACAATCTTCCAGCCGGACCTATTGCAGCTCCGCTTCTGGTTGCGGCCAATTACGTGGGAATTTGCATTCGGCGCCCTTATCGCATTGATTTTCGTGCGAGGGATTGTTCTTCCCCCAATGGTGCGCGCGGCCATGATCGCCGCAGGACTGGCGATCTGGCTAGTCCCGATATCCTGGCTGGGAGACAATACCGGTCCGGGGTTCTACGGCTGGTCGCGTCTTTGTATTTGGGGCACCGGCGCCGTCCTGATCGCCGCGGCTGCCGTGCTCGGGCCTACCAGCTTGAGGTCGACATGGTCGAAGGTCATTTCCCTGCTGGGGGATTCATCTTACGCGCTGTATTTGCTCCACCCTTTCGTCTTTCTACTCGTCAAGGCCGCGCTGGCGATCGTACCGTTGCCTCCCGTACTTTACTGGCCAGTGGTGCTGGCGGCCTGTGGGCTTGCAGTCGTCGCCGCAGCGCTGTTCCACAGCATCGTTGAAAGGCCGCTCATTCTTCTGCTGAGAGAGATCACGAATCGCTCGCGATTGCTCTCTGGCGAGAAGGTGATCGCCGACGAAAAGGCAGTTCCCCTTCAAGGCGCCAGCGGATCACCATAGCCGCATCAATGCCAAGATGCTGATGCACCCTGCAAGAATGGAACGACTTGCGTGACGACAGCGAGAACGATCTTCTCAATTCAGATCCTGCGCGGCATCGCCGCGCTGTTTGTCGTCATCGGGCACGGCCAGGGCATGGCGCGCGAGCTCGCCGCGGCAACCGGACGGACGTTCACGACATGGACCCCCGTGCCCTGGGGCGTCGGCGTCGACCTGTTCTTCGTGATCTCCGGCTTCATCATCTTCTATTCCAGCGCGAAGTATGAGAGCGACGCGCAGCCGCGGCGCGCGTTCTACGCCCACCGGATCGCGCGACTGGTGCCGCTGTACTGGACCGCCACGGCGCTGTTCATCGCGCTGGTCGCGACCAAGAAGTCGCTGGGCTTCGCCCAGGCCGACGCCTTCCCCTCGGCCCGCGAGATCATCGCCTCGCTCGCCTTCCTGCCGCTCGACGGCACCGGCAGCAACGGCCTCGCCTTCCCGGTCTACGATCTCGGCTGGACCCTCAACTACGAAATGTACTTCTACACGCTGTTCGCGCTGTGCCTGACCTCGTCGCATCTCCGCTCCGCCGCGCGCGTGCTGTCCTGTCTCGGCGGCATCCTGCTGGTCGGCGCGCTGTTCGGGATCGACATGCTGCCGTTCTCGTTCTGGCGCCAGCCGATCGTGCTCGAATTCGCCTGCGGCATCGTCGTCGCGGTCGCGCTGCGCCAGGGCGTGTCGCTGCCGGCGCCGGCGCGCATCGCGCTGATCGTGGCCGGCGCCGTGCTGATCGTCTGGCTGCCGTTCGGGCAGCCCGAGGCCGTTGGCGGCACCTATCTGAACGGATGGAGCCGGTTCTATACGCTCGGCGTGCCCGCCGCGCTGATCATCGCCGGAGCCGCGCTCGGCCCGGACATCCGCAAGACGGCGCTGTCGGCGATCCCGCTCGAGGTCGGCGACGCCTCCTACTCGCTGTACCTGCTGCACCCGTTCGTCGGGTTCGTCGTCTCGATGGCCTACCGGCGCATCGGCGCGGTGCAGGCGCTGCCGCTGCCGCTGCTCGTCGGCGTGATGATCGTCGTCGCCGCGATCGTCGCAATCCTGTCATACCGGCTGTTCGAACGGCCGTCGGCGCGGATCGTGTCGCAATGGCTGATGCCGGGATCCGTGCGATCCGCAGCGCGCGTGGAGCGCGGCGCGCAATAGGATCCAGCGGCGGTGCCGGCGTTGCGGTTCCGATGGAACTGCACGCACAGGCATGAGTGCGTCTCACACCTGCGCCTCCTCGCCGATCGATGCTGCACTTCTGCCATCGCAGCGCACCCAAGCTGCCATCGCAGCGCACTCAAGCTGCCGCACTCCTCCGTCTTACTGCTTTCCAGCAACGACATTCGAAATTGCAGACGGAGTGCGGCGTGATCAACCGAATCCTCATGCTGGAGCCCAACGATACGATCTGTTCGGTTCTCGAGCGCAATCGCGGCAAGGGACCAAGCTTCGACGTGCTTCGCCTCCTCCTTGCCGTTGCGATATTTGTCCTCCACGCGCGTTGGGTCGCGGGCATGGCCGACGTGAGCGCTATGGGCAACGCAGTGGCGACCGGCGCGCCGGCAGCTCCGGCGGCTCCCGCCCCGACGGGTGCTGCAGTTCATCGCGAGATGCTGACATTGCCGCTGATGAAATCGCTCGTGCCGGCCTTCTTCGCCCTGAGCGGCTTTTTGGTTCTCGGCAGCGCGCTGCGCCTGCGGGCGACGTCGACGTTCCTGGCGCATCGCGGGCTGCGCATCTTTCCCGCCCTCGCGGTGGAGGTGATCTTCTGCGCCATACTGCTCGGGCCGATGCTCACGAGCCTGCCGCTCCAGCAATATTCCTCGGAGCCGCTGCTGTTCCGCTATTTCGGCAATGCGCTGGGCTTCGTCACCTATCATCTTCCGGGCGTGTTCGAGCAGAACCCCGTCTCCGGCGTCGTCAACGCGAGCCTCTGGACGCTGCCGTCCGAGTTCTACTGCTATGTGATCATCGCAGCATTGCTGCTCACCAGGGCCGCGTACAGCCGCACGTTCTTCGCGATCGGGCTGCTCGCGATCACTCTTAGCCTCGCCTACGCCCATTTCCTGTTCGAGATCTCGGCGCCGACGACGGGACACTATCCCGCGCATGTCATCGTCTATTATTTCTTCGTCGGCACGCTGCTCTATCACTATCGCGACCACATCCCGGTCAATGTCGGGCTGTTCCTGGCCTGCCTGGCTCTGGCCTATGTCGGCCTCGCCTTCGACCAACTGGCCTATCTCGCGCCGATCCCGCTGACCTATTGCACCATCTTCTTCGGACTGGTGCGGCTGCCGAAGCCGGCCTTCATCTCGCGCGGCGACTATTCCTACGGAATATACCTGTACAGCTTTCCCATCGCCCAAGCCTACATGGCGCTGATCCCCGAGTTGAAAGGACATGGCGGGCTGCTGATCGCGCTCGCCGGCATCAGCTCGTGCGTCTTTGCGGCGCTGTCCTGGCACCTGATCGAGCGGCGGACACTCGAGCTCAAGCAGCATCTGCCGCAGAGCTGGTTTCCGGTGACGTTGCGCGCGGCCGGCTGAGCGGCTGGGTCCTCAGCGCTCGAGCTCGGACGACACCGGCTGCGCGTTGAACGGACGCAGCGCGTCCTGTGCGACCACTTTCACCGGCAGCATCGCTTGAGTGCCGCGCGACAGCCGCCGGCGGACCACCTTGCCGAGTGCGATGAACGGTTCCTCGACCAGCGCGAACGTGATCGCCGAGGTCACGAAGGCGAGGCCCATGACCAGCACCAGCAGAAGGATGGAATGGAAGAGGTCGGCCGGCTTTCCGATCAGCGCGACCGCGACCCAGAGTGCGATGCCGTGGAACAGGTACAGGCCGTAGCTGATCTGGCCGGTGTAGACGAACGCGCGCGCGCCGAACAGGCGCAGGCGCAACGCGAGCAGGAACAGCGCCAGCGCGCCGATGGTGGATATGAAGACCGACAGCGGAGAAAGCCCCGGCGCGTAGCCGCCGAGCATCTGCCGGGCGAGGCAGACGAACACCATCACGACGACGAACAGGACCGGGCCCGACGCCGGGAGACGGAAGCCGTCCTTGCCCTGGGCGAGGCGGATGCCGTACCCCACGATCATCGCGAAGATGAACGATGCGGTGTACATGAGATCGGCGAGCGCCCGCGCAAACCGCATTCCGGGCGCGATGGCGAGCACGATCGCCAGCACGATGATCCCAGCGGCGGTCGCGAACATCACCAGCCGCATCCGGCTGGCCGATTGCAGGGCTCCAGCCAGGAAGAGCGCGACGCAGAGAAAATAGAAGAAGTGTTCGATCAGCAGCGTCCAGTAGGGATACAGGATGTTCTCGAATCCCAGCGGCATCTGGAACATGGTGAGATTTGCGACCGTCTGCGGCAGCGTCGGCATCTTATTGCCGAGCACGGCGGTGACGAGCAGTGCGAGGGCGATCGAGGTCCAGTAGAGCGGATAAAGGCGGAAGAACCGTCCCGCCGCGAAGCTCGCAATCGGTCTCGGCTGCCGCTCGATGCTGCTCGGGATCAGGAACCCGCTGATGAAGAAGAACACGATCACGCCAAACCGGCCGAAATTGACGTCGTTGGCGAAAATATAGGCGAGCGGCTCCGCGATCGAGGCGGCAGGCTTGTTGAGCGGCGTGAATTCGAGGCAGTGCTGGACGATCACCGCCGTGGCGGCAATTCCGCGCAGCCCGTCGATGGTCTGAGATCTTTGTGCCGCCATGAGTTGCATTCCGAAGCCACGAAACCAGAACAATGGGACCCGAGCCGGCGTAGCAAGTCCTATACCGGCAGCGCGCCCGCCCGGACACGATTTGATTGCGTTTACCTTACCTCAGCGAGCACGGCCCGCATGTCGCCGCAGGTCTTGTCGATATGAAAGCGCCGTGCGGCGGATATGCGGCCGGCCGCGGCCAAACGCACGGCAAGATCCGGGTCCGCCAGAAGACGCGAGATCGCCGCGGCGAGAGCCACCGGATCATCCGGGGCTACCAGCAGCCCGTCCTCGCCATCGGTGACGATCTCGTTGACGCCGCCGCCGCGCGTGGCGATCACGGGCCGGCCCGCCAGCATGCCCTCGACCACGACGCGGCCGAACGGCTCGGCATGCGTCGATGTGTGCAGCACGATGTCGACGCCGGCCATCAGGGCCGCGACGTCCTTCTGGAAGCCGGCAAAGCAGACCCGGCCCTCGAGCCCCTCCGTCCGCACCATCTGGCGCAGCTCGGCCTCATAGGCGTCCTGGCCGAACATCGCGCTGCCGACGATCAGCGCCTGCACGTCCGGCAGGCTGCGCAGCGCCTTCAGCAGCACGTGCTGACCCTTCCACGGCGTCAACCGGCCGAACAGGCCCACCAGCGGACCGTCTTTCAGGTCGAAGCGCCGACGCAACGTTGCACCGGCCTCCGCGCTCCCTTGCGGGTGCGCGGCCGGATCGAAGCCGCAATAGACGATCCTCACGCGATCGGCCTTGCCGCCGGCGGCAACGAACGCCTCGGCGCTCGCCCTGGAATTGGCGACCACGCGCGCGGCAAACAGATTGGCGAACAGCACTGCCGCGCGGCGCGTGTTACGGCTGAATGCCGGATCGGTGATGATGTCGTGGAGCACCCAGACCAGCGGCCGCCGCGCCAGCCGCGAAGCGAGAGCCGAAACGAACAGCGCCTTCTGCGAATTGGCGCAGACGACGTCATAATCCTTTGCGGCACGCGCCAGTGCGCGCGCGAGCGTAACGACACCGCCGGCAACGCTGATCAGCTTGAACGCAGACGCCTCGCGCCGCACCGTCAACACGCTGCTGCCGCCCGACAGCATGATCGGCTTGCGCCCCGCCGCCGCGAGATCCTGCACCATCGGCCCGTCGGCAAAGAAGCCGCCGTTCCAGCCCGCCGGCCCATGCGTGACGAGATCCAGCATGAAGAGCTCGGCACCGCCCTTCTCGGCAGTCTGGCTCACGAACAGCGCGGTCTCGGTCATAGCTGGGGAGCGATCGATTGGAAGACCTGGTCTGCCGTCACGCCTTTGAGACAGATCATGTGCTCGCAGCCGGTGGTCCGAAAACAGGGCGCACAGGGCGTGTTGTAGCGCAGGATGCGAGCATTGACGTTTGCAGGCCCGAACTGCCGATACTCGTTCGTGCCCGACATGATCACCGTGGACGGAATGCGAAACGCCGCCGCGACGTGTGAGGTCGAGGACTCCAGGCAGACGACGTGGCTGGCGCCGGCGATGAGCGCGACGAACTCGTCCCATGTGAGCTGGCCGCAGAGATTGATGATGGCCGACCCTACGTTCGCCTGAATGCGCTCGGCACGCTCGCGCTCGCGCTCGCCGGACCCAGCCAGCACGATCGAAACGCCCTGCTCGGCGAGATCGCTGGCGAGACTGATCCAACGATCATCGGGCCATTCCCTGAGCCTGTTTCCTGCCCCGGAGTGCAGAACAATATAAGGAGCCTGGGGAAGATCGGCGGCTGCCGGCGGAGGATAATAAGCCTGCAGAGGCTCGGACAAGGATGGATCGGGAAAAATCACCTTAAGCAGATCGCGCAAATAGTCGAGATAAGGTCGTCCCTCATGACGCCAGGTGACCGGGCGCGTAAGCAGCGGACCAAACCCGCCGCTGGTAAATCCGACCCGGATCGGAATCCGGGAAGCGAACAGCAGGAGTATAGCGTTCGGCAGGAACGGAAAGCACTCCATCCCGACATCATAGCGATCGCGACGGATCTCATTGACCGCATTGCTCCAGGTCAGCCTGTGCTCGAGGATCTTCTCCTTTCGCGATCGCGCCGACCGATCAAGCATGAAATGGTCGGCGAAGTAGGTCTTGTCATAGAGACCGGCTATTCCGTCCAACACAGGCTTTGCCCAGGATCCGACGACCAGGCCGATTCGGACTTCCGGCCTGTTCTGACGAATCCAATGCAGGGCCGGCAATGTCATGATGAGGTCACCGAGATGACCGCATTGAGACACCAGGATCGACTTGATCGCAATGGGCTGTGCAGGCTCGGCAGCGCTTCCGAACACGCTACAGAAACGGTCGATCACGGCCGTGAGCAGCGCAACGGACGGTCGGCGGGCCAGATAATGACCAATCATAGGAGGCCGAGGAGTCGGATAGGTGAGTTCGACTTTGCCCATCATCACAACCCGGCTACGCCTCTGGAAATGGCCGGACAATCCATTCGACCGCATAATATTGGCACCGTATATAAAGGACAATCGGCGCGGAACAGCTTTTCGTCCCTGATTATAGCGCGCAACTGGCCGAAAATCAGACAGCGCTCGCAGTATTGTGTAGGTTGGAAAGTCCGGCAGCAGTCGAATTGCGGGGCCATGAAGCCGTGCGCCATCGAATTTCCGCGATTTCGCCCGCCGTGCATCGCATTGCGAACACCATATGGCTCGGCTTTGACCGTTCCCCTATTGGCGTCATTAAAATCAAGTGGGTTCCGGATGATGGCGCCAGCGGCGGTGGAGTTGAATTGACGATGACCGGCAACGCGGACATCGAGATTCTTCAAGCTCTCAACCGGTTCTTCGTATTGAACGACCATGAAGGGAAATTCATTCTCGGCATCGCAGGAAATCCGCTATTCAGGGGCTTTCCGATCTTCTTTTCGCTCGCTGCCTTGTGGTTTTCTGTCGACTGCAACGCGCGACGCAGCCGAATGCTGTTGGGCCTGCTCGCAGCCTGTCTTGCCACTCTATTGTCAGTCTGGGTGCAACATCACTTCACCCCGCATGTCCGTCCCGTCTTGGATCCAGCTACTCGAATACGAATCTTCGACCCCAAGGGCCTGCTTGAGTGGTATCGGAAGGGCTCGTTCCCCAGCGATACAGCAACGCTTTATTTCTCGCTGGTTGCGATCATATTCCTGGAAAAAAGATTAGTCGGGATCCTTTGCTTCGTCTGGGCGTTCGTGACGGTTGGCGTTGCCCGGGTTGCTCTGGGACTTCATTATCCGAGCGACGTTCTCGGCGCGCTAGTTTTGGGACCGGGACTTGTCTGGCTGTTCGAAAGCATCCCGCAGCTTAGAACCTTGTCCGGGCGTGCGCTGGGGTTGTTCCAAACTCGTCCCTACATCGTACATGCGCTGGTAATTGTGTTCTTGGCCGAAGCTTACAACTTGCTTCTTGGATTGCAGGGCATCCTCACCGGTCTTTCAGAAATTGGCGCCCTGCTTTCGGCAGCTCTAACCAGCCGCTCGTAATTGCCGTCGTACAAGGCACGCGACGCGCCTGAATATCAGCTCGGACGAGCCCCTCGAGCGAGATAACACTTCGAACAGCAATGCTAGGCTCCGCTCTCAACCGCCCGGCGAAATACGTCCTCATACTGACGCGCCGCCTTGTCCCAGGAGAACCGCGACAGATTGTCGAGGCCGGCCTGCACCAGCCGTCCGCGCAGGCCTGGCGTCGACAGCAGGCTGCGCAACGCCTCAGCAAGCGCGCGCGGATCCTCGGGATCGAAGGTCAGCGCGCCGCTGCCTGCCACCTCGGGCGTCGCCGAACGGTTGGAGCACACCACCGGGCAGTGCAGTCCCTGCGCCTCCAGCACCGGGAGACAGAACCCCTCGTAGAGCGAGGGAACGCACAGGCACAGCGCCCCGCGATAGAGCCGCGACAGGGTCGCATCGTCGAGCCCCTTAAGCCGCTCGAGAGGCACCTTTGAGCCGAGCGCGGCCAGCGTGCCGGCGATCGTCTCGTCCGCGTCGCTGCCGACATGCACCAGCGCGACATCGGGAAAGCTCTCGTGCAGCATCGCCATCGCCTGCGCGAGCACTTTGAAATTCTTGTTCAGGGTGGCGTTGCCGACCGCCAGAACGTAACGGCCGGAGACCGGCGGCGGCACCGCGTCGGCGGCCAGCGGCGCAAGCGTGGCAGCGGAGTGGATCGTCGAGATGCGGTCGGCGCTGGACGGATAGTATTGCATGAGGTCGCGCCTCGTCGCGTCCGACACCGTCACGATCTCGCTATGGCCCGCAATCATCAGGCGGTAGATGATGTCGGTGGTGAACGCCTCGCGCCGGCTCACCTGCTGCGGCAGGGTGCGGAAATAGAGATCGTGCACCACCATCACCCGCGCCTT
This sequence comes from Bradyrhizobium diazoefficiens, assembly GCF_016616235.1. NCBI lineage: Bacteria > Pseudomonadati > Pseudomonadota > Alphaproteobacteria > Hyphomicrobiales > Nitrobacteraceae > Bradyrhizobium > Bradyrhizobium diazoefficiens. The sequence continues at coordinate 6,250,298 of NZ_CP067100.1, forward strand.
GCCCCCAGCCGGGGCCCCGAACGGGTCGATGTTGACGAGCAGATCGATCCCCATGCGCCGGCACAGAAGCTGCATCATGACGGTCTGCAGGATGACATCGAAGACGACGATGCGCGGACGCTCGGTCTTGACGACCTCCAGCTTGGACGCGATCAGCGGAGGCGGCAGCTCGGAGCGGTCCCAGGGCGAGCGAAGGACATACTCGAACTCATGATTTTTCAGCAGCGCCTCGACCAGGCAGAACGCCATCCGCGCCACGCCCGACGGCTTGCCTCCGAATTGACTCGGCATATTGATCAGCACGCGAGTCATAGAGGCTCGGGACAACATTCTCAGTTCGGGCAGGCTCGTATACGCCTTAATCATACTGCCAGCAAGCGCCTGTAGCGTCTACATTTGTTCACAAAGCCCACCTACAGAGTGTCATATCAAAATCGAACGGATTTCCTATAGAATACGATTGATGCGGATCCTTCATATCAGCTCCCTTTACCATCCAGATCAGATCGGTGGCGCCGAGGTCATGGTCGAGCTCCTCGCCGAGACACAGGCCGCGGCTGGCCATTCCGTGGCGGTCGCCTGCATCTCGCGGCATGAGGAGCCGCCGGACCTTCGCAATGGCGTGACGATCTACCGAACCGGCTTTGCCACGCCCTATTTCATCATGGATCGCGACAAGCAATCCCGGCTGAATCGGCTCCGCTATCGTCTCGCCGCCAAGATCAACCACGAGGCGATGCGCAGGTTCGACGCTGCGATCGGTGATTTCAAGCCGGACGTTGTCAACACGCATTCGCTATCCGAGTTGCCGCCGCAGATCTGGACCGTCGCCAAGCGGCGCGGCGTGGCCGTCGTTCATACCATCCACGACTACAAGAGCATCTGCAGCAAGGGCTCGATGTTCCGGGATGGCAAGGCCTGTGATGCGCAGCATCTCAAATGCCGACTGATTTCCCATCCGCACTATCAGCACCAGGTCTCCGTCGATGCGATCACCGGCGTCGGAACGGAAATCCTGCAACGGCATCTCGAGGCGGGACTGTTTGGGCACGTGCCACCGGCGCTTCGCCGCGTGATCTTCAATCCGATCGAGCTCCCACCCGCGCCGCGCAATCGCCAGCGGGCCGCGCAGAGCGATGTCGTTTTCGGCTACCTCGGCCGCATCGAGCCATCCAAGGGCGTAGACACGTTGCTGGATGCGTGCAGACTGCTTCCCGCCGGTGGCTGGAAGCTGATCGTGGCGGGCCGCGCCACCGACGGCATCGCACCATACCAGGCACGTGCCGCAGGGCTGTCGGTGGATTTCGCCGGATTCGTTCAGCGCGATGCGTTCTTCGACCAGATCGATTGCCTGGTGGTGCCGGCGGTGTGGCCCGAAGCCTTTGGCAGGACGGTCGCTGAAGCCCTGATGCGCGGACTTCCCGTGATCGGCTCGGGCGTTGCAGGGATCGCCGAACAGATCGGCGACGAGGCGCATTGGCTGTTTCCTCCAGGCGATGCAGGCGCGCTTGCAGAACGCATGAAGGTCGTCCTGAACGATCCCGCTTGCCTGCAGCAGAGGACCAAGGCGATGGACCAGATCGCGTCCCGCGTCTCGCCCGACGAGGTCACCCGACGCTATCTCGACCTATACCGATCCGCGCTTCAATAATCCGAGACATAGGAACCCCACCTCAATGCGCATCCTGCATGTGAGCTCGCTTTATCCTCCCCACATTGTCGGAGGAGCCGAGAAATCCGTGGCCCTCCTTTCTGAACAGCTCGCCTCGATGGGACACGACGTCGCAGCCGTGTGCATCGAGCGCCAAGGCGTGCCGAAGAAGATACAAAATGGCGTCGCCGTCTATCGAATGCCGCATCACAATACGTTCTGGCTCGAGGACTGGCCGGGGCATTCGCGCGGGGAGCGCCTCTGGCAGAAGCTGCGTCAGCAATGGAACACCGCGATCGCGGCCGAATTCGACCGCATCCTCGACGACTTCAAGCCAGACATCGTGAATTCGCATTCCATGGTCGACATCTCGACCCTGATCTGGCGCGCTGCGCGGAAGCGTGGGATTCCGATCGTTCATACCTGCCGTGATTACGATCTCTTGTGCGGCAACGCCGCGATGTTCCGGCGCGGCGAGAATTGCAGCCACTGGCACCTCGGCTGCCGCATCGTCAACGTCTCCAAGCTGTGGACCAGCAAATGGGTCGACGCTGCCGTCGCAGTCGGCGCCGCGACGTTGCAAGTTCACGTCGATCATGGCTTCTTCACTCACCTGCCACCCGAGCGGCGGCGCGTGATCTGGAACGGCGCGATCGTGCCGGAGCAGGCCGCGCGCGCCCGCGATTCCTTTGATCGCAGCCAGCAGCCGATGACGTTCGGCTATCTGGGCCGCATCAACATCGAGAAGGGAGTCGGAACGTTGATCGATGCCTTCCGCCGAATCGGCGCCGGCAACTGGCGCGTCAAGATCGCCGGCCAGGCCCCGGACACGCTCGATGAGTTCAGGAAGCGTGCCGTGGGCCTGCCGATCGAGTTCGTCGGCTGGGTCGACCCATTCGATTTCTTCCGCGAGCTCGACGTGCTGATCGTTCCCTCGATCTGGGCCGAACCGTTACCTCGGAGCATTTTGGAATCGTACGCAATCGGCGTACCCGTGATCGGGGCCCGCTCAGGCGGTATTCCGGACCTGATCGGTGCCGACAATGCCGCCTGGCTGTTCGAGCCGGGCAACGATGCCGATCTCGCCAGCAAGGTCGAGCAAGTGATCCGCATGGGCCGGACGGCGCTCCCCGGCCGGGATGCGTTCAAGTCGGTGTTCAACGAAACACGGCCACCGCGCGTCGCGGAAAAATATCTTGACCTCTATCGCGACGTGCTGGCGCTACGCGCCCCGCACGCCAAATCCGCATGATCCTCGAGAAAGGCTGCGACAGTCCGGCCAATCATGCCTCAGACGCGCCGCCGGACCGAACGGCCGGCGCGATCGTCTTTTCGAACAGCGTCAGAGCCCGCGCGCAGGCCTGATCCATATTGTAATACGCGTAGTCCCCTAGCCGCCCGGCGAACCACACCTTGCCATCAAGCTTGCGCGCCTCCTCCTGGTAGGGACGCAGCGCTTCGGTGGTCTGCGGCATGGGGATTGGATAATATGGCTCGTTCTTGCCGCGCTCATAGGCCTGCGGATATTCGGTGATGGTGATGGTATCGCGGGCCTTTTGACCGGTCAGATGCTTCTGCTCGGTCGTCCGGGTGAAGTCGAATTCATTGGGATAGTTCAACGTTCCCGTCTCCTGCACGAACTCGACATCGTGCGCGCGCTGCTCGAAGCGAATGCTGCGATAGGGAAGCGTGCCGAACGAATAATCGAAGAATTCGTCGATCGGCCCGGTGAAGATGATGCGATCGGCCCGCACCCTGTGCTTTACATCGGTCCACTCGGTGCCCGTTGCCACCTCGATCAAGGGATGCTTGAGCATCCGCTTGAACAACTCTGTGTAGCCGTGCAGCGGCATTGCTTGATAGATGTCTTGAAAGTAGCGATCGTCGCGGCTGATGGCGACGGGCACGCGCGCCGTTACGCCTGGATCGAGCGCCTCCGGACCCATGCCCCATTGCTTGCGGGTGTAGGAGTCGAATACGTTGTTGTAGATGTAGTCGCCCAGGAATTTCAGGTCGCCTGCCCCCGCCTCTCGCAGCTTCAGGATCGGCACCTTCTTGCCATAGCCGAAATTGTCGATGAGCGCCTGCACCATGGATTCGGCCATCCGGGGCGGAAACAGCGCATAGATCGAGTTCAGGTTGAATGGGATCGGGACCTGTTTGCCTTCGACCATGCCGAGCACGCGATGATAGTAGGGGCGCCACTCGGTGAAGCGGCTGAGATAGGCCCATACCTTTGCACTGTTTGTATGAAAGATGTGCGGTCCGTATTGGTGGATCAGGATGCCATTCTTCGCCGGTGAGTCATAGGCGTTTCCGGCGATATGATCCCGACGATCGATCAGCAGGACCTTCTGTCCGAGTTCGGTCGCGATCCGTTCGGCAAGGGTCGCGCCGGAGAAGCCGGCGCCGACGATCAACCAGTCATAGGTCTGCTTTCGACGCTTGGTCGTGACGCCCGCACGCGAACGGGAGGCTTGAGATTTTCCTGGCATTTAGCACTCAACGGATGTCTTGCAATGAATGAGGGCGGATTGAAACTCGGCCTGCCAGGCGGCGTGCAGGGTGCCGCGCGACGGCCTCATGACGTAGAGATCAAACATTCCGTCGAGACCCCAGACGATCGTCATGAAACCTTCGGCGATGGCGCCACGCGCCATGTTACGCAGGGCAGTCTTGATCATATCCTTGGCGGCATATTTTACGCCGAGGTGACGGCACAGGTTGAAGGTGCGATTGCGATAGAAATACACCTCACGCCCCTTGCTCGGCACACGCGTCGGTCCGAAGCGCGTTTGCACCGTCGTCGTTTTCGGCTGCGGATGCCGATGCCGCGCCGCGGCCACGGTCGCGACCCGAAGTCCCCGCCGGATGAATCGGCGCATGAACTCGACCTCGTCGCCCCACAGGAACATCTCGTTGCGCATCGGGCCGATAGCGTTCGCCGCCGCGCATCGCACGAGAGTCCCATTGAATGGGTTGGCCATGTCGAGCAGCAGACCATCGATTGCAGCCGCCTCTGCATCGGCAACCGTGAAGATCGAGGGGCCCTGGTAGCCAGGCGTCTCCTTGATGAGTCCGAAAGCGAGCTGGGCCGGATCGGTTTGAGATACGACCAGCGAGTTGGCCAGCGCGAGACCGGATCTGTCGAGCGCAGCCTCGAGCACTTCGAGCGCGCCGGCATCGGGCATGCCGTCGTCGTCGAACAGCCAGACCGCGTCGAAGCCATTGGCGGCTGCGAGGTCGATCGCCATGCGGAATCCGCCGGCGCCCCCGAGATTGGTCCCGGTGTGGATCGCCGTTACCTTGGGATCTTCGAGACCATCGAGGTAGGCGCGGGTCCCATCGGTGGAGGCGTTGTTGATGACGAATACCCTGTCAGGCGCACGGCTTTGGCCCAATGCGGCCGCCAGCGCACCCTTGAGCAATTCGACGCGATTGAAAGTGACGAGCGCGCATGCGATGCGCATCATGCAACTCCCTGCTCAGGTACAATGGCCGTACTGGTGGCCCGCTCGCTGATCAACTCCCGCCAATAGGGCAGAAGCTGATTGCGCATCAGGACGAACGTCGCCAGCACGACCGCTCCGTAGAGAAGCGACAAGCCGAGCCACGACCACAATGCATCGACATGCAGCGGCCTCGCGAGCTCGATGGCCACAAGGCCAGCGATTGCTGCCGATGCCCCCGGACACAGCGAAATCAGAATCTTCCCAAAGCTCAACTTGGCTTTCCTTACCGCGATGCCCAGGAACCATGCTGCGATGAAGAAGCCGGTCAAGACATAGGCCTTTACCAGAGCCATGAGGCCGAACGGAAGAGATACCACAAAGACGATTAACGTCAGGCCGCTGCCAATCACCCCGATCCGGAACTGGAGCTTGGCTTCGCCTTTGGCAAGCAGGATCACGCCATTATAGGCGGCTATCGCCTGCACGGCCCCAAGAGGCGCCAGCCAGGATACGATGGACGGAATCGAATGCCATTTCGGCGACATGAAGGTGGTCAGAGGGTATTGCAACCCAAACACGAAATAACCCATCGCCGGGAAGCTCAATGCCGCAGTGATGGCGCAGGTCGCGCAAACCGTGCGCTCGAAATGGCTGGGCTCGTCACGATAGCGGCTTAGCGTTGCCAGCAGCACAGAGCTTGCCGGCCACGCAATGATCATCAGGGGCACCAGCATGAACTGGTACGCCAGCCCGAACAGGCCGACTTCGGCCGCTCCCAGCCAAACGCCGATCAGGACGTTCTGGCCGTTGCGCGCCGCAAAGGTGAGGATGTTGGCAAGCATGACCCAGCCGCCAAACGACAACATAGGCGTGAGCGCCTTCCACATCCAATTCAAGACGAACGCGTCGCGCGCGAAATAGAGGAAGAACGCCATGCGCAGGGCCTGCATGAGGCCGTTGTAGAGCACAAGCGCCCAGATGCCGGCCCCCTGGAAGACGGCAACCACGCTCACCAGAGCCGAGAACGTGACCGCCGCACCTTCAACACGGGCTATCAGCGGATAGTTGAGCTGACGCTCCAGCAGGGCGCGCGGCGGCGTGGCGACAATGGAAAGAACCACGATACCAGACATGGCCATCATGATCGGCTGCAATCCCGCCAGCCCCGTTGCCGACTGAATCGAGAACGAGGCCATCGCAAGAACGGCAGCACAAGCCGCGCCGGCCGTCAGCACCAGCGTCACCACACCGCCCGCCTGCTGCCGTGTGAGGTCGGGGTGCCGGACGATCGAGCTCGACAGGCCAAGATCGGTCAACATCGAGATGAACGTGATGAACGGCAACGTGAACACGACGAGGCCGTACTCGCTCGGCGAGACAAAGCCGGCGAGGACGAGATTCATCAGGAACTGGATGGCCGACCGAAACAGGTTGAGGCCGCCCATTGAGGCAATGTTCTTCAGCAGCATCGACCTATCCACGCCAACAAATCAAAATGACGGCTCAAAGGCTGATCTCCACCGCGGTCAATTGATCACTGGCGGTCAGCGCAAAGCCTCCTGCCGACTTGTCGAGCGCCCGCTTGACGAGCGTTCCATTATCCTGGAACTGGTAGGCGGTCGCCGCACGCACTCCCGGGGCCACCGCCAGCGAGACGTCCCGCGTCACCGGAGGCCGCATCGCGCGGGCATTCGGATCCCAGCCGGGGACGCCGAGCCACACGAAAACCACCTGGACACCGTCGCCGCGGGCAAACGCGACACTCCACACATCCTGCGTATTTCCGGCTATGGAGATCTGAACCTTCGCCGCGGGCTTGCCACCTGCTGCCGGCCGGTTGAGCAAGCCGAGAAGTTGCTTCACCGCTCCGAATGATGGCTTCGGCGTGCCGTCGAAGCTGATCAGCCCGAAATGTGACTCCTTGTCAGCCGGGCCGTTGTTGTTGCTGTCGATCAGCTCGTAGATGTAGCTTCGCTTCGCCCCGCTCATGAAATTCCAAAGCAGAAGCCGCGGCAGGTAGCGCGCCTTGATCTCCTCCGAGACCGGAAGATGCCCGGTCGTGGTCTGAAGCGCCGTGTGATAGCCGGTCTCCGAGATCAGCACCGGCTTCTTGCCGCAGAATCTCTCCGCAGCGGCGACAAAGCCGCCGAGCGCGCCCGGCCCCTTCGTCTCGGGATGCTCCATGCCGGGATAAGGATGGATATTGATCCAGTCGACAGAATCCGAAATGTCTTCGGCCAGCGGCAAGCTCCTCTGGATGTAGCTCGGCGAGGCAACGACGATGTTGCGCAGCTTGGCGTTGCCCTTGACTGCTGCAAACAGCGCACGCTGATGCTCGGCGGAAATCGCGGGATTCATGTTTGGCTTTCGAAGCAGATCCGGCTCGTTGCCACCTTCGAAGATCTCGACGCCCTGATCGCACCAGTCGTAGACGTCCTGAAGCCGCCGCGGCGGCATGAACAGGTATCCGTTGACCGGATCCGCGCAGACCAGATCGAAACGACAGCCCGCCGCAACGAGCGCCCGGACGCGCTTATAGAAATCGTAGTCGCGATTGACGTAGCTCGCAAAGATCGCATCGTCCCGGACGTGAACGATTCCAATGTCCTTCAGCAGCGGGATGACGGAGTCCGCGTTCCCGTAAAGGCTCTTCCTGTTGCTGAGATGCAAGCACACACCGACACTCTCGACGAACTCGGCGGCCGAGAACGTCCTCGGAGCAGCCCCCTGTCCGAACACTGGACTGCCCGTTGCCGTGATCAACAGAGAGGCGGTCGACAGCAAGAAAGATCTTCGGTGCATCATCGCTTCCGTTTTCCCTGCGCCGCCGTGACCTGCCCGGCCGCGCCAATGCGAGCCAGATCCGTTCAGGCCCTCTTCTCGCGCGCACGCTTGACCAATGACGTCGTGCTGTGGCCCTCCAGGATATCGACGAGTACGACCTCCCCGCCATAAGCAGCCACCACGTCGTGACCGACCACCTGCTCGCGGGTGTAGTCCCCACCCTTGATCAGAACGCTCGGCTTGATCCGCGTAATGAGCTCGAGCGGCGTGTCTTCCTCGAACAGCACAACCAAGTCGACCGCCTCAAGCGCGGCGAGAACCTCGGCGCGCGACCGCTCTTCCTGGACGGGGCGTTCCGGCCCCTTGAGCCGGCGCACCGAGGCATCACTGTTCAGGCCCACGATCAGCCGATCGCACGCGGCGCGCGCCTGCGTCAGCACCCGGACATGTCCAGGATGCAGAATATCGAAGCAGCCGTTAGTGAAGCCCACTCGCTGTCCTTCCTTGCGCCATTCGGCGATCTGAGTGTTGAGCATCGTGGTGCTGGCGGCAATCTTCTCCTCAGCGGTGAGCGAAGCTGAAGGCAGTATCTTTCGCCGGAGCTCGTCGAGCGAGACGGTGGCAGTTCCCGGCTTTCCGACGGCAACGGCGGCCGCGGCCGCCGCGCAACGCAGTGCCTCTTCGAAGTTCGTGTTGGCGGCGAGCGCGACCGCCAGCATGGCCGCAACCGTGTCGCCCGCACCGGAAACGTCGCGCACCTTGGTCGGCTGTGCTGGAACGTGAATTAGATTACCGTCGCGATGGGCCAGCGTCATGCCATGCTCACTCCGCGTCACCAGGATTGCTTCGACATCCGCCGAGCGCAGCGCCTCGAGCGAAGCTTTCGCGATATCGTCATCAGAGTGGATGGCTCGGCGAGTCGCTTCGCTGAATTCCTTCTGGTTCGGGGTCAGCAACGTCGCTCCGCGATAAAGCGCCCAGTTGGCATTCTTCGGATCCACGATGACGCGCTTGCCGAGCTTGCGAGCCTCATCGATGACGTGGCGGACGACGCGCGTCGTGAGCACGCCCTTGGCGTAGTCGGAAAGCAGCACGATGTCGGCTCGGGGGAGCGCGGAGACTGCAGCCTCGATCAACTTCGTCTCGACTTCCTCGGACGCGGGAGCAGCGAGTTCCCAATCGGCCCGAAGCATGTGAGTCGAGAAATGCTCCGAGACGTATCGCGCCTTGCGCGTCGTTGGCCTATCCGGATCGACGACCAGCAATTGCTCGATCTGCTTCTCTCGCGCGAGCTCGGTCCTCAGGATCCTGCCTGTGACGTCCTCGCCGATGAGGCTGACGAAAATACACTTCGCTCCGAGCGAGGTGATATTGCGCGCGACATTGCCGGCGCCGCCGACATTGATCTGGCTTCGCCGGACCGCAAGCACGGGTGTGGGCGCCTCAGGCGACACGCGGGAGACCTCGCCATAGACGAATTCATCGAGCATCAGATCGCCGACGCATAGGATCGTCTGACGGGGGATGGCGATCGTGATCGCATCAAAGTCGAACATGTGAAACCCTGTAGCCTGCGGTGAGTGATCGGAGAACCAAACAGCGTGACGAAATCATGACCCAAATGAACCGTGCGCGTGTGCCGGGCCCGTTCGAAGGAGCTAAGTGGTCGTTTCAACTGAAACAACGACATTCGTATGAAATGCCGATAACGAATCTGAGCAGCAAACCAAGTCGTGATGATTGGCACGAGGTAGCGCGGCAAACCTGCTCATCACTGCTTCCTTTTATAGCAATCCGAGACTAAAAAGCGCTGAAGAAATCGGCTTCTTCGTCGAATCCGGGACCAACTTTGAGTACATCGCAAAGCAAAAGTCGGGCCTACATTTTGGGGTTATCTGAACGCGACGTACCGATCACCCGGCGCTCTCGAAAATGGTCCATCGAAATGTCGCAATCGGCGCCAAACGAGGGCGCATGTGTGTCTATTCTCTCACAAACGACGACAAATCCAGCATTACCTCGATCATTGCTTAATCGTAGAGAACGTTTGACCCTCTTGGAACGATCACGCTATAGAGGCCTCATGGCACCGTTCTTGTTCGATCAATGCCGTCGCCTTCGTTAATCATCGGGTGACTCGCAGGTCAGGCAGGTATCGGTCCGAACTTCAATCAACGACGGATGATGCGCATTGTCGCAAGATCGCATTGCACTCCACTTTCAAAGCTCGTACGCCGGGATGTCCAAAGCGATCCAAAGTCCGGATCTGCTCGGCACTCTGCACGCCATCGCCAATGAGATTGCAGCCGCTCTGAAGCGGGGTAACAAGCTGCTGCTGGCCGGCAACGGAGGAAGTGCGGCCGACGCCCAGCACATCGCCGCGGAGATCGTCGGACGCTACAAACTCGAGCGCGTGGCTTGGGCAGCGCTCGCGCTGACGACGGATACGTCGGCCTTGACGGCGATCGCGAACGATTATGGCTACGAGGACGTGTTCGCGCGTCAGGTCCAAGGACTGGGTCAACGCGGCGACGTGTTCGTCGGCCTCACGACGTCCGGCCGGTCTCCCAATATTCTCGCAGCGTTGAGGGTTGCGCGAGAGAAGGGCCTCGTGACGGTGGGATTCACCGGCGCCAAGGGCGAGAGCATGCGCGCGTTCTGCGACCACATCCTGATCGCACCGACGGAGGACACGCCGGTCGTTCAGCAGATTCATCTGATGTCGGCCCATGGAATCTGTGACCAGATCGAACACAAGCTCGTCAACGATCATGCGGCCGGTTAGCGGACTCACTCACGGACCGACGCCAGCCTGAGTCAGGAAATAGCCTTGCGGGCCTGCAAGCGATCGTGCTCCGCGCCCGACGCGGGCACGATGATGACCGATCGCGGGTTTCCCCTGCGCGTCAGGCACTCTCTCTCAAATCCATCCTCTCGCGCAGGCAGGCAAGCACCTCCTCGACACTGAGTAAGTGCATGCATGACTCGAAATCCTCTGGGTACTCGAAACCGAGATTGAGGAATGCAGTTTCGCCGCCCCTAGGGCTGATCGAGCACGCGCGCTTGCTAAGCGGTCCCCATCGCACTGGATTCGTCGGACCATGCAGCGCAACCATCGGCAGGTCGAGCGCAGCGGCCAAATGCATGATTCCCGTGTTGACGCTAACGACGCAGGAGCTCGCCTCCAGAAGAGCGGCCGTCTCGTCGATCGAGTACTTGCCGGCAACATTGATGGCGCGGCCCGGCGGCACATCGATGCCTGCAACCAGCTCTCTGGAGGTCTCTGCGTCTGCGGGACCGCCGGTGAACACGACGTCGAAGTCTTGCCGCACCAGGGCCTGCGCCAATATCTGCCAATGACCGATCGGCCACTCGCGCATCTCCTTCTTGAAGCCTGATGCCCAGGGATGGAAGACGACGTATTGCCTGGACCACTCGCTGCGGATCTTGGATCGCGCCGCCTCCGAAGGCTGGATGCGCGGCCAGGAGGGACGCTCGGCTCCTACGACGCTAAGAAGATTCACGTAGTTCTCGAATTCGTGAATCTGATCGGAGTGCCTGACCGTGGCATCAAATGCGAAATGACGGTGTTGTCCGCGAGTCTCGAATCCGAGAGTGAATTTCGCGCCGGACAAGCGTGAGAGCAGCGCACCGATGCGAGGCCACGCCGTAAAATCGATCAGGATGTCCTGCTTCTGACTACGCAGCAGCCGAACCGACCGCAGCGGATCGGATATCGGGAGGATGGTGAGCCGATCGCAAGGCGGCAGCAGGGGCGCTATGCCGCTATTGGCTCGCGAAGTGAACAGAGATATTGAAGCCTCCGGGAAGGCTTTTCTGAGAACCGGCACGGCCGGCCCGACGGAGAGTATCGTGTCGCCGATTGCGCCAAGGGCAATCAAGCCGACGTTCGATACCCGCTGAGGCACCCTGCTCTTCGGCGTGACCAGAGACAGGGCTGCCACGGCTGGAATTCCGATATAACGATCCCACTTCCTAAGATCGGCTCTGCCCCGCTCCTGATGCTTCATTTCTCTTAATCACTCTTGCCCGTTGGCCGCCACGGAGACTATTCCCGATAACGTTCGCCGCTACAATGCAGTGCAGCATTTAGGCTTAAAATTGACAGGTTGCACGGATTTACTGGGTACAGGAAGGCTCAAATTGCATAGGTTCAAGTCAGTTCAATTTTCGCGCGCGGCTGGCAGAATAGGCCTGCTCACCGCCGCCCTAGCGGGTCTCATTCAGGCCGGCGCTGCGTCAGCCCAAACGGCGCAGCGCCCGGTGCTCGGAGCTCCCCCGATCGTGGGCGGTACGGGAGGACTCGCGTTCCCTGACAAGGATGACAAGAACCGTTTTGGAACCTCGCCTAATCAGCACAAGACGGTCACGGGACAACCCTGCGTAGACATCCATGGAATGCTCAGGCCGCAGATCGTTAATCCAAACATTACCGAGCACGTCTTGATCATCGCTAACAGTTGCAGTTACCCGATCAGCCTCAAGGCGTGCTATTATCAGTCCACCACCTGCCTCAAGACGACGATTGCCGGCTATGGAAAACGTCAGCAGACGCTGGGATTTTCCGCCGACAAGGATTTTCGTTTCTCGTACACCGAGGATTTCAATTAAACCGGCCTGATCTGCAATGATCGTCCCACACGAGCCTCATCCCTTTGGAATGCTGCGCCATGTTCGTCTTTTTACCGTTTGCCTGGCTCCGTTCTTGCTGCATCCCCTGACCTCGACCGGCCTCTGCGCCGATGCCGAGGCGAGTCGCGTGGTCGTGGAGCTGGTCGCACCGCGAGATATCTCGCTAGCCGGAGCCTTGGTCGCATCCAAGGAAGGCTTCTTCGCCCAACAGAGACTTTCGGTCAGATTTTCTAATCCTCAGGAGCGCGACAGCAGTTCCGACGATGACTCGACCGTTATCATTCGTCTGCAGAACGCCCGCGATTTCCTGATCGCTCGGGCGACAGGCACGCCTTTCGTTGCCATCGCAGGCAACTATCTCGACAGTTCGGCGACATTCTTTTTTCGTCGCGATCGGAACATCCGCTCGGCGCAGGATCTTGCCGGCAAGTCGATCGGATACGATCTGAATTCGGATACAGGACTGATCTTCGAATGGTTCCTCGCGAAGAACTCGGTAGCCAGGTCAACCATCGCCGAACGGGCGGCTAATCCCGGAGTGCTGGGATTGTTGGACAATTCCGTCGACGTCGTGCTCGGCCATTCCGGGCTCGACGACCTCGCGCTGGAGAAAGCCGGGATCGAGTATGACACCCTCGATCCTCGTGCCTACGGCGTTCATGCCCTGGGCACCGTTTACGTCACAAGCGAAGCCAACGTACGGCAAAAGCCGGAGACGTTGGTGCGTTTCCTGCGGGCTCTGATCGCGGGATGGGATTATGCCTACAACTATCCCGAGCAGGCCGTTGCACTACTGGCATTGCCCACGGACAGCGATGCCCAGCGCAATGCGCTGAAACGTGCCCTGCAGCAGCAACGAGAGTACCAGAGACCAGGAGGCGTCCGCTTTGGCGAGGCGCTGCGCAGCCGCTGGAGCGATCTTTACAGCTTTATGTCACAACGCCGCTTGATCCGCACTCCGATTGACTTGCCCAGGGCCACCGATACAAAACTATTAACTGAAGCCTATCGCGTCCGGCTCGGACCGACGAGCACGGCAGACTGACAGTCGCAAGCCAGAGGTTTCGAATGAAATTCCGTGTCGTCCTAGCCGCCGCCATGCTGATGACCCTTCAGACGGCCACCGCAGTCGCGGGCTGCTATTGCAATTGTGCCGAGGGACAGATGCAGCCCGTATGCACCAACTCCTATGACGTGGCGCCGATCTGTCCCGCGACCCCATGCACGCGGCCGTCGACTCCCCGGCTCAGCCCGCCGCCGCTCGCTGGTAGCCGCTCCTCCTGCCGTGAGGAGCAGGTTTGCGATGCATTTCAGCGATGCCAGTGGAAGGTTATGTGCAAAAATGACCGCTAACGGTCACGGTTCCCCAATGCCCAAGCAGATCGCCCCCTCGGCGCGCAATTGCTCGGGTCAATCGACCTGCCAGGGACGTAGTTCGGGCATTATGAGGCCGGGAATGTCGACCTCGACGCCGGCCCGGCGCAGATCATTTCCCAACTGCCTCTTGTATTTTGGGCTGACGTTGGCCAGCGCGGCCAATAACTTGTCGTGAATGGGCCAGCCGGCGCCTATCAGATTCGCAGCCGAGGGCCGAATGAAGCCGGAATTGACGAGCGCAGCGAACTCCTTCACGACGCTCTCCTGTAGCGCCGAGGGGAACAATGGATAAACGATCAGGGCATATTTGTTGCGGCGGAGCCCTACCCATCCTTCATACGGGCCTAGCTCGTAGGACTTCGACAAGTAGCCGACCAGTTCATCGCTGAATCCATGCTGCATCCCTTCGAGCCAGAACAACGCGAACCAAAGAAACGGGTCGGTCGGCGCGCAACTCAGGGATTTTCTGATAATAGCGTTCGCAGCGCCGGCGGCTCGTCTGACCTGCTCGGGATCGGAATTGTCGACCGCAATCTGGACCATTCGTCCCCGAATGATCGCAGCATTGTGCATCGCTCTCGGAAAGCAGCGCTTTGACTCCTCGAGCGCGTCGAGCAGCGGCACAGTGTCGTCGAGCAGCTCGGTCGCCAAATCGTCAGATCTAACAATGCGCGACGCGATCCCGTCGAGCGGCGCATAGGCCCAGAATTGAGGACCAAACTCGCCGGCCCACAGTAGCGCAATAGCGCCGATGCCCAGGAGGGGGAGCAGCGCCAGCCGGCTGAGAAGTCCCCTCATCGACGATCAGTCAACGTATCCGTACCGGTGGTAGTAGTTCTTATAGTAGTAATTGCCCCGGTTGGAATCGTACCGGTTCAGGACGTCCACATCGGCCTTGTTCAGAACCGTACCAATGATCTGGTCGTGCAACATCGGCGCGTCCTTGAGCGAATTGACGATCGCATCGCGGTCCGTGCGTCCCCATTCAATGACGAGTACGTAGGCATCGATCAGCCGCGAGGTCGAACGAACATCGATTACCGGCGTCAAGGGCGACAGGTCGACGACAACCCAGTCGAACTTCTCACGGAGCGCCTCCATGGTCTTGGCCATTGCGGAGGAGGACAGAAACTCGGACGACTGCGCAACCCGCGACGGAACGACAGTCGGCAGGAAGTAGAGCTGGGTCTCCGCATCTTTGAGAATCGCGGAATCGAGATCGACCCTGCCTAGCACGACATCGAGCAAGCCCTGTGTTGCTGTGGGCGCGAGCGATCGGGTCAGGGATGGATTGCGAATATCGGCATCCACCAGCACGACCTTGTTACCAGCGAGCGCTAGAATCTGAGCGAAGGAGGCGCTGATCGTCGTTTTTCCCTCGTTGGGCAACGCCGAGGTGAAGCCTATCACCCTGGACTTGTGATCCATGAAGGCAATGTCGGCCGCGACCTTGATCGATCGCACCGCTTCCGTGAAACGGGAGAACGGAGAATCCTGGACAAAGCGCATCACATCGTCGACGACCGTAAGGGCGCCTGATCCCGTCGCCGCGTTCGCGGAAGGTATGGCAGCCAAGCTACCCACGTCACCCCGCGCATCACGTTCTTTTTTGGTGCCGAGCAGCCAGCCGAAAGCGCGTTTGATGCGTCCGGCAAGGGACGCCCTGTTTCCTCTTCCATCGCCTCCGCCAATCCTCGGCGTCACAGCTAGGCAGCTGACGCCCAGCAAGGCTTCGGCATCATCGCGGGTGCGGACGACCTGGTCAAGCGCATCCCTGGTCCAGCCTACTCCAAAGCCGAGCAAGGAGCCACCAACAATGGCCGCCAGGATAATGAGCATCGTCTTGGGATCGCTGGGCCGCAGCGGCGGCGACGCTTCCGTGATCAGACGTGCATCCGTCATCGGGAATGATTGCTGCTGGACCGACAGCATGTAGAGCTGGAGGAAGTTGTCGGCGAGCGCCCTCGCGCTCTGCGCATTGCTGTCGAGATCGTGCAATACGATCTGTGCTTGGCTCGTGTCGTTCGACTGGTCGATGGTCGACTTAAGACTGGCCTGCACGGACGCTTCGCGTGCGCGCGCGATCTCTAGGTCGCTCTTATAGGATTCGCCGATTCTGCGGAGCTCGTCGGTAATCGACTTGCGGATCTCCCGCATCTGGTTGCGGATATTGACCACCGCCAGATGCTGGGGCCCGTAACGCTTCGACCAATCAGACTCACGGGCCGCGAGGTCGAGATATTGCTGGCGCAACCGCGTGATGACGTCGTTGCGCAACGAGTCCGTGACCGTGGCGATGTCCTTGAACAGATCGTTCACATCGCGGTTTTCGTCGTTGAGAATCGACGAGAGCCGATCGTAACGCGCCTGCGCTTCGGCAGTCTGCGCCCGCGCGATCGTCAGAGCGCTGTTGGTTTCGGCGAGCTGCTGTTCGGTGAGCAGCCGGCCACCGGTGTCGACGATGTTATTCTTGGCCTTGTAGTCCGCGACCGCGCGGTCGGCGGCGGAAGCCTGTGCGCGTAGCTCCTTCAGACGGTCCTGGAGCCAGCTAGCCGCCCGCTTCGACGCCTGATATTTCGCCTCGAGTGCATCAACGAAATAGGCCTCGGCGATCGCATTGGCGATATGAGCCGACAGCTCCGGATCTCGTGACTTGTAGGAGACCTCTATGACGTAGCTCAGCGCCTTGCGCTTGACGGAAAGATTTCTCTGGAGTTGCATCAGCACGATGCGCGTGAGGGACTGCTCGGAGAGCGGACTGCTTTCGAAAAACAGGCCAAAAACCGACGATAACCAGCTCTTCTCGTTGCTGATAAACTCGGGATTGTGGATCAAGTCGAGATCCTTGATGACCGCGAGCCCGACCTTCTCCGATTTCAGAATTTCGACTTGGCTGTCGACAGTCGCCGAATCGAGCGGCGTGTCCACGCCGAGCGGCGACGACGAGGACTGCTGGTTCAAGACTTGCGTCTTGCGGCTGTCGATGATCAGCGCCGCCGTGCTGGTATACTTCTTTTCCGCCGTCATGCAGTAGGCGCCAGCGAGGCCGACACACACGATGACCGTCAACACGATGAAGGGCAGCTGCCGCCGGATAAGTGCTCTCAGGGCCAGCAGCGAGTCCTGCGACGTTGCCGACGCCCGCTGCGGCTGCTCCGGTGCACTTGGAGGAGATCGAAGCGCTTTTGGGTCAACTTGAAGCATGAACCGTCCTATTCATAGGCCCAACACCGATAAGCCGACTCTCGCCGGCTTATCGTTCGAGGTGCTTCGAGAGATCGATCAGGTGACTATCGGCTCACGCTGCTCGATGCCGTCGTCGTGGACGACGACGCGGCGCTGATTCCCGAAACGCCGCCGCTGAAATAACTCGTCCCGGTGGTCGGGGTCCCGCTCGACGAGAACGGTGCGGCAGTGCCACTACTGGATCCAACCGTTGTCGGATTGGTCGAGCCTCCGACACCGCCTGAGGAAACGCCGCCGCCGGCACCGCCACCCGCAACAGATCCGATCGGCTTGCCGGTTGCCAGCGCGAAATTTGTCTGGGCCGGTGTCGAGGTGGCCTTGGCCAAGGCTTCCGCGATGTCCGCCGCGAATTTCGGATCGGGGACGTTACAATCATTGGCGGCGCTGCCAAGACCGGTGCCGATCGCACCCTGTTGCGCCACGCTTGCCGTCTTGAGCATTTCGATGACCGCAGGCAGCGTGCGCGGATCCGACGCCACCAAATTCTCGATGGTCTTGGTGAAGCTGTCGCCCGCCGCCTTCGGGTTCGGATTGGCGTTCGCCGAGTCGCTCAACAGCGCGCCCGGGTTATTCAGGAAATCGGAAATCGCCTGAGGCGACATCTGCTTGTCAGGCGCCAAACAGGCCGCCCACGCACCTTGGCCAAGGAGAACCGTCGTCGCAACGGTCGCGAGAAAAGCACGTCCAATCATTTGCGCTGCCGCCTTACCCATATGCCGCACTCCTCTAATTCCTTAATTTATACCATCCTTGCCAAGGCTATGTAGCACATTTTGCAGTGCAAGATGGCATCCCTGAGGCGATTTGTTGCCAATTGCTTAATTGAGCCGAAGTCACGCGGTTTTTGAAATCACGCATCCGTCACCGGGTTGTATTCGGCTTGGGCCGCGTCTCACCGGTCGTGACCGGAACGACTGCGACAATCCGGCACCGACCATGGCGAAAACGGCGATCGAAAAAGCCGGAATCTGAAGCGGAAAATCGACCATCGTATGCAAGGTTGCAGCCACCATGACCCCGAGCGCGGCGGCCGGACATCCAACCCCTCGCCTGCGCGTCAGAACGCCGCGGACCAGCCACGCAATCATGGCGATCCAGCCCAGCGCAAGCAGGACTGCGAACGGGATCCCGAGCTCGGAGGTGAGTTCCAGAAAGGTGTTGTGCGCGCGGTCCCAGACACCCCAACTCGAGACCAGCGGGCTTCGGTAGGCCGGGAACACCCACGCAAACGACCCGAGACCGGTGCCAAGCCAAGGATAGTCCTTGATGATCCGCCAGGTCGAGAGATAGGTCTGCCACCGTCCTTGATCCGACACCCCTTCAACACTGACCCGTTCGGCGACCCCGCCGCCAAGGAACTGGATCAGCACGCCTGCTGCGAAAACGGCCGCGATACCTGCGACCAGAAGCGCACGGCGAGAGGCAAAGGATCGATAGAAGAATCCGAGGAGTACGACGATCAGCCCCACGACCGACGCCAGCGATCCTGCCCGCGAGCGGGTCATGAACATGGCGACCACGCAGATCAGCACCGCCGCCGCCGGCGGCAGCAGCTCGCTGTGCAGCACGGCACGCCAGTCTTGGAAATTCGCGCGACCGGGTTTTCTCCGCCGGAATTGCTCCGACAGGAAGACCAGCCAGACCACCGCACAGCATCCAAAATAGATCGCCGCCGTGTTGCGGTTGTAGAAGGTCGCGGTGAGCTCGGCGAGATAGGCGTCCTTATCGTAACCAAGAATCTTGGACGGATCGATCAGATAGGAGACGACGCCAAAAACCGCATAGAGCAGGCCGCTGCAGGCAAATGCCGCCATAATCGCCCGCGCGTACGCTTCCTTCGCGCCGAGCACGAATGCGCAACTCAGCGTCAGGATCGCGATCACAAACGGTCCCTGAGATAGGACCGGCTGATACCGCATCGCGGACGGGATCGGCTCCAATTCCGTCGACAGCAGCTTCGCCGTCTCGGCCCAGATTGGATTATCGAGCCAATCCGACGCAGGCGATGGCCACGTCTGTAGCAACAGGACAGCGGTCCAGCAGGCACAAAATGTCCACAGGACGAGAAGGACGACCGGGCGCCTTGGCCCCAATCGCTGAAAGGACGCGAGCATACCGGCGACCCCAAGCACGCCGACCCAAACCACTATGGACGGCAGTCCCACCGAGCCAAATGGCATCGGCGAGACTATGACCGTCATACAAAGCAAAGCTAGCGAAGCAAGACCGGACCAGCGCCGAAGGCTTCTGGCTAGATCCGTCACTGCCGTGAGTTGATTCTCAATATCTGCACGTTGTTCGCCGCGACGGTCGTATCGTTGGCGGTCGCGATGATCAGGCGCACATACTGCATCCACTTCGCCGAATCCACGGTCGCCGCATTCGCAGCGAACAAGACGTCCTTGTCGCGCATGTCGAACTTGGTCGCCAGGAAGAAACCGGCCGGATCTCTGAGGTCGACGTTGTAGATCACCGGCACGAGCGGCCCGACGAACTTCGAGCAGTCAACGCCCAGCCGCTCGGCCAATTCACGCGGCTCGCGCCGGTAGACGTAAACGCCTGTCGGCTCGGCTTGCGCGTCGAGCAGGCCACCTGCCTTGCCCAGTGCCTGCGCCATATTGATCTTCCACATATCGAACGTGAACTGGCCCTGCTGCCCTTGGGCACCGAATGCCAGGAAGACCTGCGGCTCGCGGTAGACATAGATCGTGTCGTTGGGATGGACCCAGACGTTGTTTGCGGGCTGATAGACCAGCGCACCGAACGGTACGGTCGCACGCTTGCCGTTGCGCTCAAGCGTCACCCAAGTCTCGTAGCCCTGCCCCTTAATGCCACCGGCCCGCGAAATCACGTCTAGGATATGCTCACCGGCTGCATTGGCCTGCAAGCGTTGCGGCGTGTTAACTTCGCCGAGCACGCTGATCAGCGACGTGTTCTGCGTGATCAGGGCGACCACGACCTGCGGCTCAATGGCGCGATTGCCGATCGCACGGACGATATCCTGCTGGATCTCGCCCGGCGTGCGGCCCGCGGCCTTCACGGCGCCGGCATAGGGCACGGTGATGTTGCCGGCCGAATCGACGTTCTGGTTCGGAAGCTGAACGAAGTTGCCAGGACGCACACCCGCTTCCGCAGGAATGAAGAGACCGCCTGCAGCAGCCTCGAAAATGGTAACCGACACAACGTCGCCAATGCCGAACTTGATTGACGCCGGCGGGCGGTTGTCCGGGAACGACCCCGCAATGGCGCCCGGACCGTACTCTTTGAGAATATCGACGACGGGGGCGGTAAGCTTCACCAGCCCATAGTCCGGGCCGGCCCTCGTAATTTCACTTTTGATAACATGATCTTCCGGGCCAGAGCTCGGCATAAGTGAGCATCCCGCCGCAGATAGCGCAGCAAGCAACGTCAATGCCCCTCTAAAAGCGCCCCTAAACAAGGTATTCCCCATTCACAATTTTGCGGAATGAGGATCGGCAAAACGTCTAATGGAGTCAACGCGATTTGGATGACAGGCAGCAAGTAAACGGGACTTGTTGCGCCGCAGCTACAGCTAGCCGGATTCGTTTATCAATTCAGCAGCTCGCTGCCCAAGAAATCTCGCGTAAGCCGCTTTCTTGGCCAGCACTTCAACTAATAGGCGTTGCGAGACCGCACCAGCTCCAGGCACGTTAAGACCAAAATCTTAAAATCCAGCGCCAAGCTCCAGTTGTTGATGTACCAGAGGTCGCAGTCGACCCGCCCCTTCATCTGCTCCACGCGCGCGGTCTCGCCACGAAACCCGTTGACTTGTGCCCAGCCCGTGATGCCCGGCTTGACGTGGTGCCGGAACGCGTAGGCAGACAGCAAATCGCCATAATGGTCGTCATGCGCAAGTGCATGCGGCCGTGGCCCAACCAATGACATGTCACCAAAGAGAACGTTCAGAAGCTGCGGCACTTCGTCGATACTCGTCTGCCGCAGGATTCGCCCAACCCTCGTGACCCGCGGATCAAAGCGCCTTGCCTGCACGACGATTGCTCCATCCTCCATCACGCTCATCGTACGAAACTTAAAGATAGGAAACTGTTTGGCGTTGAACCCCTTACGCCGCTGACGGAAGAACACCGGTCCCGGCGAGTCGAGCTTGATTGCGATCGCACTCAGCAGCATCAAAGGCGTGAGAATAATCAGACCAAGCGCAGCTCCAATCACGTCGACGAGCCGCTTGGAAAGTTGCTCAGCTCGCGAAAGCGGACCGCGCTGAATTTCAATTGACAACGATTTGCGCAGGCGGAACGAGGGATTTTCGGCAAGCGCGCGTATCCGTCGATCGGGAAGCAGTTGCACTGGAAGGGGCGAAATCCTGAGCTGGTCGCGAACCAGCTCGAGCTTGCGTGTATCGTTCCATGGGAAGGCGAGCACGATTTCATTCGCGCCCCGCTCACGCGCGATCGACAGTGCTTGGTCAAGAGAAGACGATTCATCCTCAGTCATCGAGAACCGGGCGTCGCCATTGCTGGAGAAAACCACGCGATCGATCTCGGTGAGTCCGAATCGTTCGAGAAGCTCATCGACCCCAAGCGTCGCAAGCTCATTGCGGGTTCCGAGAACGATCGCACGCCGGCCCTGCACTTGACCCTCGGCAACCGCGGTCGCAACAAAGCGTTTGGAAATGCGCCGGGACAACAATAGCAAAGACAAAGCCAAAAGCCCGAAGCAGATGATCGAACCGCGCGAGAAAGATGCGCCGGTTTTCATTAAGAAGGCGAGCAGAGTAAGGAGCAGGCTCACCAGCGCCCATTGCGCAAAAATCCGCCCGACGTCCTTCTTCTTCGAGAAGGCGGTCCGCAGGTCATAGAAGCCGCCGGCTTGGCCGATCAGCACGTAGAGCAACGCCGCCGTAATGCCCGCACCGAGCAGCTGGTCAGCATTCTTGAAATCCCCCATGACGAGCATCTGATAAAGCCCGCCGCCGATCAGGCTCGCCGAGATGATCAGACACGCATCAATGAAGGCGAGAGCATTCTGAAGCGCAAAATAGGGAAGCTTCAGCCTGCGACCGCCGTGATCGATTTGCGCAGGGCTATCGGTTGGAGATTGGCCATTAAGCTCCTCGGACGCTGCTTCAAAGACACGCTTTGCAAAGCGCTCACGTTGCTCGAGGTCGGTCGAACTCTGAGGGGTCAAGGTCGCCTCCCGATACAGCCGGGTAAGTCTATTTTTACTTTAAAAATCATAGATTTTGTTGCAATGCAATAAAATTGCGCAACGCAGCACATCAAAACTTTATGATAAATACCTGCCAGCAAAGTAAGTATGCCGTCAAGCTGATCCTCGTGAACCGACATCAACACCCCTCACCGATGACCCAGATGCGGCTCGGCACCTTATGTGCCCTGACTTTTGTGCTACTAATAAGCAGCGCGCGCCTCGTTTGCGCGCAGCGGCTACAGAACTGCGTGCCCGGCGCCGGTGCCGGGCAAATTGAAAGCTGCGATGAGGAGGCCTCAAGACTCGCCAATGCGCGAACCCAAACAACAATGCTCGGCGATGGGTGGCGACTGGCTAAAACGCGTGATGCAAGCAGCAACGCCGAGATCGTCTCGATCATGCATGTCGTGGACATCTCGAAATCGGATGTCAGCCTCGCCGGATTGAGCCTGCGATGCGGCCAAGACGGCCTCCAGGCGGTCCTGATTCTGCTCGGACCACTTCCACGGAGCAGTCATCCAACGGCAGTTGTAAAGACCGACAGTAAGCGGTCGGAATACGAGGCGACCGTCATTCAGGGCGGGGAGGCCTTGCTGCTACCGGGGCTCGCATCCACCTTGGCAAGCGGCGCCTGGCAAGCTGCAACGGAACTTTCGATCGAGATTGCGGCACGTCCTAATCCGATCCAGGGCGTCGTGCCGATCCGAGGGCTGGCCGCCGCACTTCGTTCCCTGCCGCAAACCTGCTTAACCAAATAGCGAGCCAAAATGCGAGCTTGCGCCGCGAAAGGCAGCGATTTCACCCTTTCTTAGGGAACCGGGTGAAATGGTGGCGGCGGAGATTTTGCATGGTTCTGGCCGCCATTTTCTTGTTTCTCGTGGGCGCGGTCCTGGCGTGGGCATTCCGCGTCTGGATCCTCGTGCCGCTATCGTTGTTGGCTCTTCTGCTCGGGTTCACTGCCGACATCGGCTCCGACGCAACCGTCCTCGAAGCCTGCGGGCACGCATTGCTGGTCGGAATGACGCCGCAATTCGGTTACGCCTTCGGCCTGCTCGCGCAATCGACGCTGACCGGCTTGCGGGCACCGCTGCGACCGAAAACCTCCCGGACTGCTTCCGTCGCGGTCCTCTACAAGAAGAACGCAATGAGGCGACCTGACTGAGGCGCGCTCATATGCTTCGCGCACACAAGCCGTGCGTTTGGCGTTGTTCCTTGGATATGCAATAGTTCAAAGATCATTGCGTCAGATGTGATCGGTCAAACCGTCGCATCGCTACCCGAAGCCTTTGAACTTGCTGATCGTCTTCCGACTACTCATCATACTTGTCGCTGCCATTCCCGCACTTGCGATCGTCAATGACGCGCTCGCGCGAGAAGGAATCGCGTTGTTTGCAGCAGGTCTCGTCGTGTTCTCCGCGGCAACCGTTCCACAGGGTGATCTCTCGGTCGTTTGGCCGCTGCTGCGTCGCGTGTCGCTCGCGATCGCCTTTCCCATCATCTGGATGGTGATCCAGATCATCCCGTTGCCGTTTACCTCGCTGGTAAACCCGATCTGGTCGACCGCGGCAGCGGCAATAGGCGAGGCTTCAAACTGGGGGCACGTCAGTGTCGACCTCGGCGCCACGTTGCGAAGCCTGATTCTTTACCTGGCAATGCTTTCGCTCATGATCTCCACGGCGCTCGTCGCAAGGGATCGCAAGTGGGCCGAGACAACCTTCTTTGTCGTGACCATCGTCTTGACGATCTTGTGCGCCGAAGTCCTCATCGGCCAGATCAAGCCATTTGCGGGGATCACTCCGCCAGCCGGTAGCTCGGCCGCGGATATATTCGTCGCGGCTGCCATCCTCGCGACTCTCTGTAACTGTGCGATTGCGATCATGACAATCGAACGACGCCTGGGCCGGAAAGGCATGGAGGACGCGTCCACTGTCCTCCCCTTCGTGGGCCGGCTCGGCCTGGCTCTGACCGGCCTCATCGTTGCGGCCGCGGCAAGCAGGATTCTTGCTCCGAGTATCGCGATCGCGGCCCTTGTCCTCGGGCTAACGGCGCTGTTCTTCGTTGCTGTCTTCCGCCGGCTCGGCGTTCAGCCATGGCCTGCGACAATCGTGTTTCTGATTGTTACCGGGCTCGCCGTTGCGATCATTTTCCCTCATTTGCAGGGCAACCCGGCCGAGGGGATAGCCGGATTTGCAGCCTCTTCAAATGCCGACGCGCTCACGGCTACGGCCAGGATCCTGTCGGCTACGCCGTGGCTTGGAAACGGCGTCGGGACGTTACCTGCGCTGATGCCGGTCTATGGCGATTTTGGCAGCGTGCCACAGGAGGCGCCCACAACGGCATTGTCGATTGCAATCGAATGGGGATGGCCGGCATTTGCAATTTTCGCTGCGCTGGGTCTCCACCTCTTCGTTTTCGTCTTTCGCGGCGCATTGCGGAGGGGACGGGATTCGTTCTTCGCCTCGGCGGCCGCGGCCGGCATTCTGGTCGTATTCGCCGAAGCATTCTGTGACGCGAGCCTTCTTTCACTCCCGGTCCAAATCGTGGCCGCGGTGATCGTCGGGATCGGCCTCTCGCAGAGCGTCGGCCGAACCAGCAAGCTGGAATAGCGTCTTTACACGCCACGCCCCGCGATCGTCGCCCAGAGACGGCTATGCGTCGGCATCTGGATCCGCACCCAGCGATAGGGCACACGCGACCAGGGCCGGATCTGCGGTGTCAGGTTATCGAGCACAAAATCGCCGCCATTGGTCCGAACCACCAGGACCAGGTGATGTTCACCCGAATTGACGACAACCTCGCTGAGCAGAAGCGCACGCGCCGGCCAGCCGTGGCTGAGAAGTTCGTGTCGCTTGCTGACAGCATAGTCGTTGCAATCGCCGCGATCGGGATTGATCAGCCATTTTTCGGCGACGAGGCCAAGGTCATTCCGCTCCGGAGCGATCTCGCGATTCACGCTCTGGTTCACCTGCTTCAGCTCGGCCCAACGCTCTTCCGTCAACTTGACCGGCCCGCCGCGAAACATTGGCCGCTTCCGGCACTCGTCCTCGTATCGGACACAGAACTGAAGGAAGGCAAAGGGCGGCATCGTTGGAGTCTCGAACTTGATGCGCTGAATCGCGGCCTGCAGACCCATCGGCATGCCCAACAATCCGGCTTCAGCCCCCCGGAACCCCATCGACATCGCCACGATCGCCGTGGCGACCCATACAGAAAGCTTACGCATGATCGCATCCCCGCATTTTGCTTTGCTGAGGACGCTAAACGTAAAGTTTTGAAATTCCGGGCGGATTTGCCCGTCAATTAGGATCAAATGCGGCTGATGGCGTACCGAATTTGTTTACTAATGTGAGTATGGTCAAACTGTCCGAATCACGCTCCTGCTCGGGTCGCCAGAGTCGCTCCAGATGTTAAAATGGCCACATTCGAAGACCCAACGGCGAAAGCCGAGACTGCCAGAAGGGATTCGCATCTACGCCATCAGCGACATTCATGGATGCGCCGATCTGCTCCAGCAAATGTTCATCGTGATCGACAGGGATCTGACGACCATCGGATCGAGACGCCCGATTCACGTGTTTCTCGGCGACTACATCGACCGTGGCCCGGATTCCTGCCGGACCATCGAATTGCTGATCGAGCGCGGTCGTAGACACGAATCGGTATTTCTCAAGGGCAACCATGAGGCGTTCCTAGCGGGGGTGTTGCAAGATCCGTCACAGCTCGACCAGTGGAAGCAATTCGGCGGCCTGCAGACGCTGACCTCCTACGGCCTGCGCCCATCGCTCAACCCCGACGCAGCCGAGCAAACCGAGTTGGTACAGCAACTCGCAATGAAGATTCCATCTTACCAGCACCAGTTCTTCGAGAGCTTGCGGCTACGCTTCGTATGTGGGGACTTTTTCTTCGTCCACGCCGGCGTCAAACCCGGCGTGCCACTGGCGCAGCAACAAGAACAAGACATGCTCTGGATCCGCGAGGAGTTTCTCCAGAGCGAGAGGCAATTTGGCAAATACATCGTTCACGGCCACACGCCGGTCCAGGAGCCGGACATCCGTCCCAACCGCGTCAACATCGATACCGGAGCCTACGCGACTGGCAATTTGACCTTGCTGACCATCCAAGGCGATAGTCTCCTAGCCCTGTGACGAGAGCCCTATTTCCCGATGAATCCTCTAGTGAACGTGCGCATTTGCCTGGTCACCCTCGGTCTGGCGCTAGGGTGCTACGGCCTACTATCCGCAGCCGCGGAGTTGAGCGCCGTGCCCCGGCCGGCATTTCCCTCCGATCCGACGCGGATTGCGCCCCCTGCCAGTGAGGTGCCGGACTGGCTGCCAGCCGTCCCACTGGTCAGGTCGGATCTGGAAAGCAGTCACGCCCTGATAGCCGCATTGCAGACGATCCAGCGAGGCAAGCCAGGAGGCGGCGCATCCCCCGACAATATGCGTGACCGTTCGCGCGTCAAGCGGGCGCTTTCCTTGGCACCCTACGATGCCGAACTATGGCTCGCCCTTGCCTTGCTCGAAAGCCAGCATGATCCCAGCGGGCCCGCCATGCTTGAGGCGCTGAAAATGACGTATTTTACGGCACCGAACGACACGCGGTTGATGCCGGTGCGTCTCGATACCGCAACCCAGTTTGATGCCCTGATTGATCCCGACTTGGCGGAGCTGGCGCGCGGCGACGTTCGACTAATGCTGGCGCGACGAGCGGAGTTGAAAACGGCCGTTGTGCTGGCCTACCGGCGGGCATCGAAACGGGGCAAGGAGTTCCTGGAGCAAGCGGTCAAGGCGATCGACCCATCCTCCGTCGCCACATTGCGTGGGTAGGCCGATTGGATCATGCATAGGGCCCCGGCTTGCTCGTTTGCGCCTGACCGTCTAAAGTTAACGTGGATTGGGGAAATACAGCCATGCGATCTTTTCTTGGAGTTCTCGCGCTTGCGTCGAGCCTGACGATCTCCGCGGCGCCTTCCTTCGCCGCCGACTACGCGGTCCCGCCTGTTGCAGTACGCCACGTATCACGTGTGCCGTATATCGATCGCGGCCCGAACCCCTATTGCGGCCCGCGCTGTGGCTGCCCGATCGTGGTTCACGTGCGGCATCGGAGCCTCGAACGCTATTACCCGTCGAGCTTCGATCCGCGCACCAAAAACGACGATCCGAACTATGCCTATGGCCGGATCCGAAGCTACGCCCGATTTGCGCATCCGGCCTTTCCCGAGCGCGTCCTGGAATATTGAGATATTCAGCGAGCAGTTGGTTTGCGGCGACCACCTTGGCGGTCGCCAAACTCAACGCCGCTGCCGCTAGTTATTTCTGACCGGTGATCTGAACTCCGGAAACCGGCTCAACATCGCCGCCTTCAAAAATTTGAAGTGGGCGATTGAGGCGCCGAGCTCTTTTAGCCGGCGCTGGCCATTCAGGACCTCCTTGTCGAACAGATCCTGGTGATGACTGTCGAGTGCCTCGCGCTCGAGATATTCATCGTCACCATTGCCGAACGTCACTGCCGCCCGAGCCAAGACGTCCTCAACCCGGTTATTCAGGCCCGATTGCTCCCGCTCCGCGGCATGCAAGGCATCTTCGATCGCGACCATGATGGCCTCGATGCGCGATCGATCGGTCTCAGCATCGCGCTCAGGCGAACGTGCGCGAAACCGCTGCTCCCCTGCGAGGCGGTCCCTCAGGAAGTTGTGGGTACGGGCCCGCAAGAACAGCTGGAACATGCGTTGCTTTCCGGTTGGAGGCGCCAGACCAGAAAATGGGTCCGTGATGGTTAATAAAGACTAAAGCCTCCGAAGGTCTCCTCACGGCTTTGCGCCACCCATGTCTTCCAGGCACCTTCGTGTTTGGCGTATAGCTCTTGCCAGCGCTGCTCGACCGCAACGCGCCGCCGGCCCCCCTTGTCGCCTGAAAGCTGGCCGTCCGAAAAATGGACACCGGGCTGACTATCCAGCCGCTCAAACTCGAAAGTCTCTTCGAGCGTCAAGCCAATCAAGACGCGCCGTCCGCTTCCATCAACAAAGTACCGGCGTGGAGCGTTATTCCTCAGGTCAGTCATGGCGCGCCTCTTCCCAGATCCACGGACCGTTTAGCGCACCTAGTCGGCGCGCATAGGCCCAAACGAAGAGCGGCCCACCCACAGCCGGGATGGC
Source organism: Bradyrhizobium diazoefficiens (assembly GCF_016616235.1). Taxonomy (NCBI): domain Bacteria; kingdom Pseudomonadati; phylum Pseudomonadota; class Alphaproteobacteria; order Hyphomicrobiales; family Nitrobacteraceae; genus Bradyrhizobium; species Bradyrhizobium diazoefficiens. The sequence goes on from NZ_CP067100.1 coordinate 6,278,808, forward strand.
CAAGGCAACGAGCCAGATCATCGGGTCCAATCCCAACTCAACCGCGCGCAGAAGCATCATCGACCTGCAAATCTGCGCGCAACCTAGCCACCACCATCCCGGTAGACAACGGGAGCCGCGATTTAACCTAACCATACATGGTTATCGTCGCGGAGATGTATTCGCTATCCACTCACTTCCGCAAACGTCCGGGTCGAGGCAATCCAATACTGGTTGCATATCCTCAAAATGCCCGCCGCGTGGCCGGGCGCGACGAAGGACCATAGGGTGCGTAGATTTGGCGCATATGCTTTCGCTTGCGCGATTGCCAGGCGCGGGCAGCGTAACCAACTCCGAAGCCGGCTGAGAAGACCAAGATCAGGATCAGGAATGGCGCCATTCGGAAGTCTTTCCATTTGCGGAACGTTTCCTTCTCCCAGACGCAGCATTCTCATCGTGCAGTTGTGTCGATATCATGATGAGTGCTGCTGATTTTGTTGTCAGGCACGAGAGCTCTTGGGCAGCAATCTGCTTGAAGATCGATCACCCGCTACGATCAACCGAGGAACCATAGAAATAGTTTCACTACCAGCAGCGTGATGAAATAGACCCAGCCGGCCATTGCGATTAGCGCCACACTGAAGAACGCGCCCTCGAATGCGCGTTCTCTGATCTTGGTGAGAGGCAACGCTGCCCAAGTTTTTTGAAGCATTCCCGTATTCGCATCGTTCGTTTATGCGATCATAGCCGAACGAATTCGACGATCTCGTGACGCTCGCCCTGACAAGAGCGTGTTGCGGGATCTAGAGATGATTCAGAGAGACAATTTTCACGCACTTGAATTGGATCAAGAGAATGAATTGCCGCGCGATCTAACGCGGAACGACCGGCACGAGATCCGCAGCTTGGCCGTCCGGGCCGGAACGGCCGCGAAACAGGAAGAAACCCTTGTCCGTCGAGACAATGTCTCCTGGCTGTAACGTGTCGTCACTCAGCACACGCGCGGTGGCTATCTTCTCCGGCGAATCCGGCGCGACCATGCGCAGCGGCGCATTGAGCCGCCAGTCCAGCCGCGCCCGCTTCGCACGTGAGCGCGCCTCCCCGATCCGGCGCTTCCAGTCCTCGCGGGAGATAAGACTATCCCCCGAAGGAGCGAGATCATTGGCCATTTGCTCGACATTCGGACTCGTCGAGCCCTCGTCGGCAGCCCGAACCCGGCCGCCCCAGCCCTCCGCCATCAAGGCCAGCACAATCATGGCAACGAAATGTGCTTTCATGCGGAATATCGCGATCGTTTGGCCATCGGCTACATCGTAGTTCATTGTTTCAGCTGTGTCTGCCAGACATTGGATTCCCGTCAAAGGTCCAAGGCTTTTTCGACGAACCGATTTCACCTTTTGCAGCATTGGGCGGTCAATTGACGCCTGTTCTCTGGTCAGCAGTTCTTGGGCAATGCATCGCGTCGCATGATTGCACGACGACACACACTGAAGTGCCACGGTCATGTCTGCTTGCAATCGAGGTAAGAGTCGCGATTTTGCACAACCCAATTCGTCGTGCACACAATCTCTCGCCAAACTTCCGCTCGATAGCCGTCTCATCATCTTTCAACGGCGGAACCCAAACGAGGACTGCGATCATGGGGTGCGTGAAGTGGCTACTGGCCGCCGCGGTGCTTGTTCTCCTTGAATCATCCCCCGCGTTCGCGGAAGAGGATCGCGTTTTGCCACCTATGGCCTTCACGCTCTTTTGTAAACGTCTTCCTGCGGAATGCAGCCAACGCATGGGCACGCAGGAGACAAGAACCCGACTCGACTATCTCGCGCTTTGGCATGACCTGAATCTGGTCAACACGGCGGTAAACACCAGCATCACACCGGTTGAGAATGGAGCCTCTGAGATCAATCTCAATTGGCAGATCTTTCCAGTGGAGGGCAACTGCGCAGACTATGCTGTGACCAAGCGCCACCTCTTGTTGAACGCGGGTTGGGCCTCGTCTGCGTTGCTACTGGCTGAGGTCGTCGTCCGCAAGACGGGCGAACATCACCTTGTGCTCATCGTAAAGAAAAACGGAGATTACCTGGTTCTTGACAATCGCAAACCTGCAATCGTCAAGCTTATCCAGGCGCTCCGGGACTACAACATCGTTCGGGCACAGAGCGACGAATCATCGAAGTTCTGGACACGACGTCTGACTTAGCCGGAAACCAAGCCTGGCAATTTTCCAATGAGATTCGCCGAGATTGATCGGAGAACAAGCCGGTTCAGCGAATAGAGCGATTTCAATGCAGGCTGCAGTATTCTTCGATCGTGACGGCGTCCTCAACGAGGACGATGGCTACGCTTTCGAGCCGAGCAAGATTCGATGGATCAAGGGCGCGATGGAAGCCGTCCGAGCCGTCAATCAATCCGGCTATCTTGCCTTTGTGGTGACAAACCAGTCGGGTGTCGCAAGGGGTTTCTATGCAGAACAACAGGCTCGAGGGCTTCACGCATGGATGACGGACCAGTTGGCAAGTGTTGGCGCGCGCATTGATGAGTTCGCTTACTGTCCTCACCATCCCGAGGGCACCATTGCGGAGTATCGGCACGCATGTATTTGCCGAAAGCCGCAGCCAGGCATGATCAACGAACTGGTAAAGCGGCATTCCATCGACATCGGCCGAAGCATATTGGTTGGCGACAAGCAGAGTGACATTGAGGCTGCAGCCGGCGCAGGCATTACCGGGCACATATTTCGGGGAGCAGACTTGGAGGCGTTTATCGTTCCGCTCCTGCTGCAACTGAAACAATTGCGCTAATCTCGGTTCGGGCGAGAATGAGTTCGTCGTCCGAGACGGAGGGAACCCCACCCTCAGCGTCGGGTTGTCCAAGCGACAAGAACGGCCGAAATTGTGATGTCTCGCAACAAGAGTACGCGCTGGACCGAAGATCAGGAATCGTTGCTGCTCAAATTGGATGCCGAAGGGCATCCGCTGCGGCTGATCGCCGCAAAACTGGAGCGCTCTGAGCGATCGGTCTCGATACGGCTTGCCCAACTCAAGAAGGCTGGTCGACGTTTGCAGCGTTAGTTGGCAGACAATCCCTTTTTCAGATTCGCATGCTAGCGCTGCCTTTGGTCCCGCGACTGTTTGCCGGTGAAATGACGTCGCGACGCCACAACCGCTTGCATGCGCCGTGCCATCCGTTATCAAGTGGCGGTTGCTGAGCCAAAGCTCCGAGGGCGCATGAAGGGCATCATCCTGGCAGGGGGAACGGGTTCGCGGCTCTATCCTGTGACGGCCGTCGTGTCGAAGCAACTGCTGCCTGTCTTCGACAAGCCGATGATCTATTATCCGCTGTCCACGCTGATGCTGGCCGGCATCCGCGACATTCTGGTCATCACGACGCCGCAGGATCAACCGCTGTTTCAGCGCCTGCTCGGCGACGGAGCGGAGATCGGCCTTTCCTTTTCCTATATCTGCCAGGAAACCCCGCGAGGGCTGGCCGATGCCTTCCTCATCGGTCGCGACTTCATCGGCAAGGACTCCGTCGCCCTGGTGCTCGGCGACAACATCTTCTACGGCAACCGCCTCCAGGAACTGCTCGTGCAGGTCGCCTCGCGAAAGAAAGGCGCCACGATCTTCGGCTATACCGTCAAGTCCGCGGAGCAATATGGCGTCGTCGAGCTCGACGGCGATTTCCGCGCGCTGTCGATCGAGGAGAAGCCGGTAAATCCAAAGTCGAATGTCGCCGTCACGGGGCTCTATTTCTACGATAACGATGTCGTGGATATCGCAGCGGGCATTACCCCCTCGCCGCGCGGCGAGCTCGAGATCACCGACATCAACAATGCCTATCTCGCGCGTGGAGATCTCTACGTGCAGCCGCTCGGCCGCGGCATGGCCTGGCTCGACACCGGCACGCATTCATCGCTGGTCGAAGCCAGCCACTTCGTCCAGATCCTGGAGCAGCGCCAGGGGCTGCGCATCGCCTGCCCGGAGGAGATTGCGCTCCGGCAGGGATACATCTCCCTTGCGGCCTTCGAGAAGCTGGCGCAAAAGAACGCCAAGAGCAGCTACGGCCAGTATCTGCTGTCGGTCTACCGCTCGTTCGGGCGCGAGGCGGGCGGCTCCTGAAACAGAGACCGAATGCGCTTTGAGAGCATCACCATCTTCGTGACCGGCGGTGCGGGCTTCATCGGCTCGGCCGTGATCCGGCATCTGTTGGCCGATACCGGTGCGCGCATCGTCAACATCGACAAGCTGACCTACGCGGCCAACCTCGATTCACTGCCCGGCGCGTCTGGCCATCCGCGCTATGTCTTCGCGCAGCAATGCATCGGCGATGCCGCCGGTTTGCGGACATTGTTCGAGCAATACCAGCCGGACGCCGTGATGAATCTGGCCGCGGAAAGCCACGTCGACCGTTCGAGCGACGGCCCGGCGGAATTCATCCAGACCAACGTGGTCGGCACGTTCACGCTGCTGCAGGAGGCGCTGCGCCACTGGCAGGGATCGACGCCTGCGCGCCGCGCGCGCTTCCGCTTTCTTCACGTCTCGACCGACGAGGTGTTCGGATCGCTCGGCCCCAACGGCCTGTTCGGCGAGGACACCGCCTATGCGCCGAACTCGCCTTATTCAGCGAGCAAGGCCTCGTCGGACCATCTCGTGCGCGCGTGGCGGCAGACCTACGGGCTTCCCACCATCGTGACGAACTGCTCGAACAATTACGGCCCCTGCCAATTTCCCGAGAAGCTCATTCCGCACATGATCATTCGCGGACTGGCGGGCGAACCGTTGCCGGTCTATGGCGACGGCGCCCACATCCGCGACTGGCTCTATGTCACAGATCACGCGGAAGCGCTGACGCTGACTCTCGAGCACGGCAGGGTCGGCGAGACCTACAACATCGGCGCGCGCTGCGAACGGTCCAATCTCGACGTGGTGGAGCGCATCTGCGATCTGCTCGACGAGATTTCGCCTGGTGCCGCGAAGCGTCGCGGCCTGATCGGCTTCGTGGCCGACCGGCCCGGCCACGACCTCCGCTACGCCATGGACCCCGGCAAGATCGAACGCGAACTCGGCTGGCGGCCGCGCGAGGATTTCGAGAGCGGACTTGCCAAGACCGTCCGCTGGTTTTGCGACAACCGAACATGGTGGCAGAACATCCTCGATCGCGGCTATCGGAGCGCACGCATCGGTCTAGGCTAGCGAAAACACCGTGATCTTACGGAGCGGTGCGCACCAACTTCGTCCCGGTAAGGTTGAGAGGTTAGCTTAATCCGCGTTGTTTGTTGCGAACGCCGCGGGATCGCATATCCATTGTCGCACCCGGGCTGCCCCAAGCCCGGCCCCACCCAAGCAAAGCCGTCGAGCGAACATGGGTCCGCTTGGCGGCTTTGTCGTTGTGTCGACGAGAGGATGATTTTGGTTATGGCGCGCAGGCCCTGGTCGTTCAAGGAAGACCGCCGGCTGATGGAGTTGGCCAAGTCTTCGACATCGCTGGAAGAGGCGGCGAAGCTTCTCGGTCGCTCGCCCGATGCGATCAAGCGCATGGCCTTGCGGCTCGGCCTGTCGCTGAAATCCAAGGGCGCCAAGAAGAGCTAGCCGCCAAGCGGAAGGCCCGCTGCGTTGAGTTGGGGAACCACACCCAGCGCTCCGCGTTGTCTCTGCAGAATCTGCTGAGAAGGCGGAGATTCCATTGTGGTGCATTATTTCATTATCGCGGCATCGATCTGGCTAGCTCTTAACATTGCATTCGTAGTCCTACGGCTCTGGGTCACCAGGCCGGAACGCCGTCGGGCCGGCCCCATGAGCGGTCAGCCAAGCGCTGTTCGGCTCAGGGCGCATCCATATCGCCGGGCGTGACCCACACGCCGCGACGACAAACCGGCTCGCTGCGACGCAGCGAATATTGGTTCATACATCGGCAAGTCATCGGCAAGGGCGGTCGTCTTAAACCTTATTTAGCGCCTCCGGCTGTAGGGTTCGGGTAATCCTCTCTTAACCCCTGGGCCGGATGAAAGCAGCGCGGCCAAAACTCACACTGGCGGCGCTCGTGCTTGCGGGCACGACGGCGTTCGGCCTTGCCGGTCATCTCGCTGCGACACGCTTCATCCACGATCAGCAGGCACGACAGCTCGACGAGCTGACCGAGGTGGTGCTGCGCCGGTCCGAATTCGCCGTCGACTTTGCCGCCGCCAGCCTCGACGAGCTCGCAGGGCGCGGCCTCGCCACCTGCGATCCCGCCTCGCTCCAGGCCATCCGGCTCCACGTCTATCAGCGCTCTGCCGTGAAGGACGTCCGCCTCGTCAACGCGGACGGCTCGGTCATCTGCTCGGCTTATTCGGAGACGCTCGAGTTCGACAAGGGCTGGGTCGATCGCACCGACATGCTGTCCTCCAGCAATTCAAAGGTGATGCTGTTCCGCGTCGAGCAGTTCGGCGGCGATGCGCTCGGCGTGCTCAGGGACATCGGCGGCAACAAGGCGCTGGTCGCCATCCTCGGCATCAATGCCAGCCTGTTCGACATCATGCCGGCGGAGCTGCGCGCACATGGCGATGTTTTGCTGGCGCTCACCAATGGCGCGCAGCTTGGCGAGTTCACGCTCGAGGCCGACAAGGCGCTGCCGCATTCCGTCGTGTTCGAGAAGAGCTCCAACCGCTATCCGCTGCGCACGGCCATCCGCATCGACAAGACCGTGCTGTCCACATGGAACAGCGAGGCCTATTGGCCGGCAATGGCGATCGCGCTCGCACTCGGTGTCCTGTTCGGCGTCCTCCTGTCGCGCACAAGGCGCATGGAAGGGCCCGTCGCCGACCTCGACCGCGCGCTGGTGCGCGGCGAGTTCACGCCGTATTTCCAGCCGATCTTCGACCTGAGGACCGGCCAGATCAAAGGCTGCGAGATATTGGCCCGCTGGCTGCGCGAGGATGGCTCGGTGATTCCGCCGATGAACTTCATCCCGCTCGCCGAGTCCAGCGGACGGATCGGAGCCATGACCTGGCAGATTCTCGGCCGTGCGCTGGACGATCTCCAGCCGCATTTGCGGAGCGACAAGGATTTCAAGCTCTCGCTCAACGTCGTGCCGAAGCACCTCCTGAGCGCTGGCTTCGTCGACAAGCTTCGCGGCACCGTCGCGGCCGCAAAGGTCTCTGCACGGCAGATCGTGGTCGAGGTCACCGAGCGCGACGAGCTCGAGGATCTGCCGCGCGCCGCAGCCGTGGTCGGCGAGCTGCGCGACTATGGCTTCCGCGTCGCGATCGACGACGTTGGCGTCGGCCATAGCGGGCTGTCGCGGCTGAAGGGGCTCGGCGCCAACACGATCAAGATTGACAAGTTCTTCGTCGACACCATTACGGTGGACGCCTCGACCACGACCATCGTTGAGATGCTGGTGGCACTCGCCAGGGATTTTCACATGACGGTCGTCGCCGAAGGCGTCGAGACCGAGGCGCAGGTCCGGGCGCTGATCTCGTGCGGCGTCGAAGAGGGCCAGGGCTATCTCGTCGCCGCGCCGCTGCCGTTCAGGAAATTCATCGAACTTGTCGAGCAACGCAGTCGGGCAACGGGCACGACACCGGATGTCGAGCTCGTCGCCTAGAGCCATCCCATCGGTCTTCACGCAGCGAACGCGCCAAGCGTCCGAATTCGAACATGGCACGGCAAATGCTTCGAACGGCCCATGCTGGCACTGCTCACCCTGTTTGCTGCTTTCGCGACCGGATTTGCTTCAGGCTACGGCGTCCGCGACCGCGTTCACGGCGCCGCCGACGCAGGTTGAAGCGCGTGGCCTGCTGAACGGGCTTGATTCGAGCCTCTGGCGATGTCCGGATCAGCGCACATGTGCGAAGTCCTCCAGGACTCGCAATTGCCCTCGCACTGCCGGCTTTGCAAAAGTTCCGGGGCGTGCGGGCAAATTCATGTGATCGCACGTCACCGGAAGTCCGCAAAACTGCCTTATGAATGTTGAGCAGCTGCGGTATCGCGGAGGCACTCGTCTCGATGATGGTAACTTCCGCATGCTCGATCTGGTCCTCTTCGCCGTCATCGTGCCAATCGCGTTCGGTGCAGGCTACGCTACGCGCTCCGTGGTGTCGCATCGACGCCGCACGAAATATCTCAAATGGAAGCCCTATGTCCGGCCTTCCACGTCGTCTCAGCCGCCACAATTCCTGATCCGTCCTCAGGGCGGAAACGTCGCTCAAATGCCCCGGGTTGCGTCGGGCGGCCGTCGCGGCTGATCTCCAAGGGTGCGTGCCCGTCGCCTTCCGCGACGATGTGCCCGTCCCCATGGCGCGTCGATCCCCGCGCTCCCTTGAGCAAGGCCGCCGGCACTCCTTAACGATAGTAAAGGGTTTCTCCGTACCCCGCGTGGAATTGGGGTATCGTGAGAACATGGTTCGAAACCCGGTTTTTGCGTCCGCAGCCATCTGCCTCGCCCTGATAACATACGCCACGCTGGCGAAGTTAACGGGTAGACCGGTCCTGATCGGCCATCACGAGGCCTATTGGATCGTCGTTGTCGAACGATTCAGTGCCTACGGCCTGCTGGGCTTTCTCTTTTCCTTCCTGCTGCCCGGACGCTTCGGTCTGGCTTGTGCCCTGGTCATATCGATCGCGATCGGGCTGGAGGTCCTGCAGGCGTTCACGCCCGACCGCGATCCGGCTTTCCAGGACATGCTGCAAAAAGCGGCAGGTGGAACCGTGGGCGTGCTGTTGGCCCAGACGATCCTCGCCTTCTTGCCGAGACCGCCGTCCTAAAGCGCGATGCGATTACGACGAATCGTCATCGCGCTTTAGGCCATTGTCTTAGCGTGATCCTTTCGGGAAACCGCTTCGCACTTTTCCGGATCATACTTTAGGCCATATCGTGGCAGGCCCGCGCTGCTATAAGGTGCGGCAACGCGCAGCTGGCAACCTATTGCTTCTGATTCACAATCGCCGCCTGCCCGAAGGGATTCGAACGATGATCGGCAAACCTCACATGCTCCTGGCCGGAGCTTTGTTCGTCGCCACAATCGTGCCGGCAGCAGCTCAGGGGACCTACTCGAACGGTGTGCGCAGCGGCTACTCCGGAACCAATTCCAGTTCGCCGAACTCGGCCGCGACGTCCGCAGGAGCGTCCTCCTCTCCGACGTCAACGTCCCGGAACATCGGGACCGGCCAGGGACGAACGGAGGGCGCGCTGGGCCTTACGCCGCAATTGCAAAGAGAGATGGGAATCCGTCGTCAACAATAGCGACCGACACGGCTCCGCCAAATCACCAATCGGGGTTGCCTAGGGCTCTCGCCCTGGCTGAAACGCCGCGCTGTCAGCGGCTCACCGGTTCTTCCGGTGGCTCCCGATCACGAACCACCGCACGCGCGGTTCCAAGATCGGTCGCCTGACCGCTATGCGAGTGCAACATGATCTCGAACGACTTCTTGACCCCGCCAAGGTCATGGTCGATCGACGCGTCGTGAAGCATGGCGCGCGCATCGGTATGAAAAAGCAGGGCTGCTGCAATAGCCAGAGGAAACACGTGCTTCATGGTGGGTCCGACATCAATTCCGGCGTGACGTTATTGCCGGGAAAGTGCGACGAAATAGCGACCCTTTCGTTGCCGCTGAGCGGCCCTTTCGAGCGATCTCAAGCGTGATCGCTCCGGACCGAGGCCAGTAGCCAGGACCGAGCTGCCGGAGCTGGATTTGGCAGCGGCCTCTATTTCATCATCTGTCCGCGCAACTCACCGCCTGGATTGGCGGCAGTATGAATGTTCGCGTACCACTTGCCGGCCAGGAGATCCGCAGCCTGCGTCTCCGTGAGCGTGGCGTTGCCCTGGATTGGGCTCTGCACCGTTTTGAACGGCAAGGCGATGCCGGCGTTCTTGCCGGCTTCACTAGGGCCATGGAAATGGGCACCCATCGCGGGGCCGGTCAGGCCGGTATATGTGACCGTGTAGGTCAGCATTTTCGTCTCGGTGTCGTAGGTCGCTTCCGCCTTGCCCGTCCCGGGCGAATTGTTCGGAGGCACTTCATTGCCGCCTTTGAGGTCGGCTTGAAGTTTCACGACCTCCGCGCTCGCTGGCACGGTTGTGGCAATCGTCCCCGCGCCCAACAGCGCTGTTCCCACCAACGTCACGCACGCCCGATAAGCGGCCTTCCTCATGACATCCTCCTGCAGGCTGTATGCCCGTCCGGGTTGAAACCCCGCGGCCCAGCCGGAAATTCCGGTGGCGGATTTATGCCTGATTCGGGGCCGCTATAGCGTGAATCTCGGCGGAAATCGCAATGGCCAGATCCGGGCGGCCGCTCAAGCCGCCCCGCGCCGGTCGAAGAACTCCTGCGGCGTCAGGAGTTCGGCCATCTGCCGATGCGTGGCCTGGAGCGCTTCGATGGCACTGTCGAGATCGAAATCCGATTCGCGGACGGAGGCGAAGAACTTGGCCGTCAACGCCAGATCCAGTTTGACGCGCGTCGTCCCGTCGCGGCTCTTGCGACGGTCAAGCGACAGGTGAATGGCCCGCAGCCTGGCTTCACTGCTGTTGCAGTCGCAGAGTCGTGCGAGTTCGTCGTAGGTCATCCAGATCTGAGGCATGTTCTTCCACCACCGTTATCGAGCTTCAGATTAGGTCTCACGTCTAAAGGCACGGTTGCTTTCGGCGCGGGCGCGGCGTCTTTTCAAGGCAACAACGTCAATGCAATGCTAAAGGCGTCCTGCCAGGACCGGATAGCTCGCATGCCTCCATATCCGGCAACGAGACTAGGACACGGAAGGTTTCGAAGGTCCAGGGAAGTGACCCGGCCAGGACCGGCTGTCGAGGCCCTTTGGCAACTTGTCATTGAGCTTTACGATCTCGCATCGCGCCTCGGCGGCGGGTTGATCTTCCTGGCTGTAGATCAGCGTCGCCTCGAACTTCACGCCAGGTGCCTCCCTGGCCGTGCCCGAGCAGGTTGCCATCGCACCGCTGCACAGGCCGGAGAGTTCGACCTCGACCTCATCCGGACCGAACAGTGTCGGCGGACCCTCGGCATAGCGTTTCGTGGTCAGGACCGCCGTGAAACGCTGCTCGTCGACCCGATAAGAGCCACCATAGGTGAAGAAGCTGTCGCTGCCCGAGATCCGGCCCTCGGCCAGATGTACGACGCCGGTGCCCTGGCCACGCGGGGTCCTGAACCAGGCAGCGTATTTGCCGTCTCTCAGCATGAAAAACATCCGTCGCAAAAACTCACCCGTATTTGCAACCAACTCTGGGGCGCGACAATGACCGATGCGGCGAGCATTTCGCCACGGTTAACGCCCTGCAAAGCCAACCCGTCAAATTTCTACCCGCGTGCGTAAAGGCGCGGCGGCGAACGTCAGAACAATTCTATGCCGTCATCCGCGGCCTCGACCGCCTGCACCCGTCCCGCGGTAGCGATCGATGCCAGCCCAAGCGTTTGCAAGAATTCCCGATGGACATCCCGCTCGCGCTCCATGGTGTAGCGAGCGAAGAGATCGTCGAGCATCGCCTGATCCTGAGCCTGCGGTCGTGGCCGCTGTGGGCCCGCGCTCGCCGTATCGAGGCGCGCGGCAACCGCAGGCAAAGTCGCGGAGGCCTCGCCGAGCGAGGTCATCAGGCCTTGCGCCGAATTCATCAGGCCTTCGAATTCCGCGCCTTCATCGACGAGCCGGCTCATCAGCTTGCCGAGCCGTTCGTTGCCGGCCTCGACTTCGCGCAACGCCTGGAGGATCTGCGGCTCGAGCTTGGCAAGCTGCGTCGGATCGCCCTGCACACGAAGCTGTTTCAGCTCATGAGCCGAGCGTTCGATGCCATCGAGCACCGGCCGCAGGCGCCCTGCGCCGCCGGAGACCTGATCGGCGGTCGCCTTGAGCTCGTTGGCGATCACGACGAAGGCGCTGCCGCGGCTGCCGAGATGGCTGGCCTTGAGGCCGGCATTCATGCCAATCAGCGTGATGTCGACGGTCGCCTCGCCGAGCCCGGCGATCGCCTGGCGAAATTTTGCCAGCGTGTCCTCGACGATGGCCAAGGCCTCGTCGACCTCGCGGCCGGCGCTCTCGCAGGTGGCGATCAGGGTCGAGGCGTGCGCCAGCGTCTGCTTGATGCGCGTCAGGAACGACGAGGAGCCGCCCTCCTCGGCGCCGAACAGCGTGCGGCCGCGGCCGACGACGCTGCCCGCATCGTGCAGGATCGCCGTCAGGGCGCGAACGATCTGGCCGATGTCGCCACCGAACTCGCGCTGGGCGTCCCTGAGCAGGGCTGCCTGCAGCTGGCAGATCGCGCGCGCGCCGTCCTCGCTCGCGACCGGCTCGGGCACGAGGCTCGGCGAAGACTCAGACGCAAGGCCGAGGCCGCGACAGACGTGCTCGAGCCGCTGGCGCGCGCTATCGCCCGCCTGCAAAGAAATGATCGCGCCACCGACCGCCTCGGCGATCTTCCTGGTGCTGGCGCCCGCGAGGTCGGCAAGATGGCTGCTTCTGCTGCGCTGGTCGCGCAATCCGGAATAGGCCGCGCCGAGTTCGGCACTCTCCGACACCAACTGCCTGGCGTAGCGGCTCTCGAATTCCTTCTGCCGGCCGGAGGCCGTGACAACGGCATCGGACAGGCGCTGCTGGTCGCGCGCGCAGCCTTCGATCGAGCCTTGCACCGCCTTGCCGAGATCGTAAGCCTCCTGTGTGAAGGCGAGGAAACCCTCACGATCACCATCGAGCGAGGCCGCCTCGATCCGCGCACTGCGCGCGATGATCGTGATCATCCCGATGTGCTTGAACAGCGGCTTGAGCAGCGAAGACGCCTCGGCCGTGCTCTTGCCGATCCTCTCCAGCAGGGCGCTCTCCGCCGGCAGCGCCTCGGCCAGTTCGCTGAGCCGGGCGGCGATCTCCTGCAAGGCGGTCGCAGCGCCCTCGATCTCGGCGCCGGAGACCTCCTCCGAGAGCGTCGCGAGACCCTGGTTCAGTTCCTTGAAGATGAGGTGGCCACGGCCGAGCTCATGGCCGACCCGCGCGAAGACGTCCTCGATGCGCGACGAGACATCCTCGATCGCCGCAGTCGCCTCAGTGAGCGTGCTGGCCGGAATGACGGACATTGCAATCAACCTGCCACCGCGACGTGGCCGGCCTGGTACCAGAGCATGATCTCGCGCGGAATGTGGTGCAGCGAGACCACCTTCTCGACACCCCCATGGGCGATCGCTTCCTTGGGCATGCCGAACACGACGCAGCTCTCCTCATCCTGCGCCCGGGTCGCGGCGCCGAGCCTGCGCATCTCCAGCATTCCGCGCGCGCCGTCGTCGCCCATTCCGGTCATGATCACGCCGAGCGCATTGGCGCCGGCGTGCTGGGCCGCCGAGCGGAACAGCACGTCAACCGACGGGCGATGCCGCGACACCGGCGGGCCGTCCTTGATCGCGATCTGATAGCGCAGGCCGATGCGCTGGAGCAGCATGTGCCGGGCGCCCGGCGCGATGTAGGCGCAGCCCGGCAGCACCAGCTCGCCGTCCTCGGCCTCTTTGACGTGGATCTGGCAGACGCCGTCGAGGCGTTTCGCGAAAGCCGCCGTGAAGCCCGCCGGCATGTGCTGGACGATGACGATGGGCGGACAATGCGGCGGCAGCATCTCGAGGACATCATTGAGCGCTTCGGTTCCGCCGGTCGATGCACCGATGCACACGATGCCTTCCGTCCTCGGCCGGACCCTGCCCTGCACCGGCGGCGGGATGATGGCGTCGGCCGTCAGCTTCTTCTCGACCAGGCGGCGCTCGGCCCGCGGGCGCACCCGCGCGCGCGCCGCCGACTTGACGGCCTCACGCAGCCGCGTCGAGCATTCCAGCAGCGCCTGCCGCGTGTCGATCTTGGGTTTCGGCACGATGTCGACCGCGCCGGCCTCGAACGCCTCGAACATCACGTTCGAGCCTTCTTCGGTGAGCGAGGAGCAGATGATCACCGGGATCGGACGCTGTGCCATGATCTTGCGCAGGAAGGTCATGCCGTCCATCCTGGGCATCTCGATGTCGAGGATCATGACATCAGGGATTTCATTCTGGAGACGTCGCGCCGCGGCGAACGGGTCGGACGCCGTGCCCATCACCTCGATATCGGGGTCGTCATTAAGGATCGTCTGCAGGATTTGGCGCACCGACGCCGAATCGTCCACGATCAGTACGCGAACTTTCTCCCTAGGCATCTTGGGCGGCGCTCCGATCAGACCTTGAAAATGGTTGGCTGGACTTGCTTCAAACCTGGCACTGCACTGTGAATCATCGATTCCGAATGCCCGACCAGGAGATAGCCGCCGGACCGCAAATGGCTACACAATTGCTCGATTACCTTGCGCTGCGTCTCGCGCTCGAAATAGATCAGGACATTGCGGCAGAAGATGATGTCGACGTCGCGGTCGACCGGATAGGACGCATCCATGAGGTTCATCCGCATGAAATGCGTCATGCGCCGCAGCTCGGGCACCACCCGCACCTCATCCCGCGACTTGTCGCGGGACGACAGGAAATACCGCTTCACGAAGTTTTCCGGCACCGGGGCGAGCACGTCGCGGGTGTAGATCGCGGTCTTGGCGAGGCGCAGCACCGCCGTCGAAATGTCGGTCCCGAGGATGCGGTACTGAAAACGCGATCCGTTCCGCGTCATGTCGTCCAGCACCATGGCGGTGGTGTAGGCTTCCATGCCGGTCGAGCTCGCTGAGCTCCAGATCTTCAGGTTCGCGTTCTTGCGCCCGTGCGACTTGAGCAGCGCGGGGATTGCAACGTCGCGCATGAAGGTGAAGTGCTGCGGTTCGCGGAAGAAGTCGGTCTTGTTGGTCGTCACCACATCGATGAGATGAGTGAGCTCGGTGTTGAAATGCTCGGCATCGAACAGGTTCTCGACATATTCGTTGAGGTCGGAGAAGTTCAGCGCCCGCACGCGCTTGTGCAGCCGTCCCTCCAGCATCAGCCGCTTGCCCTGCGGCAGCTTGATGCCGACCTGGCCCTCGATCAGTTCGGCGATGGTCCGGAAGTGACGGTCCGACAGATGGACGGCCGTGTCCTGCACGGCGGGCATCATCGCTGCATGCCCCCAGCCGGAATGGTCGCCGCCTGCGCTGGATATCGGGCCGAACAGGCCATCTTGCATCCTGAGTGTTTACGCAATTGCTGAAACCGGATCGACCCACCGGTGAAGGGCGGGCCGATCCCTTAAAACGGGTCTTAGCGCTGGAAGTCGGCGTCCCGATCGTCCTCGCCCTCGTTCATGTCGAAAGCAAAGCCGCCGCCACCGGCCACCTTCATCGCGCGCGCCGGCTTAACCTGCGGCTTCCTGGCCGGACGCTCGACGGCCGCCATGGTGGCCGCCTTGGCGCGGAGCTGATTGACCGCCCGGTCGATTGGCGCCGGAGCCTGGCTCTTTGCGCCGTGGTCGATGCGGAAATAGGCGATGGTCGACTGGAGCTGCTCGGCCTGCGAGGCCAGTTCCTCGGACGTCGAGGACACCTGCTCGGAGGCGCTGGCGTTCTGCTGGCCGACCTTGTCGAGCTGCTGGATCGCCTGATTGATCTGCGCCGAGCCGACGTCCTGCTCGCGGCAAGCCGCGGTGATCTCCTCGACGAGCTCTGCCGTCCGTTTGATGTCGGGGACGAGCTTGGACAGCATCGAGCCGGCCTCCTGCGCCACCTTGACCGTCTCGGCCGAGAGCGTTCCGATCTCGGCCGCAGCCGCCTGGCTGCGCTCGGCGAGCTTGCGCACTTCGGAGGCGACCACCGCAAAGCCCTTGCCATGCTCGCCGGCGCGCGCAGCCTCGACCGCGGCGTTGAGCGCGAGCAGGTCGGTTTGACGCGCGATCTCCTGGACGATGGTGATCTTCTCGGCGATGGTCTGCATCGCGTTGACGGCACGTCCGACCGCGGCACCGCTGGCTTCGGCGTCCTTGGCCGACTGCGCTGCGATCTTCTCGGTCTGATTGGCGTTGTCGGCGTTCTGCTTCACGTTCGAAGCCATCTCCTCCATCGAGGAGGAGGCTTCCTCGGCGGACGATGCCTGCTCGGTCGCGCCCTGCGAGAGCTGCTCGGCGCTGGCGGAGAGCTCCTGGCTGCCGGCCGAGACGTTCTGCGCAGCGGTCAGGGCTTCCGACACGATCTGCCGGAGCTTTTCCACCATGCGCTCGAGCGCGAGACCCAGCGTGTCCTTGTCCGACAGCGGCTTGGCTTCGACCGTCAGATTGCCTTGCGATATCTCATTCGCGACGGCCGCGGTCTTGTTGAGGTTGACGGTCATCGCGTTCAGGGATTTCACGAGATCGCCGATCTCGTCGTTGCTGGAAGCATCGATCTTCTGGCTGAGATCACCGATCGCCACAGCATCCGCCAGCCCGACGGCCTTGGCGAGGGACCGGCTGATGCTGATCGAAATCCAGACTGCGCTGATCGCGGCAACGATGAGGGAGACGACAACGAGGACGATGAGAATCAACTGGGCGCGACGGCTGTCTTCACTGGACTGCACAGCCTGCTCGGCCATCTGCCTCTTCGTGTTCGTGACATAGGCTCCCATCGCCTCCGTCGCATCCGCGACCACCTTGCGCCCGTCACCCATCGAGCGCTCCGTCGCCTTGGCCTTGTCCGTCTTTGCCAGCCTGATCGTCTCTTCCTGGTAGACGTTCATCCTGGCGTAGGCGCTCGCAAAGTTGTCGAGCAGTTTCTTGCCACCTTCGCTGGCGAGCGCATAGACCTCGTCCTTGATCTTCGTCGCGTCCTCGCGGAGCTTGGCTGCGTTCAACGCGAATTCATCGGCTTCGCTTGGCGTTCCCAGGATTGCGTTTTTTTCCGCCCTGAGCTGCCGCCAAATGATATTTTCGACTTCGGCTGCCTTCTCCATCCGCTTGGCGCGAAGCACCATGGACTCTGCGGTCGCGGCCATGTCGGCCAACTTCATGTAGCTTACAGCGCCTGCCACGATGAACAGAAGGATGACGACGCCGAAGGCGCCGGCGAGCTTGGCTTTGACGGTGAATCTCATGATCAATCTCATCGGTTCAAATTGGGATTTCTACTCGGCAACGCTTTACGCTTCTCAATTCACGCGGCGCGAGATGCATCGGCTTCGCGCCCTTCCGGGATCTCGTCATGCGCCATCAGCTTGGCGAGATCGAAGATGATGACAAACTTCTCGCCCTTGCGCCCGATGCCGGCCGCATAGTCGGACTGCCATTTGCCACCGACTTCGGGAATCGGCTCGATCGCCTGCTCGTCGATGTCGGTGACCTCGAACACGCAATCGGCGACGAAGCCGACGCCGACCAGGCGGCTCTTCATCGGCACGTCGAGGATGATGATGCGGGTGGCCTCGGTCGCCGCCACGGCCGGCAGGCCGAGCTTGGTTCGGAGATCGACGATCGGATAGCCGCTGCCACGGACGTCGATCATGCCGAGCAGAAAATTCGGCGCGTGCGGCAGGCGCGAGATCGGCCGCATGTCGAGAATTTCACGGACATTGCGGATGCTGATGCCGAACGTCTCGCCGGCGAGCCCGAGCGTCAGATATTGCGAGGTTGCGGCCATGGTGCAGTCCAGGGATCCCAGGTTTCACGAATGAGCGGTCCGGCTACGCGGCCGGACCGGCAGATCAGCGTTGGAACTCGGCGTCGCGGTCGTCTTCGCCGTCATGCATATCGAAGGCGAAACCGCCACCGCCGGCGACTTTCATCGCGCGGGCCGGCTTGCGGACAGGCGCGGGCTTTTTCGCGCCCCGATCTGCGGCCGCCATGGTGGCCGCCTTGGCGCGGAGCTGATTGACCGCCCGATCGATCGGCGCGGCCGCGTGGCCCTTTCCGCCCTGCTCGATGCGGAAGAACGAGATCGTCGATTGGAGCTGCTCAGCCTGCGAGGCGAGCTCCTCGGAGGTCGAGGACACCTGCTCGGACGCACTGGCGTTCTGCTGGCCGACCTTGTCGAGCTGCTGGATCGCCTGGTTGATCTGCGCCGAACCGACGTCCTGCTCGCGGCAGGCCGCGGTGATCTCCTGGACCAGCTCGGCGGTCTTCTTGATGTCGGGGACGAGCTTGGAGAGCATATCGCCGGCTTCCTGCGCGACCTTGACAGTTTCCGTCGACAGCGTGCCGATATCCGCCGCAGCCGCCTGGCTGCGTTCCGCGAGCTTGCGCACTTCGGACGCAACGACCGCAAAGCCCTTGCCGTGCTCGCCGGCGCGCGCGGCCTCGACCGCGGCATTGAGCGCGAGCAGGTCGGTCTGGCGCGCGATCTCCTGCACGATGGTGATCTTCTCGGCGATGGTCTGCATCGCGTTGACGGCGCGGCCTACGGCGACGCCGGTGGCTTCCGCATCCTTGGCCGACTGCGCCGCGATCTTCTCGGTCTGGTTCGCATTGTCGGCGTTCTGCTTCACGTTCGAGGCCATCTCCTCCATCGAGGAGGACGCTTCCTCAGCGGACGATGCCTGCTCGGTCGCGCCCTGCGAGAGCTGCTCAGCGCTGGCGGACAGCTCCTGGCTGCCGGCCGAGACGTTCTGGGCGGCAGTCAGCGCCTCCTGAACGATCTGCTGGAGCTTCTCGACCATTGCATTCAGCGATTTGATGAGATCGCCGACCTCGTCGTTGCTGGCAGAGGGAATGGTCTGGCTGAGATCGCCGGCAGCGACTGCGCCTGCGAGACCGACCGCACGCGCCAGCGAACGGCTGATGCTGATCGAGATCCAGAGTGCCGCGGCAATGGCCACGGCAAGCGAGACTCCGATCAGCGTCATCAGCATGAGTTGCGCCTGGTGGCCTTCCATCTTTGACTCGACCGCCTGCTCCGCCATCTGCTTTTTCGTGTTGACGACATAGGCGCCCATCGTTTCCATCGCATCGGCGACGACCTTGCGGCCTTCTCCCATCGAGCGTTCTGTCGCCTTGGCCTTGTCGGTCTTGCCCAGCCTGATCGTCTCTTCCTGGTAGGCATTCATCTTGGCATAGGCCACAACGAAGCTGTCGAGGAGCTTCTTGCCGGCTTCGCTCGCCAGCGCATAAACCTCGTCCTTGGTCTTTGTCGCATCTTCGCGAAGCTTGACTGCATCGGCGGCGAACTGTTCTGCCTGGGCTTCCGTGCCGAGAATGGAGTTTTTCTCTGCACGAAGCTGAAGCAGGATGTCCTTCTCGATCTGCATCGCTTTCTCCATCCGGGTTGCGCGCAGCACCATGCTGTCTGCGGTGGCCATCATGTCGCCGAGCTTCATGTAAGCCACACCGCCCGCAAGCGCGGACAGGACGATGACCAGGCCGAACGCGCTGGCAAGCTTTGCCTTGACCGTAAATCTCATCTTCAGCCCCTCCCGATCTCGCCCCCGAGACCTGCTCTCAATTCAGAATGCGTTCCATGTTGGGAACGATGACGAACTCTTCACGCCATTTGGCGATGAAACGAATGAATTCAGGCTTCCAGTGCATGCCGACGCGCGGCGTCTGCTGCACGTCGGTCTGCGAAATCTCGGTGACCTCGTAGACCTTGTCGGCGGTGACGCCGACAAGCACCGGCTCGCCGTCGAGCGTGAGCTCGATCACGACGATGCGCGTGTCGGCCGAGTTATCGAGCTGCGGCATGCCGAAACGGATGCGTAGGTCGGCGAGCGGAATGACGTTGCCGCGCACGTTGATCACGCTGGGAACGAAGGCCCGCGCGCCGGCGACCTTGGTCACCGGCACGGGATCGATGATCTCGCGCACGAGACCGGCATCGAGGGCGAACTTCTCCTCGCCGAGGCCGATCATCACGACCTGCATCGCGTCCGTCTGGTGCTCGCCGGCTTGCCCCTCGTTCATCACGCCGCCTCGTTGATGTGCTGCTTCTCGACCTTCGATTGTGCCAGCGTGACGAGCTGGGCGACGTCGAGGATCAGCGCCGCCGTGCCGTCACCCAAAATCGTCGCGCCGGAGAAGATCGTGACGTCGGAATGCAGCTTGGAGAGCGACTTGATCACGGTCTGGTGGTTGCCGATGATCTGGTCGGCGACGAGGCCGACGTGGGTCTCGCCGGTCGAGATGATGATCGTCTTCTGGTGCCGGTCGGGTGTACCCGAAGCGGCCATGATCTCGCGCAAGCGCAGGAACGGGACGAGGTTGCCGCGGACGTTGAGGAAGTTGCGGCCGCGCGAGCGCTCGTCCTCGGCGGTCAGCTCGATGCATTCCTCCACCGCCGACAGCGGGATGATGTAGCGGCCTTCGCCGACGCGGATCAGGAGGCCTTCAATGATCGCGAGCGTCAGCGGCAGGCGCAGCGTCACCGTCGTGCCCTGGCCGGGCCTGGTCGACAGGTCGATCGAGCCGCGCATGTTCTCGATGGTGCGCTTGACCACGTCCATGCCGACGCCGCGGCCCGACAGTGCCGAGATGGTCTGCGCGGTCGAGAAGCCCGGGTGGAACAGGAACTGGTGGATTTCGTGGTCGGTCAGCACGGCGCCCGCGGCGATCAGGCCCTGCTCTTCCGCTTTCGCGCGGATGCGCGCGGTGTTGAGGCCGCCGCCATTGTCCTTCACGGTCACGAGCACCTGCGCGCCGGAATGGACGGCCGCGAGCTCGATCCGACCCTGCTCGGTCTTGCCGTTGGCAGCGCGGGTCGCGGTGTCCTCGATGCCGTGGTCGATCGCGTTGCGGATCAGATGCACCAGCGGATCGGCCAGGCACTCGATCATGGTCTTGTCGAGCTCGGTATCCTCGCCGGTCGTGACGAATTCGACCGGCTTCGACAGGTCACGCGACAGATCATGAACGAGGCGGCGGAAGCGGCCGAACAGCGAGCCGATCGGCACCATGCGCGCGCCCATCGTGGTGTCGCGCAAGGAGGAGGCCAGGCGCTCGATCTCCTCGGCGATCATCTTGATCGAGAGGTCCGAGCCGGAGGAGGCGAGCTGCGTCAGCCGCGCCTGGGCGATGACGAGCTCGCCGACCCGGTCCATCAACTCGTCGAGACGCTCGGCCTGGACGCGGACGGTGGCGATGCCGCGATCCTGCTTGGATTCGAGCTTCGCTTCCGGTTTCGTCTCAGGCTTTGCTTCAGGCTTTACTTCAGGTTTGGGCTCCGCCTTTGCGACGGACTGCGCGGCGACGGGCTCAGCAATCGGCTCGACCGCCGGCGCGATCATCCCGACCACCGGAGCCGACTCCTCGTCGAGGAGCTGGAACAGCGGTAGCGGCGCGGGCGTCTCGACATGCGCGAGCGGCGAGACCGTCAGCTTCATCTCGTCGGAGACGAACATGAAGACGTCGTCGATCGCGTCCTTGTCGCAGGCGGCGTGCAGCTTGACGTCCCACTTCAGATAGCAGTCTTCCGGCTCCATCTCGTCGAGGAACGGGATGCCGTCGGTGACGGGCACGACGAAGCATGGGCCGAGCTTGCAGAGGTCTTCCAGCAGGTCGAGCGGGTTGGAGCCGTTGCGCAGGATGTGGGATTCGAATTCCAGATAGAGATGCCAGCCGGCCTGCTTGCTCTCGGTCGGCGCTAACGGCGGCGCTTCCGCGATCTCGGCGACTTGAGCGGCAGGTTGGTCGGACGAGACGAAGCGCTTGAGGTCGTCGAGGATGGCTTCGCCGATGATGTCGTCGGTCGACTGCGGGTCCTCGATCAGCGCGCGGATATAGTCCTTGGCGGCGAGCGCGACCGAGATCAGCTCCTGGGTCGGCTTGATCTCGCCCTTGCGGACGCGGTCGAAGGCGGTCTCGAATTCGTGGGTGAAGGAGGCGACCTTGTCGAAGCCGAACATCGCGCCCGAACCCTTGATCGTGTGCAGGGCGCGGAAGGCGGAATCGACCAGCTCGCGGTCGTCGGGACGCTGGCCGAGGTCGAGCAGGGCCCCTTCCAGGACCTCGAACAGCTCGCTGGCTTCCTGGCGGAAGACCTCGGTCGGGTCCATCACGTTCATGCGCGCACCAGCTTGCCGACGACTGCGAGCAACTGCTCGGGCTTGAAGGGTTTTGTGATCCACCCCGTGGCGCCGGCGCTCTTGGCTTCCTGCTTCACCGTGTCGTTGGATTCGGTGGTCAGGAACACGATCGGCATGCCGACCGCGCTCGGCAGCTTGCGCAGCGCCCGGATCAGCTCCAGCCCATTCATGACAGGCATATTAAGGTCGGTGATCACGAGGTCGAGCTTGCCGGCCTGCGCCTTGGCAAGCCCTTGCGCGCCGTCGCCGGCCTCGATCACGTTGTGACCGGCCGGCTCGAGCACGACCTTGATCATCTGCCGGATGCTGGGCGAATCGTCGACCGTGAGAATCGTGGCCATCAGGTGCCATCTTTCTTTTGCGGGAAATGCTGATCAATCATCGCCTCGCTGGAAAAGCCGGCGCGGCGAAGGGTGTTGCGCAAGGATTGGGAGAATGATGTGAGCACCACCGGACGGCCCTGCGCTTCGCCGGTCTTGGCGGTCGACAGCAGCAGCTGGATCGAGGTCACGTCGGCCTTGTCGACGCTGGAGCAGTCGATCTCGAGCCGGTCCTGGCGGCCGAAAGCCTCGCGGATCAGGTCATAGACGTTGCGGATCGCAGCGATGCTGCAATCCGCGGGCAGCCGTAGGGACCACTTCGGCTCGGTGACATCAGACGACATTCGTCCCCCAAATTTCCCCCGGGATTCGCTGCACGCATCGCGCGAATCCCGCGCGACGACTATTCGGTGCGGAGAGTGTTCAAACCCCTAATGGGCACCCCCGTACAACTACGGGTAACAAACCAAAAAACTTCGCGTAGACATGCAGGGGCGCATGCCCCGCCCAAACCTCATGCGTTCTGCGCAGACTTCAGTGATGCCGGTGAAACGTTTGCTCCACGTTAAATCGCAAAGGCTATGTGTCGAGGTCACGCTTCGCCATCCGAACGAGCCCGGCCGCCGATGCTGACCCAAGCGCTCCTGGTTGATGACAGCCGCTCTGTCCTCAACTTCCTGAAACGTCACATCGAAGCCGAAGGTCTGGTCGAGGCCACGACCTTCCTCGATCCCGTGGAAGCGTTGGCCTGCGCGCGCGAGCGCGTCTTCGACCTGGTGCTGGTCGACTACGAGATGCCGCATATGGACGGCATCAGCTTCATCCGCGCCTTGCGCAGCCTGCCCGGCTGCGCCGACATCCCGATCGCGATGATCACCTCACGACAGACCGATGACGTCAAGATGGAAGCGCTGCAGGCCGGTGCAACCGATTTCCTGCCCAAGGCACCGCAGAGCGTCGAGATGACGGTACGCCTGCGGAATTTGATTCAGCTTGGTGCAGCCGTACGCAAGCTCAACGACCGTGCCGCGCATCTGGCCAGCGAAGTCGCGGCTGCGACGCGAAAGCTCGGCGAGCGCGAGGAGGAGATCATCCTGCGGCTCGCGCTGGCGGTCGAGTACCGCGACAACGACACCGGCGAGCACACGCTGCGGGTCGCCCGCTACAGCCGCATCATCGCCGAGCAGCTCGGCTTGCCGGCCCGTCTCTGCCGCGACATCTATCTGGCCGCGCCGCTGCACGACGTCGGCAAGGTCGCCATTCCCGATAACATCCTGCTCAAGCCCGGCAAGCTGACCGACGAGGAGATGGCGGTGATCCGCACCCATGCCACGATCGGCGAAAGGATCCTGGCGGATTCCAGCTGCGAGCTGATCCAGCTCGGTGCGCAAATTGCCGCAGGCCATCATGAGCGCTGGGACGGCGCGGGCTATCCGAGCGGCCTTCGGGCGAACGAGATCCCGGTCGCCGCGCGCGTCGTCGCGGTCGCGGACGTCTTCGACGCCCTGACGACGCGGCGGCCGTATAAGGAGCCGATGCCGCTCGAGGCGGCGCGCAACTATCTGGTCGAACTCCAGGGCCGCCAATTCGACCCGGCCTGCGTCGAGGCCTTCCTGTCGCGCTGGGACGAGGTTGTCGAGATCGCCACCGGGCGGCAAGCGACGCCATATCAGACGACCGAGGCGACGCTCGTTCCCAATATGACGCTCGTTCCCAATATAGAGAGTGCAGCCGAGGACCGCTCGGCTGGGCACGTCCCGGCGGCCTGACATGATCCATTCGGCCAACAGCTTGCCGCGGCCGCGTTTTCTCCCGTCGCCGGTTTGAACCTGTTCCTGCTAAGGTGGCACCAACAACCAAAAGTGATTCTGGTCACACTTGCCTGGGCGCGCCGCTGCTAAGCATCGGACCAGGGCCGGGACCGGTCATACATCGGTCGAACTGGATGAGAATTCCCATGAGAAGCCTGATCGGTGCATTTGTCGGTGCGTTCTGTGTTGCGGCCCCCGCTCTGGCGGAAACCCCGGCCGCGATCGTCGAGGACGTCCAAGGTAAGGTCGACGGCATCGCGTTCATGGACTATGTGGCGCCGGGCAAGATCATCAAGCTTGGCCCCAAGGCCGGCATCACACTGAGCTACCTCAAATCCTGCCAGCGCGAGACCATCAGCGAAGGCGTCGTGCTGGTC
Source organism: Bradyrhizobium diazoefficiens (assembly GCF_016616235.1). Lineage (NCBI taxonomy): Bacteria > Pseudomonadati > Pseudomonadota > Alphaproteobacteria > Hyphomicrobiales > Nitrobacteraceae > Bradyrhizobium > Bradyrhizobium diazoefficiens. The sequence continues at coordinate 6,303,173 of NZ_CP067100.1, forward strand.
GGCGCCGAAGAGAGCACCGTGCAGCTTGGCGAGGTCAAGCGGGAAAAAGTGCCCTGCGATACCAATGCGGCCAAGCTGTCGGAGCGCGAGGCGAACCAGAGCGCCGCAACGACTTTCCGCACGATGCGGTCGGACGCCAAGGGCACGCCGGCCAAACTGCCGACGATCTACGGCACAGCCCCGCTGGTGCAAGCCAAGAGCGGCAGCACGTTGGTGATCGAGCGCACCGACGGCAAGGAGCCCACCATCAGCATCCCGCTCAAGAACGATCTCATGATCGGCGGCAAGTTCTATGACTTTGCCAAGGCCGGGAAGACACTGACGCCCGGCGGCAGCTATCTCGCCATTCTCGGCGCCAAGCGCTACGCCTTCCAGGTCGATGCCAGCGCCACCTCGTCGCCGATGCCGATCGTCGGGCGCCTGCTGCGGCTCGAATAGGCGGCCTGGCGAGAGGGCGATGCGGCGGATCGGCAGGCGGGATATCGTTGCGGCGATCGCGATTGCGCTCGTTGCGGGCGCAGTCTTCACGTCTCCCCCGCTCCAGACGCTGCAAGGCCTTTCACTGGACATCCTCACCGCCCTGCGCGGCAAGCTCATCGGTGACGGCCGCGATCCAGCAACGTCACCGGTCGTCGTCGTGGCGATCGACGGGGAGACCTACGACACCCCGCCGTTCAAGGGATCTCCGACACAGACCTGGACGCGCGAGATCGCCCGGGTGCTCGGCAGCATCACTGACGGCGGCGCCAAGGTGATCGGCTTCGACGTCGTCTTTCAAAGTTCGATCGAGCAGTCGGAGATTCCCTTCGGCGATACGTCCTTCGGCAGCCGCATAAGAGGATTTGACCGTGACTACCTCATCGTGCTGCGACGACTTTCCGACGGCGGCAAGCTGATTCTCGGCGAGATCCTGAGCAACGACCATCCGGAAAGGCCCGACCACGCGCAGCAGCTGGCGGTGAAAAGCAACATCCGCGCGCTCAACGTCCATACCGACACCGACGACGTGATCCGGCGGATGCCGTTGAGCTTTCCTATAGACGGCCAGCCGGTGCCCACAATGGCAGTCGAACTCGCCGCGCGTGCGCTTGGTACGAAAGCTGAGACCGGAACGTCCGGTGTGACGACGCTGGCCGGCTACACGATCCCGAGCGCAGTGCCCAACACAGTGACGCTCAACTTCCGTGGTACGGGCCGCGACGTCCCGACCTATTCCTTCGCCGACCTGCACGCCTGCCTTGAGAAGGGCGACCGGGACTTCTTCCGTCGCGCTTTCGACGGCAAGATCGTGCTGCTCGGCACCGCGCTGAATTTCGAGGACCGCAAGCTGACATCGATGCGCCTCGCGGGCGGATACGACGGAGCGCCGGGTGCGCGGTGCGCCCTGCCCGCTCCGGCAAGCATCGCACAAACGGCGCGTAGTGACGTCGCCGGCGTGTTCGTGCACGCCGCAATGGTCCGCAACCTGATCGAGCACGATGCCGTGACCGAGCTCGGCTTTCCTATGCGGACCATTCTCACGATCCTGTTTGCGGGGACCATCGCTTGCGCTGCCTGCCTGCTGGCACCGAGCGGCGCGCTGATGGCGTGGTTCGGCCTCACCGCCATTTACGCCGCCATGGCCGTCGCAGCCTTCGTTCACGCCCTGGCACTGCCGCTGACCGAGCCCGCGCTTGCGGGCCTCGCCGCGCTCGCGATGATGATCGGCTACCGCTTCGTACTGGCCGATCGCGACGAACGTTTCTTGCGCAAGAGCTTTGCGTTCTATCTCGCCCCCGAAATCATCGAGACCATGGTCGCCTCCGGCAAGATGCCCGAGCTCGGCGGCGAGATGCGCAACGTCACCATGTTCTTCTCCGACCTCAGCGGCTTCTCCTCCATCGCCGAAAAGATGACGCCGGGCGAGCTGGTGCGGCTGATGAACGAATATCTCTCCGCCATGACCGACATCATCGAGAGCCATGGCGGCTATGTCGACAAATACATCGGCGATTCCATCGTCGCCATGTTCGGCGCTCCGGCGGACGATCCCGCCCATGCGCGCAACGCCGTCCGCGCCGCGCTGAAGTGCCACGAGAAACTGGCAGAGCTCAACGCTCACAATCCCGCCTTCGCCGGTCATGGACTGTCGCACCGCATCGGCCTCAACAGCGGCGAAGCCGTGGTCGGCAACATCGGCTCCCGCCGCCGCTTCAACTACACGGTGATGAGCGACACGGTGAACGTCGCCTCGCGCCTCGAGGGCGCCAACAAATATTACGGCACCGCGATCATGGCGTCGGAGGCAACGGTTGCGCAAACCGGCGACAACTTTGCCTGGCGCGAGCTGGATGCGATCAGGGTGTTGGGGCGCTACGAGGCCATTAAGGTGTTCGAGCCGCTGGCGGAGAAAGGCGCGGAGAGCGCCGAGCAGACGAAGGTGGCCGCCGGATATGCGGAGGGGCTGGCCTGTTGGCGCGCAAGGGAATTTGCGAAGGCGGCGGATGCGTTCGAGAGCATGGCGAAGATCGATGCCGCGTCGGCGCTGTTCGCCAAACGCGCGGAAGTCCTCTCCGCCAATCCAGCGCCGCAGGAGTGGACGCCGGTCAATACGCTGGAAGGGAAGTAGTGGTCTCTCTCACCCTTCCCTGGAGGGGAGGGTCGCAGCGCATGGAGCGCAGCGGGGTGGCGTGATCTCTCCACGCAAGCGGTGCCCGTGTTGAGAGATCACCCTACCCCGCTCGCGCTGCGCGCGATCGACGCTCCCCCTCCAGGGGAGGGTGAAGACAAGCCGCGCTAAAACGGCAATCCCACGTAATTTTCGGCCAGCAGCCGCTGTGCCGTCTCGGACGAGAGCAGATAGTCCAGCTCGGTCTGCTGGAGCCGGTTCTCATAGTCGAGACGGTCGGGGAAACGATGCAGCAGCATCGTCATCCACCACGAAAAGCGTTGCGCCTTCCAGATCCGGGCGAGTGCCTTGGCGGAATAGCCCGCAAGACCGGAATCATCGCCGCGCTGATAGTGCGCAAGCATGGCGTCGTAGAGATAATGGATGTCGGATCCGGCACTGTTCAGCCCGCGCGCGCCTGTCGGCGGGACGATGTGAGCGGCATCGCCGGCGAGGAACAGGCGGCCATGGCTCATCGGCTCGGCGACGAAGCTGCGCAGCGGCGCGATGCTCTTCTCGATCGACGGCCCCGTGATCAAGCGGCCGGCGACCTCGTCCGGCAGGCGGCGCTTCAGCTCGGTCCAGAACGCGTCGTCGCTCCAGTCCTCGAGCTTGTCGGTCAGCGGCACCTGGATGTAATAGCGGCTCAGCACTTGTGAGCGCAGGGAGCAGAGCGCAAAGCCGCGCTCGTGCTTCACATAGATCAGCTCCGGCGACACCGGCCTGGTGCGCGACAGCACCCCTAACCAGCCGAACGGATAGACCTTCTCGTATTCGCGCAGCACGTCTTTCGGGATCGATCTGCGGCTGACGCCGTGAAAACCGTCGGCGCCGACGATGTAGTCGCAATCGATGCGAATGGTCCCTCCGTTCGACTGGTACGTCACGTAGGGCCGGTCCGACGTCAGATCGTGCGGCACTACGTCCTCGGCGTTGTGCACGACTTTGCCGCCGAGACGGTCGCGCGCCTCGTAGAGGTCGCGCGTCAGCTCGGTCTGGCCGTAGACCAGCACCGAATTGCCGCCTGAATGCTTGTACAGATCGATATGGGAGAGCTTGCCGTCATGGGCGATCTCGAACCCGTTGTGGATCTCGCCCTCGCGGTCCATCCGCTCGCCGCATTGCGCCTCGCGCATCAATTTTGCAAAGCCGTGCTCCAGCACGCCTGCGCGGATGCGGGCCAGCACGTGGTCGCGGCTGTATTTCTCCAGCACGATTGTGTCGATGCCCTTCAGGTGCAGGAGCTGGGACAGCAACAGGCCCGATGGCCCACCGCCGATGATGCAGACCTGAACTTTCATTTTTGCGTCCTCCCGTCGGCACTTTTTTGCAGATTCAGTGCTGCGGACCGATGGAGGGTTCCGCCTTTATCTTGTACTATTCGAACATGAGAACCACAGTCCCCGCCCCGGCAATCCGGGTCTACAATTTGTTCGGCGAGTCCGGCGATCTGCCCGACGTCGTGCATTGCGAGACCATCGCGTCGCGCTCGGTGTTGCACGATTGGACGCTCGCCGTGCACCGCCATGCCCGGCTGCACCAGGTGCTGCTGATCGAGCGCGGCGGCGGTGAGGCGACGCTCGACGGGCGCGTGGTGCCGCTCAAGCCGATGCAGATCGTCAACGTGCCGGTCGGCCATGTCCACGGCTTCCGCTTCTTGCCCGATACGCAAGGCTGGGTGCTGACCATCGCCGCGGAGATTCTGGACGAGGCGCTGCTCGCCGCCGAAGGCCTGCGCGGCGCGCTGTCGCAATCGGCCGTGGTCCGGGGCTCGCCGCAGATCCGCGCCACCATGAAGCAGATTTTCGCCGAGCACGCCGCGCGCGATTTCGGCCGCGCCCATGTGCTGCGGGCTCTGTCATCAGCCATGATCGGCCTGGTGGCACGCGCGCTCACCGGCGAGAGCGGCGGCGCAGGCGCCGCGGAGAGCGGACTGTTCCGCCGCTTCGAGGCGATGCTGGAGCAGCATCATCTGGAGCGCTGGAGCGTTGCGGACTATGCCCGCGCGCTGTCGATTACGCCAACCCATCTCAACCGGATCACGCGGGCGGCGACCGGCGACACCGCCTCGCACCTGATCCTGAACCGCCTGATCCGCGAGGCGCGGCGCAATCTCGTCTACACCAACCTGCCGGTCTCGACGATCGCCTATGCCCTCGGCTTCGAGGACCCTGCTTATTTCAGCCGGGTCTATGCCGCGGCCACGGGGCTGTCGCCGCGCGCCTTTCGCGCGCAGCTGCATGGCGGAGAAAGCTGAGCAGGGCTCGGCAACGCTATTGGTGCACCCTCTCCTGCTTCGGCTCCATCTCGGGATGTCTCTTCTCGTAATGCAGGAAAAGATCGAGCAGCGCCAGAAGCACGATGACAGCGCCGAAGCCGATGCTGAGATGCATCGCCCGCGTGTTGGGGAATCCAAGCAGCCAGGGCGAGGCGATGAGCCAGACGCCCATCAGGACGTTGATCCACTCCTCCCAGTCGCGATAGGCGATGATCGCCGCCAGCGAAAGGATGCCGATGATCGCGCTCGTTACCCAGAGATCGATCCTGCCCTGGCTGTTGGTCAGCTTGAACAGCCATGGCGATATGAAGAGTACGGAAGCAAGAAACAGATTGTAGACGTCAGGAACGGTTTCGCGCTCTTGCAGCCTGCTCATGACACACCTCTCCCAAGAGGACGTGCCGAGGCAAATGTTGAGCAACAATTTTGTTCCAGACGGACAGGAGCCTTCTGCATAGACTTTGGTCTCGCTCAGGCACTGAAGCGGCGGCGATAGTCCTGAGGCGCGGTGGCGAGTACACGCAAGAGGCAGCGGCTCTTGGCCTACCCGAAGCCGCAATGCTGGATGTCCTCTTCATCGGCAGGCGTCTTCGACAGCATCCGCCGCGCGCCGCGACTGCATCTGTCGCCAGCGCAGCCACTTACTTTCGTATATGGCGTCCCATCCTTTGGATAGAGGCTGTTTACCTCCGTACAGTTGAGCCTGGACTGCGCGCGCCTTAGCGTGGGTACATTCGGCGCCTTGGCGCTGGTGGCGTGGATCCTCCCTAACCTTGGCGCAAGACGGCCACCCCTGTCCGGTCGCCTGCGCCGCCTTTTTCGGCAAGCCATCGGCGCGTTCAATGTCTTTCGGCCGACACACCGCTATTTCGGCTGGACCATCCGGCTTCCGTGCGGAACTGGGGTTTGTGCATATGTCTTCAATTGAGAAGATCGCACTCTTTATCGATGGCTCCAATCTCCATGCCACCTCCAAGGCGCTCGGCTTCGACATCGATTACAGACGTCTCCTCGGCGAATTCCAGAGCCGAGGCACACTGTTGCGGGCCTTTTACTACACGACCGTCATCGAGGATCAGGAGTATTCGTCAATCCGCCCGTTGATCGACTGGCTCGACTACAACGGATACACTGTCGTCACCAAGCTCACCAAGGAGTTCGTCGACGCCACCACCGGCCGCCGCAAGGTGAAGGGCCGCATGGATGTCGACCTCGCCGTAAGTGCGATGGAGCTTGCCGAGCACGTCAATCAGATCGTGTTGTTCTCCGGCGATGGAGACTTTCGTTCGCTGGTGGAGACCCTGCAACGCCGCGGTGTCCGCGTGACGGTCGTCTCCACACTCTCCACCCAGCCGCCCATGGTCGCCGACGACCTGCGCCGACAGGCAGACGTCTTCATTGATTTGGCGGAGCTAAAGCCGAAAGTGGGACGAGATCCAGCCGACCGGCCGCGCGAGCTGCGACAGTCGCCGCAATTCCTCACGCGCGGAACGATCCATCGCGGCGACCGGGTGGAGTGATGCTGCGGGACGATCCGCCGGATTCTCAGACGTCGAAGAACACCGTCTCGTCCGACCCCTGCAAATTGATCGTGAAGGAGTACACGACCTTGCCGGCGCGCTCGCTGCGCGTCGCAATCAGTGTCTTGCGGCGCAGCGGCGGCTCCACCAGATTGAGCACGGGATCGGCGGCGTTCGCGGCCTCTTCATCCGAGAAATAAAGCCGGGTGTTGAGGCCGATATTGATGCCGCGTGCGACGATCCAGATATTGACGTGCGGCGCGCATTTGCGCCCCGTCTTGTCGACAATCGCGCCGGGCTTGATGGTCTCGAAGGTGACGAGGCCGCTGTCGAAATCCGAGCCGGCGCGGCCCCAGCCGCGAAACTCCTCGTCCACCGCGCCGGCCAAGCGGTCGGCCGGATGGCTGTAGCGGCCGGCCGCATTGGCCTGCCAGATCTCCAGCAGCACGTCGCGCAGCGGCGTGCCGCTGCCGTCGAGCACCTTGCCTTCCAGCGTGATGCGCTCGCCTTGCGTGTTCGGCGTTACCAGCACGTTGGAAAAATTCTTCTCGAAAATATCGAACCCCGCCATCGCGGGGATCAGGCCGATATGGACGTAGGGACCTGCGGTCTGCGAGGCGGTTTCCTTGAGATAGTTGAGCGGCTGCGGCATGGGCTCTAATTCCCCGCGGTGCGGTTTTCAAAATAAGTGGAGCGCTGGCCACGCAGCACGATGTCGAAGCGGTAGGCGAGCGAATCGAACGGCGTCGAGGCGTTGAGATCCAGCGGCGCGACCAGGCGATCCAGCGCGTCCTTGTCCGGGATCGTAGTCAGGATCGGACAAACCGGAATGAGAGGATCGCCCTCAAAGTACATCTGCGTGATCAGGCGCTGCGCGAAGCCCGAGCCGAACACCGAGAAATGGATGTGGGCGGGGCGCCAGCTGTTGACATAGTTGCGCCAGGGATAGGGACCCGGCTTCACGGTGCGGAAATAGTAGTAGCCGGTGTCGTCGGTCAGCGCTCGACCGCAGCCGCCGAAATTCGGATCGATCGGCGCCAGATAGGTATCCTTCTTGTGCCGGTAGCGGCCACCCGCATTGGCCTGCCAGAACTCGACCAGCGTGTTCGGCACGCCGCGGCCGGTCTCGTCGAGCACGCGGCCATGGACGATGATGCGCTCGCCGACGGGATCGCCGTCCTTGGCGTAGTTGCGGATCAGATCGTTGTCGAGCGGGCCGAGATCGTTGTGGCCGAACACCGGCCCCGTGATCTCCGAGGCCGAGTTCTCCAGCGACAGCAGCGGCTGGCGCGGCGAGCGCAGCACCGAGGATTTGTAGCCCGGCGCATGCGCCGGCGGGTGGATCGAGCGGTCGCGCTGGAAGAAACCTTCATCGCGGGGCGTGAACGGTTCGGGACGGTTGAGGCGGGGATCCTGCAAGGCTGGCGCCTGGACATTCATCGGCGTTGTCTCTCCCTTGGCGCCTGAAACCGGGCGCGCGGCTTATCGGGAGATCATGGGATGATCTATTCTCAAGATAAATAGATCGATTATAATCAATTCCATGAAGGAAATCGATCATTTGGCCCTCGACGGCCATGCCCTCGAACTATTTCTGGCCGTGCTGGAGGAAGGCTCGGTCACCGCGGCGGCAAGGCGGCTCGGCTTGACGCAATCGGCCGTCAGTCACGGCCTGAACAAGCTGCGGCGGATCGCGGGCGATCCGCTGTTCGCCAAATCGGGCCGCGGCATCGTCGCCACAGCGCACGCCCGGGCCCTGGCCGCGAAGGCGCGCGCGCTGATCGACGAGATGCGCAGCTTTGCCGGTGGCGTCAGCTTCGAGCCCGTGCGCGCGCAGCTGTCGCTGACGATCGCCGCGAACGATCTCCAGCGCGACCTGCTGCTGCCGCGGTTTTTCGATCATGTCGCCGCACAAGTGAAGAGCCTAAACCTGCGCGTCATCCCGTCGCAATCGCCCTCGCCGGCGATGCTGCGCGAGAACCGCTGCGACCTCCTGATCACGCCGCTGCCGCCATCCGGCGTCGACATCGTGCAGAAGCGCCTGCTCAGCGATCGCTATGTCTGCTATTTCGATCCCAGAGCGCGTGCAGCTCCTTCGGGCCGCGACGCATATCTCGCGGCGCGCCACATCACCGTGGTCTATACCGACAACGAGCGGCTCGACTTCGACCGCCGGCTGGCGGCAAGCGGATTCCACCGTGACATCGCGATCTCGGTACCAAGCTTCTCCGGCGTGCCGTCCTTCCTGCGCGGCTCGCAAATGCTGGCGAGCATGCCGAGCCTGCTCGCCTCCGGCGTGATGCGCGGCTTCGCGCAGACGCGAATACCGCTGGCCTCGCGCACGCGCACGCTGGCCGAGCTGCCGATGTTCATGGTCTGGCATCAGCGCTATCAGAAAGACCCGGCCCATCGCTGGATCCGGGGCGAGTTCGAGACCGTTGCTGCGACGGTCGCGAAGGCCTGACGTCAAGACCCCGCCTTTCGGAAGACCGGCCCTCGCCAAACCCACTGGTTGCGGAAAGGGAGCCACGCTAGAATTCTTCCCATGACAGTGACCGACATTGCGAGCCGAACCTACAATCACAGCTGGCGGCTGGATCCTATCATCCGCAGCCTGTTGGATACCGACTTTTACAAGCTATTGATGTTGCAGATGATTCGGGAGGACTACCCGGATCAGAAAGTGACCTTCTCGGTCATCAACCGCTCGCGCCATGTACGGCTCGCAGAGATCATCGACGAGGGCGAGCTGCGTGCCCAGCTCGACCACGCCCGCACCATCCGCTTCACCAAGAAGGAGCTGATCTGGCTGGCCGGCAACACCTTCTACGGCAAGACGCATATGTTCTCGGCGGATTTCATCCGCTGGCTGGCCGAATTCCGCCTACCCGAATACGAGCTGCGCAAGGTCGAAGGCCAGTACGAATTGCATTTCCATGGTCCCTGGACCCACACCACGATGTGGGAGATTCCGGCGCTCGCCATCCTCAACGAGCTGCGCTCGCGTGCGGCGATGAAGGGCCGCGGCCGCTTCGAACTCGACGTGCTCTATGCCCGCGCGAAGGCCAAGCTGTGGACCAAGGTGGAGCGGCTGCGCGAGCTGGAGAATCTGCGGCTGTCGGATTTTGGCACCCGACGCCGCCACGGCTTCCTCTGGCAGCGCTGGTGCGTCGAGGCAGTGAAGGAGGGCCTGGGCTCGTCCTTCATCGGCACCTCCAACGTGCTGCTCGCGATGGACAACGATCTCGAAGCCATCGGCACCAACGCCCATGAGCTGCCGATGGTCGCAGCCGCCCTCGCCAGGGACGACGAGGAGTTGCGCTGGGCGCCCTATCGCATCCTCGACCAGTGGCGCCAGACCTATGGCGGCAATCTCCTGATCGCGCTGCCCGACGCCTTCGGCACCAAGGCCTTCCTGCGCGATGCGCCGGAATGGGTTGCCGACTGGACCGGCTTCCGCCCCGACAGCGCGCCGCCGATCCAGGCCGGCGAGGAGATCGTCGCCTGGTGGCAGAAGAAGGGCCGCAATCCCAAGGACAAGCTGCTCGTCTTCTCCGACGCGATGGATGTCGGCTCGATGGAAGAGACTTATCACCACTTCTCTGGCCGCGTCCGGCTCTCGTTCGGCTGGGGCACCAATCTCACCAATGATTTCGTCGGCTGCACGCCGGACGGCTCGTTCAACCTCGATCCGATCTCGCTGGTCTGCAAGGTGACGTCGGTCGACGGCCGTCCGGCCGTCAAGCTCTCCGACAATCCGGAGAAGGCGACCGGCATGCCCTCCGAGATCGAGCGTTATTTGCGCGTGTTCGGCGACGCCGGCCGCGTGCGCAAGCCGGTGCTGGTCTAGAATTCTCACGGTCGGGTAAATCGCACGCTGCGAATGCGAGGCATTGGTTCGCCGACGCCGCGCCAGTTCCGGTCTTCGGGCATTTGAAGCGATCTGCAGGCAGCCACTTCACAGCGCCTTCACCCTGCGACGCGGTCCCCCTCCCCTTCGAGGTGGAGCAAGGCAACCATTTGCTCTACTTGACGTTGCACGCGCAACGCCCCACCGGGGGGTCGTTGATCGATTTGGGGAACGCAGGGTGTTTCGCAGTACAGCGTCTTCGACGAAGGGAAACAACTTCCTTCACGTCATCAAGCTCGTCTTGCCTTTCGCGATGGTCGTCGTGCTCCAGGCGGCGATCGCGGGCTTCAGTCTCGAGGTGATGTCTTCGGTCCGCGCCTATGTAGCGGGCGAAGCGCTGTGGTCGCGCTCGCAGAAGAACGCCGTCTATTTCCTCAACCTGTATCTGCGGTCGGGCGAGCCGAGCCAGTTTGCGCAATACCAGGCTTCGCTCGCCGTTCCCATTGGCGACGAGTATGCAAGGTGGGCGCTGGAGCGCGATCCGATCGACGTCGAAATTGCGCGCATCGGCTTCCTGCAAGGCGGCAACCATCCCGACGACGTCCCCGGCCTTATCTGGCTGTTCCGCCATTTCAACCAGGTCAGCTTCCTCCAGGAGGCGATCCGGGAGTGGGCCGCCACCGATCCGATGCTGCTGGAGTTGAGCGTCTTCGGCGAGGTCATCCGGTCCGAGCTGAAAAATGGCCCTATACAGGACAGCGGCTGCTTGAACGTCCTGTCGTCACGGCTCTCGGAGCTGAACCGACAATTCACGGTGCATGCGAAACGGTTCTCCACCGTGCTCGGCGAAGGCTCCCGTGCCATCAAGGTGACGCTGACCTGCATCAATGTCATCACTGCGGGGATGCTGATGGTGCTCATGGTTTGGCACACGCGGCGATTGGTGCTGCAACGACAAGCCTTCGAGGACGCCTTGCAGGCCGAGAAGGAAAGGCTCGCCTTTCAGGCCTCGCACGACTGGCTGACCGGCCTTGCCAACCGCCGTGCTTTCGAGGCGCGCCTGCAAGCCGAGTTGGACAACACCGCGGCGGGTCCGCTGGCACTGATCCTGCTCGACCTCGACCAGTTCAAGAACGTCAACGACAGCTGCGGCCATCTCGCCGGCGACCGCCTGCTCTGCCAGGTTTCGCAACTGCTGCGACAGGACCGGCGGCCGCATGATCTGGTGGCCCGGCTCGGCGGCGACGAATTCAGCCTGATCCTGCCGCAGTGCCCGCCCTCGAGCGCCATCGACATCGCCGAGCGGCTGCGCCGGTCGCTCGAATTGTTCAGCTTCACCTGGGGCGAGCGTCGCTTTACGGCAACGGCAAGCGTCGGGATCGCCTGCATCGCCGATCGCAACACCACGCTTGAAGACGCGATGCGGCGCGCTGACGCCGCCTGCTATCGCGCCAAGGAGAAGGGACGCAACCGTGTCCAGGTCGAGGGCAGCCTGTCCGACATCGTCGTGGTCGCGCCCCGGCCGCGTGAAGCCGCGCGCGCATGACAACGCGTCCGCCTATCGCATCGGCACGATCCCAAGACCCGCCAGATGCGCGTGGAGGAATTGCTCGACCTGCTGACGCAGCATCTGCGGCGGCACCGCGACCATGCGCTCCTCGAGGCCGAGCGAGATGATGCCATGCACCGCGGAAAACAGCGTGCGGGACAGCAGCGCGATTCTCACATCATCCGCATCAGGTAGCAGCCGAACCAGAGGCGGATGCATCAGCGCGAACGCGTCCATCACCATCTGGAGGATGTCGTCAGGATAAGGACGGTCGTCCTCCATCCGGTGCTCGAACAGCGAGCGCAGCAAATTGGCGTGCTCGGCGACGCGCTTGCCGATGATATCCACCTGTCGATCGCCGGCTTTGCGAAACAATGTGGCGGCCCGGTCCACTTCGTCGCGCATTCCATGGGCGGACTGCTCACGCGGGTCTATATCGCAAGACACCGCCCGATACGGCTCGGCCGCGTCGTGATGCTGGGCACGTCCAACGGCGGTAGCGAGGTCGCCGATCTCCTGAAAGAGCTCTCGATCTACCGCGCCGTTTTCGGCCCCGCCGGCTTGCAGCTGACGACCGTCCCGGACCCGGTGCTCGCTGGTCTGCCCTCGCCCGACTATGAGATTGGCATCATCGCGGGATGCCGGACCATCGCGCCGATCGCCTCGGCCTTTGTCCTGCCACGGCCGAACGACGGCCGCGTTTCAGTCGCGAGCGCGAAACTTGCCGACATGAGCGATCATATTGTCGTCAAGGCATCCCATACCGGACTGCCGCGCCACAGCGTCGCGATCGAGCAAACCATTGCATTTCTGGACCATGGCCGCTTCTGGTCTCTCTGACGCTCAGATGCCGGCTTGGCTGCGGCGCTCCTGCGCATAGCGCACCAGGGCCACGAAGCGATAGATGCCGTGCACGAACTTGCCATAGGGCATGGTGATGAACAGCGCGAACACCGCGCCGAGATGCAGCGCCAGCAACGGTCCCATCGCAGAGGTCTCGCGCAGGATGAGAAGCAGCATGCCGGTGAGACCGGTCAGGAACAGCATGGCGATGAAGCCGACATCCATGCCGTAGCGGTTCTCGTCGAGCAGCGCCGGATCGCGTCGCGCCTTGGCCACGAACAAGCCGACCGGTCCGACGAGCAGACCGATGCCTCCAAGCGTGCCGAGCACCACGGGCAGGTCCCACCACGGGTACGGCGCCTCGCGGGCGAGCAGATAGTGATAGAGCGTCGCGACCGAGGTCGCGGCAAAGCACAGCAGGAAGCCGTAGAACGTCAGGTGGTGATACAATTTGCGCCGGTCGGTCGGCTTGTCGTCCTCATTGTAACAACCGACGCCGCCGCCATGGAGATAGCGCAGCTCGCCGGCATCGCGGATCGCCTGAAAGATCGAGCCGCCATCGGCACGGCCGCCGATCGGTAGGCCGATGTCGCGCCAGAACGCGCGTACGCTCATGACCAGCGCGAGGATGGCATAGAGAAACGCAGCGCCGAACAAAGCGGCCATCGCATTGTGCGGCATCAGCCTGTAGAACGCGCCGGGGCCGGTGTGCACGCCGAACAGCACGCTGCGGTCATTCAGCGCGGCGAAGCCGAGGATGAAGGTGGCCATGCTGAGCGCCGCGACGATGCTGATGACGAGGCCGTTGCGGGCGAAGGTGCCGGACAGCGCGGGCGGCCAGGCATAAGCGGCATAGGACTCGGCGCGTGCGACCGCCAGCGTCTTCGGGACATTGACGTTGAATTCGTGCGGCGGCGAGAACTGGCAATCGACGTAGCAGGCGCCGCAGGAATGGCAGAGGTTGGCGAGATAGTTGAGATCGCCGTCGGAGAACGCCCGCCGCATCTCCATCGCCGGAAACACCGCGCACAGGCCCTCGCAGTAGCGGCATGAGTTGCAGACCGTCATCAGACGGTCGGCTTCGTCCAAGATTTGGGTTCCGTGCATGGCTTTACTTCGTCAGGCCCTTGGCCTCGAGCCACTTCTGGATAAGGCCCGCGACCTCGAGATTGTTCTTGTCCATCATCACCATATGCGAATTGCCCTTGATGCCGGCCTGTGGGAGGTCGACGATGTCGACGCTGCCCCCGGCCGCCTTGATCGAGTCCGCAAAGGCGATGCCGTTGGCGCGGATCTTGGGCCAGCGCGAATCGCGCTCGATATAGTCGCCATAGATGATCAGCGTCGGAATGTTCTTCAGGACATCCGCCCTGCCGGGATCGCCGATGCCGGCGGGCTCGATCGCAATCAGCGCCTTGACCTTGTCGGGCCGGGCCTGCGCAACCTTGAAGCCGAAGCTGCCGGCTTGGCTGTGGAACAGGATCACCGAGGGACCGACGCGATCAATCTCGGCGATATAGGCGGCGATGGTCGCATCATCCGTCGTGGTCCAGCGCGGGATGTTCTGCTTGACGAAATTATCGTAGCCCTCGACGGGAAACTGGTTGCCCGGCAACACTTTTCGTTTGGCAGGATCCGGATCGTAGGAGTTTGGCCCATTGCCGATGCGAAAGCGCTCGAACGGATTGGCTGTGGTGAGGAAGACCGGCTCGCCTTTGAATATATCAGGATATTGCGCCCAGCCGGCGCGGCCGCGCTCAACCGCGTCGGAATTGTAGACCGCCCACCCCTTGCGCAGGAAATAATTCAACCAGCCTTCGCGTCCATCAGGCGTGGTCTCGTAGGTGACGCCAGTCAGCCCACCGCCGTGCCACATCAGCAGCGGATAGGCTCCCTTCTCGTTGGCCGGCAGGAAATATTGCACGTACATCTGCTCGACCTGATACGTGCCGTTGGGATCGACCTTGGCCGGCACGCCGCCAGGCGAGAACACAACCTCCCTCACCGGCTTGCCGGAGATTTCGACAAGACGCCCACCGACATGGAAGGAACCCATGTCGCGCAGGGTGATCGGCTCGGCCGCGCGGGCGTGGCCGATCATCAGCAGCGCCGTAATCGAAGCGATGGCAATGCGTGACATGGTTGCTCCCTGTCTCTTTTCTTCATCCTAGTTCTTGGCGTGGCGTGCCGCTTCCCGTCCGGCGATCCGCCCGAACACGCTGCCGATGGTCATGCCCATGCCGGCGGCATAGCCCTTGCCGAGCACGTTGCCGGCCATGATCTCGCCGGCCGCGAACATGTTGGCCGACGGCTTGCCGTCAGCCATCAACATCCGCGCCTCCGTGGTCACGCGGGTGCCGAGATAGGTGAAGGTGATGCCGGGCCGCACCGGATAGGCAAGATAAGGCGGCGTCTCGATCCGCCGCGCCCAATGAGTCTTGGGCGGCGCGATGCCTTCGGTGCGGCAATCGTCGAGAATGGTGTGGTCGAACGTGCCTGGCCGCACCGCTGCATTGAACTCGGTGATGGTATTCTCGAGTGCCACCGGATCAAGCTCGAGCTTGGCGGCGAGCTCGGCCACCGTCTGTCCAGCGATCGGCGGGAACAGCGTCGGCATAAAGCTCGTGATCACGGTCGAATCAAAAATGATGTAGGCGATCTGGTCGGGCTGCGCCGCGACCAGCCGGCCCCAGATCGCGTAGCGCTTGGGCCAGATATCCTCGCCCTCGTCGTAGAAGCGCTGGGCCTGCTTGTTGACGACGATGCCAAACACGACGGAGTCATGGCGGGTGATGATGCCGCCGTCGAATTTCGGCGCGCGGGCGTCGATCGCAACCGCATGACACTGGGTGGGATCGCCGACCTCCTGCACGCCCTTGGCGAGCAGCATCTTCAGGATCGAGCCGCGGTTATAGGGCGTGCCGCGGATCAGGAAATTGTCGGCAGCCTCGCCCCAATATTGCTTCAGCCATTCGATGTTGGCCTCGAAGCCGCCGGCTGCCGCGACCAGCGACGTCGCACGGATCTCGGTCTCGCCCTTAATCGGCCGTGAGAGCCGCGCGGCGAGGAACATGCCGTCCTCGATCACGAGGTCGGTGACTTCGGCATCGTATTCGACGTCGACGCCGAGCCGCTCGGCGGTCAGATACAGCGCATTGAGCATCGCGCGGCCGCCGCCGAGGAAGAACGAGTTGGTGCGGCCGAGGCTCAGCGTGCCGCCGAGCGAGGGCTGCCAGCGCACACCCTGCTCCACGATCCAGTTCAAAATGTCCTTCGACTCCCGGATCATGTGGCGCGCAAGCACCTCGTCGGTCTGCCCGCCGGTGACGCGCAGCAGATCCTCCCAAAACTCCTCCTCGGTATAGGGGCCGGTGAGGATTTCGGTGGCAGCGTCATGGGCGCAACGCATGTTGCGGGTGTGGCGGGTATTGCCGCCGCGGTAGAATTTCGGCGCGCCCTCGAGCACGAGGACGGAGGCGCCGCCGCGCCGAGCGCTGATGGCCGCGCACAGCGCCGCGTTGCCGCCGCCGATCACCAGCACGTCGTATTTGCTGCTCATCCCGTCTGCCCAATGCGGCGAAGTTTAAAAGACATTCTGCCCGCCGGCGGCCCGGGTCAAGCCAGGCCGCCGTTGCGTACCTTTGTATACAAAGATATACAGAGATGGCGCAAGCGGCATCTCTGTATAGGCAGGGTGCGCCTTGTGCGCGAGGGACCCATGGCCCGGCGACCGGCGAAGGCAGGTGGATCGATTGCGCGCGGCGGCGGCGTGGCGCTGGGCGAAGCCGTGTTCCGCTCGCTCTGCGAAGCGCTCCAGGCCGGCAGCTACCGCGCCGGCGACCGCCTGCGCGAGGAAGAAGTGGCGCAGCGGCTGAAGGTCAGTCGCACGCCGGTGCGCGAAGCACTCGGCCGCCTCGCGGCGCGCGGTTTCGTCGAGCCCGCCGGTGGCCGCGGCCTGATCGTGCGCAACCTCGACATATCCGAGGTGCTGGAGCTCTATGCCATGCGCGAGATCATGGAAGGCGCCGCGGCGCGCCTCGCCGCCGAGCACGCCTCCGCAACCGAGATCGAGGCGCTCCGGGACATCGAGCAGGCGTTCGTCGAGGTTTCCAAGACCGACGCCGCCGAGATGGCAAAGGAAATGGCAAGACTCAACCGCGCCTTCCACGAAGCGATCTGCCGTGCCGCGCGCAACCGCTATCTCGACAATGCCTCGCGGGAGCTACAAGACTGGATCGCGCTGCTCGGTCCGACCACCTTCACGGTGACGGGCCGCTCTTCGACCAGCCATGGCGAGCATCAGAAGATCATCGAAGCGATCGCCGCACGCAACGGCGACAAGGCCGAACAACTCGCACGCGCGCATATTCGCGAAGCCCTGCGCTGCCGGCTGAAATTGTTGCAGAAGCAATAGGCCGAGACGCTCACGCCAGCACATCGGCGGCGACCGCTTTCGACACATCGCGCACGTCGCCCGGCCTCAGCCGCACCTGCAAGCCGCGCTGGCCGCCATTCACATAGACTTGCTCATGCGTCATCGCGCTCTGCTCGATCACGGTGCCGACCGGCTTGCGCTGCCCGAACGGACTGATGCCGCCGACCTTGTAGCCGGTGACGCGCTCGGCTTCCGGCGGCTTCATCATCTGCGCCGACTTGCCGCCCACGGCTGCGGCAAGCTTCTTCATCGAGACTTCCTGGTCAGACGGAACGATGACGCAGACCGGCTTGCCGTCGACCACAGCCATCAGGGTCTTCAGGACGCACGCTGGATCTTCGCCGAGCGCCGCGGCGGCCTGGAGCCCGATGCTCTCGGCGTCGGGATCGTAGGCATAGGTGTGGACGGTGAAGGCAACGCCGGCGGCTTCAAGCGCGCGCGTGGCTGGGGTGACTTTGGACATGGACGGTGTTTACCACCGTCATTGCGGGGAGCGAAGCGGTGTGGGGCAAGCCGGCACCACACAATCACAGTCATCGCCCGGCTTGACCGGGCGATCCAGTATTCCGAGACAGTGGTGATCGAATCGATGGGCCGCCGCGTACTGTCATGCCCCGCCTGCGCGGGGCATGACAGCGGTTTGTGTGGCAAGCCTCATGGCGGTGACGACGAGCCCTACTCCGCTGCGTCCCGCATCTCCGCACGCTCGGCTTTCACCGCGCAAAACTTGAATTCGGGGATCTTGCCGAATGGGTCGAGCGCCGGGTTGGTGAGCAGGTTGGCCGCCGCTTCCGCGTAGCAGAATGGCATGAACACCATGTTTTCCGGTACGTCGCGATCGGAGCGCACCTTGACCTCGACCGCGCCGCGGCGGGTCTCCAGCCGAATGAAGTCGCCGGGGACAAGGCTCTTCCTGCGCATGTCCTTCGGCGACATGAACGCGACTGCCTCCGGCTCGATCTGGTCGAGCACCTGGGCGCGGCGCGTCATCGAGCCGGTATGCCAGTGCTCCAGCACGCGGCCGGTTGAGAGTACCATCGGATATTCGTCGTCGGGAACTTCATCAGGCGGGATGACGTGGGCCGGCACGATCTTGCCACGGCCGCTCGCGGTTGGAAAGCCCGTGGTGAAGATGATCTCATTGCCGGGCTTGTCGGGCGCATCGGCCGGATAGGTGACCGCGCCTTCGCGCACCAGCCGTTCCCAGCTGATGTTCTTGAGCGACGGCATCAGCTCCGCCATTTCGGTGTAAACGTCGCCGGGGCCGGAATAATTCCACGGCAGGCCCATGCGCTTGCCGATCTCCTGGATGATCCAGAGATCCTGGCGCGCGTCGCCCGGCGGCTTGATCACCTGGCGCGCGAGCTGCACGCGGCGATCGGTATTGGTGAAGGAGCCGTCCTTCTCCGCGAACGCCGAGGCCGGCAGGATGACGTCGGCGTGGAACGCGGTTTCGGTGACGAAGAGATCCTGCACCACGAGATGATCGAGCATCGCGAGCGCATGGCGCGCGTGCTGGAGATCGGGATCGGACATCGCGGGGTTCTCACCCTCGATATACATGCCCTTGATCTCGCCGGCATGGATCGCGTTCATGATCTCGACCACGGTCAGGCCGCGGACGGGATCGAGATCTTGGCCCCACAGTTTTTCGAAAGCGCCGCGCATGTCGTCGCGGCCGACCGGCTGGTAGTCCGGCAGGAACATCGGGATCAGGCCCGCGTCGGAAGCGCCCTGCACATTGTTCTGGCCGCGCAGCGGATGCAGGCCGGTGCCGGGACGGCCGACCTGACCCGTGATCAGCGCCAGCGCAATCAGGCAGCGCGCATTGTCGGTGCCGTGAACGTGCTGGCTGATGCCCATGCCCCAGAAGATGATCGACGATTTTGCCCGCGCATAGGCCCGCGCCACCTCGCGCAGCGTCTGCGCCGGGATGCCGCAGATCGGCTCCATCTTCTCCGGCGTGAATTCCTTGATCTTTTCCTTGAGGTCCTCGAACCCCTCGGTGTAGCCGGCGATGTACTGGTCGTCGGTCAGGCCTTCGGTGATGATCGTGTTGATCATCGCGTTCAGCATGGCGACGTCCGAGCCGGGCTTGAACTGCAGATGCTTGGTCGCGTGCCGCGACAGCGTCTGCCGCCGCGGGTCCATCACGAACAACTTGGCGCCGTTCTGCTTGACCGCGTTCTTGATGAAGGTCGCGGCAACCGGATGGTTCACGGTCGGGTTGGCGCCGATCACCCAGATCACCTCGGCGTCCATCGCGGCCGAGAACGGCGCCGACACGGCGCCGGAGCTCAGGCCCTCGAACAGGGCCGCGACCGACGAGGCGTGGCACAGCCGGGTGCAGTGGTCGACATTGTTGGAGCCGAAACCGGTGCGCACCAGCTTCTGGAACAGATACGCCTCTTCATTCGAGCCCTTGGCAGAGCCGAAACCCGCCAGCGCCTTCACGCCCTTCTCGTCGCGGATTTTGACCAGACCCTTGGCGGCGATGTCGAGCGCCTCTTCCCAGCTCGCTTCACGGAAATGCGTGAAGGGATTGGCGGGATCGACCTGGTCGTTGGCATCCTTCTTCGCATTCGGCAGCCGCACCAGCGGTTTTGTGAGGCGATGCGGATGGTGGATGTAGTCGAAGCCGAAGCGGCCCTTCACGCAAAGACGGTTGTGGTTGGCCGGGCCGTCGCGGCCCTCGGCATAGATCACCTTCTCGTCCTTGACCTCGTAGGTGACCTGGCAGCCGACGCCGCAGAACGGGCAGAGCGAGTCCACCTTCTTGTCCGCGTAAGTCACGCGGGTCTGCTTCTCGTCCAGCATGACCGCCGGCATCAACGCGCCGGTCGGGCAGGCCTGCACGCATTCGCCGCAGGCAACGCAAGTGGACTCGCCCATGGGATCGTCGAAGTCGAACACGACCTTGGAACCATGATTGCGATAGGCCATGCCGATGACGTCGTTGACCTGAACCTCGCGGCAGGCGCGCACGCAGAGGCCGCACTGGATGCAGGCATCGAGATTGACGCGCATCGCCGGATGGCTGGCGTCGGTCGCCCAGCGCTCGGCGGCGGGGAAGCGGCTCTCGGTAACGCCTGTCGTCTCGGCCCAGTGCCAGAATTTCGATTCCGGATCGTGTGAGGTCTCGCGCGCCGGCTGGTCGGCGACGAGCAGCTCCATCACCATCTTCTGCGCAGCCGTCGCGCGCGCGGACTCGGTCTTCACCTTCATGCCGACCGAGGGCGTGCGCTTGCACGATGCCGCGAGCACACGCTCACCCTCGATCTCGACCATGCAGGCGCGGCAATTGCCGTCCGGGCGATAGTCCGGCGCCGGCGAATAGCACAAATGCGGGATCTCACGACCCTGGCGTTTGGCGACCTGCCAGATCGTCTCGCCCGGCTTGGCCTCGACCTGCTTGCCGTCGAGCTCGAACGTAATCTTGGTCATTCGGCCGCTTCCTTGAACTCGTCAGGGAAATATTTGATCACGGAGGACAGCGGATTCGATGCCGCCTGTCCCAGCCCGCAGATGGAGGCATCGCGCATCGCCTGGCTCAATTCTTCCAGAAGAGCGCGGTTCCAGACCGGCTTCTGCATCAGCAGCGCCGCCTTCTGGGTTCCGACACGGCACGGCGTGCACTGACCGCAGCTTTCATCCTCGAAGAACTTCATCAGGTTCAGCGCCGCCGCGCGCACGCTGTCCTTCTGCGACAGGATCACGATCGCGGCCGAGCCGATGAAGCAGCCGTATTTTTCCAGCGTGCCGAAATCGAGCGGGATGTCGTCCATCGAGGCCGGCAGGATGCCGCCGGACGCGCCGCCCGGAAGATACGCGTAGAACTGATGGCCGTCGGCCATGCCACCGCAATGTTCGTCGATCAGCTCGCGCACGGTGATGCCCGCGGGCGCAAGCTTCATGCCCGGATTCTTGACGCGGCCCGAAACCGAGAAGCTGCGTAGGCCGTGGCGCTCGTGGCGGCCGTTGCCCTTCCACCAGTCGGCGCCCTTCTCGACGATGTCGCGCACCCACCACAGTGTCTCGATGTTGTTGATCAGCGTCGGCAGGCCGAACAGGCCGACCTGGAACGGATAAGGCGGCTTGTGCCGGGGCAGGCCGCGCTTGCCCTCGATGCTTTCAAGCAGCGAGGATTCCTCGCCGCAGATATAGGCGCCGGCGCCGCGGCGCATGTGCAGCGTCGGACCGGCTGGCGGAAGCTTTGCGATCTCGCGCTCGAGAATCTCACGCGAGGCTGGATATTCGTCGCGCAGATAGATGTAGACATCCGAGGCCTGCACCACATGCGCGCCGATCAGCATGCCCTCGATGAAGCGATGCGGGTCGGTTTCGAGATAATAGCGGTCCTTGAACGTGCCCGGCTCGCCCTCATCGCCGTTGATCGCCATCAGCCGCGGACCGGGCTCGCCCAGCACCGCGCGCCATTTGCGCCCGGTGGGGAAGCCGGCGCCGCCAAGGCCGCGCAGCGAGGCGCCGTCGAGCGCCTTCAGCAGGTCGTCCTTCGACAATTCGCCGGAGCGCACACGACCCAGCAGCTTGTAGCCGCCATCGGCGACATAGGCGTTGTAGTCGACGTATTTGGGCAGATGCGCGTGGGTATCGCCGCCCTTCGCCGCGGCCATCACACTGGCAACGGTCGCGTGGTCGACGAAGTTATGGCCGACTTCCGCGGCGGGCGCGGTGTCACAGCGGCCGACGCAGGGCGCGCGCACGACGCGGATACCGGGACCGGCGGCGTCTTGCAGATCCGCGAGCAGCTTCTCGCCGCCGAGCATCGCGCAGGTCAGCGAATCGCAGACGCGGATCGTCAGCGGCGGAATGCTCGGCTCGCCTTCCTTCACGATGTCGAAATGCGCATAGAACGTCGCGGTCTCGAACACTTCGGCGAAGGCGAGCTTCATCTCGTCGGCCAGCGCGGCGAGATGCGCGGCCGAGATCTGATGATATTTGTCCTGGACCAGGTGCAGATATTCGATCAGCAGATCGCGCCGCCGCGGCCTGTCGCCAAGCAACTGCTCGATCTCGTGCGCGGCGGTCGGATCGACTTGCCGTCCCTTGGGCGTAGCCTTGGCGCGCCGGCGCCCCTCGCCCGGATGCTCGAATTCCCTGACCTTGTGAACGTCGTCGTTGCTACTCATGGAAACGCCGCGTTCTCCTCAAAAAGCCGCGATGATCACGCTCTTGCTGGACACGACTCTAGCCTCTGGTATGCCAGATGCAAGGAAATTTAGAACGTGTCTATAACCATTTAGGGGACGGGCAGCCGTCCTGCCACGCCCCCTCGCACCAACTCAGGTGGAACCTGCCCTCACGTCTTGTTCATGCATTCTTCGATGTAGAACCAGCGGTCGTCGCCGGTGAGCCCCTTGGACTTCACGTCCGCCCGACACGCCTTCAGCTTGGGCTTGTTGGCGGCCCACTTCGCCTTCATGTCCTTCAGCTTCTGCATGGTGAGCTTCATCTTGCCCGGCGGCTTGGCGTTGGTCGTTGCAGCCGGCGCCGTGGTGGCAGGCGCCGCTGCGGTTTGCGCCGACGCGACATGAAAGCTTGCGGCCAGCAGCACGGCGGCAAGGCAGATACGGGTGCGAAGCATAAGTGTCCCCCTGGGTCCCATTCTCGATCATTTGGCAGGCAACGCCGCGGGAAGCCGAACGGCGGCCATCCCGCGGCGATGTGGGTTTGCGATCAGAAGATCTTCACCGCGCTTTCAAGCGTCTTCCACACGCCCCAAGCAAGCGGAACGCCGACAAAGGCCCAGAAAAGCGCCGCCCACACGTCAAGTCCGCCCTTTCCGATGCCGAACGAGCCGTGCTGGATCGCCGCTTCACTCTTGGCGCTTGCGGCCTGAAGCCTCGCGACCTCCTCCTCGCTCATGTTCCACTTCGGATCAACCGGCTTGATCAGATAATTGCAGATCAGGCCCGCGATCAGCATGGCGCAGAGAATGTACATGGTGGTGTTGTAGAGCTGGTCGCGCGGCACGCCGGCGGCGAGCTGGAACTCGCGGATGTAGTTCACCACTACCGGCCCGATAATGCCCGCAGTCGACCAAGCCGTCAGCAGCCGGCCGTGAATGGCGCCGACGAACTGGGTTCCGAACATGTCGGCCAGATAAGCCGGCACGGTCGCAAAGCCACCGCCATACATCGATAGGATGATGCCGAAGCCGAGCACGAACAGCAGCTTCGAACCCATCGCCGCGAAGGTCGGCGCCAGTGCGTAGAGCACGATGCCGAGAATGAAGAACGTGTAATAGGTGTTCTTGCGGCCGATATGATCCGACAGCGAGGCCCAGAAGAACCGGCCGCCAATGTTGAACAACGACAACAGGCCGGCGAACCCGGCCGCGATGCCGGCGATGACGCTCTTCTGCTCGACCGACAGCTGCCCAAAGGTCAGCTCCGGGTGACCGATCAGCTTGCCCGCGAAGATCTCCTGCAACATCGGCGAGGCCATGCCGATCACGCCGATGCCTGCTGACACGTTCAGGCACAGCACCCACCAGATCAGCCAGAATTGTGGCGTCTTGTGCGCGTTGTTAAGATGCACGTGGTGCTCGGAGATCATCGATTTCTTTTCGCTCGGCGGCGTCCAGCCGTCTGGCTGCCAACCGGGCGGCGTCACGCGATAAGCGAAGGCGCCGATCATCATGAAGACGAAATAGACCACGCCCATTACGACGAAGGTCTGCCAGACGCCGACATCCGTCGGGGACTTGAAATAGTTGATCAAGAGGTTGGCGAGTGGTGCGCCGATCATGGCGCCGCCGCCGAATCCCATGATGGCCATACCGGTCGCCATGCCGCGGCGGTCGGGGAACCATTTGATCAAGGTCGACACCGGTGAGATGTAGCCAAGACCGAGACCGACGCCGCCGATCACACCGGCGCCGAGCCACATGATCCAGAGCTGGTGGACATAGACGCCGAAGGCGCCGACCAGCAGACCGCCACCCCAGCATAGCGCGGCGACAACTCCGGCCTTGCGGGGGCCCACCCGCTCAAGCCAGCCACCCCAGATCGCGGCCGAGACGCCGAGCAGGACGAAAAACAGCGTGAACGTCCACCCAAGGCTTGCGACCTTCCAGTCGCAGGTCGTGGTGAAGAGTTCCTGAAACAGCGAGATGTCCGGGCATGCCTTGCTCTGCGTGATCCCGATGGAACGCGACAGCGGCAGCCAGAACACCGAGAAGCCATAGGCCATGCCGATGCAGAGATGGATGCACAGCGCCGCCGGCGGCACCAGCCAGCGATTGAACCCGGCGGTCGCGATGGTCCGTTCGCGATCAAGAAAACCTGCGCCAGCGCGCGAAATCCTTCCAGCGCTCTCGACTGTCGTCATGCATTCCTCCCCTACAGCCGCCCTTCTGAGCGGACCTGCTGCCACATCCTGGTCTTCAGCCCATCGCCGCGCAGCTGCTGTCCCTGCTGCTCCGCACAATCACCCGGCACGCGCCAGGATCGTCACGCGTGCCTGAAAAGTTAACCCCTCAAACGGGGCCCTATGCCCGATACGTCTTGCAGGCTTCGTGCGTGGCCCGTTAATCCGCGTCTCGCAGACAAGACTCAACCTCCGCGCCTGCGCGGAGAAGGTCCATTGGGGCAGAAGCCGTGATCGATGTCGATAGACAAAAGGTCGGTATCAACGCGGTAACGTTCTCAAGAACGCAGCGCACCATTGACGCTCTCTATCGAACCATTTGTCTTTTCTATCAAGAATACGATGCGCGCGTCGCTGCGCTCGGTGATCTCCACCATGTCGCCGGTCTCGCGAATCAGGTTCGGAATATCAATCACCGACAGGGGGTCGGTGCAGAGCACTTCGAGCTGATCGCCCGGTTGCAGCGGCTTGAGCGCTTTGCGGGTCTTTAGAGCGGGTAGCGGGCATTTCAGCCCGGTGAGGTCGAGCGTCGTTCTGGTCATGGGCGCAACATGGCGAGACCAATCATTGGCGTCAACGCGAGAACCTAGAGCAGCTCTGCGTAGGACAAGAAACCTACGCCTCGTCCCGGCTCGACATGGATGATGTCCTCGCCGAGCTCGACGAGACCATCGGTCTCGACCAACGAAGACAACAGACCGGCGCCTTCACGCGGGAACTTGACCGCCTCCAGGACGCCATCCTCTCCGCGCCGCAAGGTCGCGCGAACATATTCGCGGCGGCCGATCTTCTTCTTGTAGGTGAACGCCGCGCGCACCGGGATCGGCAAAAGCTGTTCCTGCAGGCTGCCGGCCAGCGCCAACACGGTGGGCCGCACCACATGGACAAAGGTGACAAAGCTCGCCACGGGATTGCCGGGCAGACCGATCAGCGGCGTACCAGCGATGATGCCCATCGCGACGGGACGGCCGGGCTTGATCGCGATCCGCCATAGTACGAGCGAGCCGATGCTCTCGACCGCCGCCTTGACGTGATCCTCCTCGCCGGTCGAGACGCCGCCGGTGGTGAGGATCAGGTCATGGCCGCCGGCAACCTGCTTTAAGCCGTTGGCGAGCGAAGTTCGTTCGTCGCGCAGGATGCCGAGATCGCTGACCTCGCAGCCGAGCCGGCGCAGCATCGCCATCAGCATGAAGCGATTCGAATCAAACAGCTGCGAGGGGGCGCGGGGCTCGCCGGGCGAAGCCAGCTCATCGCCGGTCGAGAACACCGCGACGCGGATGCGCCTGACGACGTCGAGCCGCGTTAGTCCGAATGCCGCCGCGAGCGCGAGGTGCTGCGGCCGCAGGCGCTGGCCGGCGCGCAGCGCGACATGTCCTTGGGGAATGTCCTCGCCCGCAGGACGAACATTCGCGCCCGGCTTCAGTCCCGGCGGCAGCACGACCTTGCCAGCCTGATCGATGCGGACATCTTCCTGCATGAAGACCGTTTCGGCCCCCGGCGGCAGCGGCGCGCCGGTAAAGATGCGCACCGTGTGGGCCGGCTTGATCGGCGCATGCGCACCCCCGCCGGCCTGGATGCGGCCATCGAGCGGCAATGCCTGCTCCGCGCTCTGCGGAAGATCGGCGCTACGCACGGCGTAACCGTCGACGGCCGAATTGGTGAACGGCGGCAGCGGCAGCGGTGCGGCAATGTCGCGCGCCAGCACGCGCCCGTCGGCATCGACGAGCGCCACCGTTTCGAGATCCGCAATCGCGTTGACGCGGCTCGTGATCAGCCCAACGGCCTCGTCGACCGACAGCATCGGTCCGCCAAAGGCAAAGCAATCGTCCGACAGTTGCGCCATGGTGCCTCGTCAGCGTATCGCGCCGCTTCTTGCCACCACTTCCTCGACCGGCATCGCCGCACGCAGCAGCAACGCGGCTGCGGCCGGGATATCATCGAGATGGACGGTCGGCAGCCGGGTTTCAATGGCAGTGTCGGTCGCGATCCCGGCTATTCCGGGATCATCGGGAAACAGCAGCGGCTTGCCGTTGGCGGCGCGATGTACCTCGATCTTGCGATGCGGCTCGCGCTTGAAACCCTCGACCACGACGAGATCGACGGCGGATAGCTTGCTCAATAGCTCCGGCAACCGCGGCTCCGCCGCGCCGCGCAGCTCGTGCATCAGCGCCCAGCGGTTTGATGAGGCCACCAGCACCTCGGCCGCACCGGCCTCGCGATGGCGCCAGGAATCCTTGCCGGGCACGTCGACGTCGAACTGGTGATGCGCATGCTTGATGACCGAGACGCGCAGGCCCTGCGCATTGAAATGCGGGATCAGCCGCGTCAACAGCGTGGTCTTGCCCGCACCGCTCCAGCCCGCAAGGCCGATGACTTTCATAACCGTTCGATCTCCGCGGCCGGAACCGCCTTCTCCATCATCGTGAGCATGCTTATATCGGCTCGACCCGAATGTCATGCTAACGTCACGGCCATGATGAAGATCGACAAAGCCCCGGTACCCCTGATCGCCCCCAATCCGGACGACCCGCGCCTGACGGAGAGCGTGACCGGGACCGACCAGACCGGCGCCAGGGTCGAGATCAAGGTGCCGATGGAGCGGCCGCTGACGCTCTACCTGAATTCGCAGGAGATCGTCACCATGATGACGATCGGCGACTATCCGGAATACCTGGCACTCGGCTATTTGCTGAACCAGAACATGCTGAAATACAATGACGCGGTCACTGATGTCGAATACGACGACGATCTCCAGGTCGTCGTGGTGCGTACCGAGCATCACACGAATTTCGAGGCCAAGCTGAAGAAGCGCACGCAGACCTCGGGCTGCGCGCAGGGCACAGCCTTCGGCGACCTCTTGGAGGCGGTCGAGAGCGTCGCGCTGCCGAAGGCGGAGCTGCGCACCTCCTGGCTCTACCAGATGACCCAGACCATCAACACCATGCCCTCGCTGTATCTCGAGGCCGGCGCGATCCATGGCTGCGTGCTGTGCAAGGAAGGCACGCCGCTCTGCTACACCGAGGACGTCGGCCGCCACAACGCCGTCGACAAGATCGCCGGCTGGATGTACCGCCACGGCGTCGATGCCTCCGACAAGGTCCTCTACACCACGGGACGCCTCACCTCCGAGATGGTGATCAAGACCGTGCGCATGGGCATTCCGATCCTGGTGTCGCGCTCCGGCTTCACCGCCTGGGGCGTCGATCTCGCAAGACAAGTCGGCCTGACGCTGGTCGGCCGCACCCGCGGCAAGCGCTTCATCGTACTCGCGGGCGAAGAGCGCATCGTCTACGACCAGAACCTCGCTTACGTCGAAGAAGAGTCGGCGAAGCACAAGCGCAAGGGTGAAGGTGGTGACGACTGACATTCCGGCAACGAGCGTTCCACCAACTCTTGGCGTGCTGCTCGCCGGCGGTCTCGCGCGCCGCATGGGCGGCGGCGACAAGCCGATGCGCACCATCGGCGGTCGCACGATCCTTGAGCGCGTGATCGCGCGCCTATCGCCCCAATGCAGCGGGCTGATCCTCAATGCCAATGGCGATCCCGCCCGTTTCGCCGCATTCGGTTTGCAGGTCGTTGCCGACGACGTGCCCGGCTTCCCCGGCCCGCTCGCCGGCATCCTCGCCGCGCTCGACTGGACCGCGGCGAACCGTCCGAACGTCGAATGGGTGCTCAGCGCCGCCGGCGACTGCCCGTTCCTGCCGCGCGATCTGGTCGCCCGCCTGCATGAAGCCCGGACGCGGGAGAACGCGCAGCTCGCGGTCGCCGCATCAGGCCAACAATCTCACCCGGTGATCGGATTGTGGCGCGTCGCCTTGCGCAACGAGCTGCGCCACGCGCTGGTGGTCGAGGACCTCCGCAAGATCGACCGCTGGACCGCGCGCTATCCGCTCGCGACGGTGACATGGCCGGCCGAGCCGCTCGATCCGTTCTTCAATGCCAACACGGTCGAGGATATCGCCGAAGCCGAGCGGCTGGCGGGTTTGGATGAGGCGGGTCAATACAGTTAGCGCTTGGCAATTGGCTCAAGCCGCCAGCGGCACCGACCAGGCGTCGTAGCCATAGACCCAGCTGGTATCGGTCCGCTCTCTCAGCCAGATGTTGGCGCGCGAGGTCTCCTGCACGCGCGTCGTCCGCTCTTTACGCGTCGCCTCGAAGCGGCGGAAGGCATCTGCGACGCCGTCACGGCCGACGCCGTCGAGGCAGCGCGACAGCACGGCGGCATCCTCGATCGCCATGGCCGCGCCTTGCGCCATATAAGGTGTCATGGGATGACAGGCATCGCCAAGCAGCGTCACCTTGCCGTCGGCCCAGCGCGCCAGCGCCTCACGATCCATGATCGCCCATTTGTGCACGTCGGGACACGCCGCCAGCACTTTGCCGACCTGCGGATGAAAGCCTTCGAACGACGCGCGGAGATCGCGCACGTCACCCTTCGCCGACCAGGACTCGATGCGGAACTCCGGCTCCGGCTGGCTGGTGACGAGATAGACCTCGCTGCGATCCGGCTTGACGTAATAGATCACGATGTGGCGGTCCTCGCCCCACCATTTCGTGCAGTCGTCGATCGTCTCGCCGCCGAGCAGCGCCGCGGGATAGGTGGTCCGATAGGCGATGCG
This sequence comes from Bradyrhizobium diazoefficiens, assembly GCF_016616235.1. NCBI lineage: Bacteria > Pseudomonadati > Pseudomonadota > Alphaproteobacteria > Hyphomicrobiales > Nitrobacteraceae > Bradyrhizobium > Bradyrhizobium diazoefficiens. Next base: position 6,332,306 of record NZ_CP067100.1, read on the forward strand.
GCCAGTGAACCTGACCGGTGCGGTGTCGAACAGGATATCGCGCACTGTCGAATGCACACCGTCGGCGCCGACCACGGCATCGGCAACGGCGCTGGTGCCATTGGCAAAGGTGAGCCGGACGCCCTCGCCGGTCTCGTCGAGGCCGACGAGCTTGTGGTTGAGCTTCACGAATTCATTTGGCACCACGCTCGCCAGCGCCGCGTGGAGATCGCCGCGATGGGCGAGCAGATAGGGCGCGCCGAACTTCTCCTCAGCGCTCTCGCCGAAGATCATATCAAACTTGATCTCGCCGCTCTTCCAGTCGCGGTTATTCCAGGAGCGCGGGTAGAACGACTGACCGCGCATCCGCGCCTCCAGCCCGAGAGCCCGCAACACCTTCATGGCGTTGCAGCCGATCTGGATGCCGGCGCCGATGCGGGCGAATTGGGAGGCCTGCTCGTAAACCATCACGTCGATGCCGACCCGCCGGAGCGCCGCGGCTGTTGCAAGCCCGCCCATGCCGGCACCGACGATCGCAACCGAAAGCGGCCTAGCCATCGCGTCCCCACCCTGATTTGTGCGCGGCTTGACCGCCGCGTCGTCGTCTACTCCTATGCAGGCCGGAAGCCCGCTTGCTCCAGCGCCGTGCGCGCCTCGTCCGAGCCGAGTGCATCGAGAAAGGCCTGCACGGCTGGACGCTGCTTGCGCGCTCTGACCAGCGCAAAGTCATAATGCTCTTCCGCGAACGGAATGAAACCAAGGTCGGCCGCATGGGCGACCGGCGCGATGGTCATGCCCCAATCGGCCCGGTGCTGCGCGACGGCCGCGGCAACCGCGTTGTGCGAGCGCGGCTGGTTCCAGTAGCCCTCCGGACGCGCGCCGCCGAGCAGGCGGTCGATCAGGATGCGGGTGCCGGCACCCTGATTGCGGTTGACCATGATGCAGGCAGGATCTGCGAGCGCGGCGGCGACCGCCTCCCTCGCACCGAGCCCCTCGAAGCGCTTGTCGTCCTTGCGGAAGACGATGCCCTGCATCCGCCGCCAGCCCGGCACGAGCTCGAGCCCTTCGACGAGGTAAGGCGTGTTGTAGGTCTCGCTCTTGTCATCGAACAGATGGATCGGCGCGAGATCGCATTCGCCACGCTTCGCTGCGGCAAGTCCGCCGAGACTGCCGACCGCAATCGAACGCACGGTCAGCCCGGCATGCGCGAGCCGCGCTGTGACGAGGTCGAGGCCGGTGCAATGGCTGCCAACGATCACGAGATCTGGCACCCGCACATGCGGCGTGAACAAGGTCACCTCGGCCTCAGTGCCAGCCGGCATCTGGTCGGCGAGTGCATCGATGCGCAGAAAACCATCGGCCCGCGCGAAGGACGTGATCGCACCGGAGCCCTTGCCGGAGGGATAGGCGATCAGGCCGCTCCTGCCCTCGACCAGCGAGACCATGACGAACTCGGTGCGGCCGAGCTCGGAGGCAATGCGCACCGGCACGGTCGCATTCACCTTTGCATCGGAGCGTGGCGGCAGGCCGGCCATCCTGCGCAGCACCGGCACGATCATGTCGTGGAAGGTGAACATCGCCGAGGTCGGAAAGCCCGGCAGGATCACCACCGGTTTGTTGTCGCAGACCGCGAGGCACAGCGGCTTGCCGGGCTTGAGCGCAACCCCATGCGCGATGATGCCGGGTTGGCCGAGCCGGCCGATGATGCGATGGGAGAGGTCACCGGCGCCCTTCGATGTGCCGCCTGAGAGCACCAGCATGTCGGAAGCCGCAAGCGCACTGCGCATGGCGGCTTCGAGCTTTGCCTCATCGTCTGGAATGGCGCCGAGGAAGATCGCCTCGCCGCCATTCTCATTGATCGCCGCGGTGACGATCGCACCGTTGGTGTCGTAGATCGCGGCCGGCGCGAGCGCTTCGCCGGGCTGCACCAGCTCGTCGCCGGTGGAGATCACGGCAACCCGCGGCTTGCGCGCGACTTTCACCTCGGCGATGCCGCAGGCGGCGAGCATGCCGATCTCGCGCGAGCCGATGATCGTGCCGGCGCGCAGCAGCGCTTCGCCGCGTGCGATGTCGGAGCCCGCGTAGGAGACGAATTGGCCGGGCGATGTCGCGCGGCGGACGTCGATCGCATCCGAGCCGGCCGGCTGGGTGTGCTCGACCATGACGACGGCGTCGGCACCGCGTGGCAGCGGACCGCCGGTCGCAATGGGCGTTGCGGTTCCCGCTGCGACTTGCAGCGCCGGCGCGGTGCCGCAATGGATTGTCTCGGCGTTCAGCGCAAGGCGAACAGGCGCGCCTTCGCCGGCCGCGGCGAGGTCGGACGAGCGCACGGCAAAGCCGTCGACATTGGAGCGGTCGAACGGCGGGACATCGATCGGTGCCCTGATGTCTTCGGCGAGCGCCGCATCGAGCGCATCGCCAAGCTTGCGCGTCTCATTCGGAACGGCACGCGGAAACAACGCCGTCTCGAAGCGCGCCAGAGCTTCCTCACGCGACAATATCTTAAGGAACTGCTCCTGCTCGAGCGCGCTGCGGTCTGGCGGTTTTGGGATCATGGTCATGCCGAAACCCATATCACTCCCGCATCAGATAAGCATCGACCGAGGCCCCCGCTGCAAATCCCTCATGGCTGCCGGAAATGAGCAGCCATGCATCCGCGCGGGCGATCGCCTGGAGCGGCCACTCGCCCACCGCAATCGGCATCCATGCCTTATGTTCCTCTGTGAGCAGCGCGACCTCGGCGATGCCGACGCTGGACGCGATTTTTCGCGCCAGCGGCAAGGTCACCCGCCGACGCGGCTGCCGCATCGCCAGACGATCGACGAGCGGAAGCACCAGCGCGAACCAAGCCGCGAGCGCTTGATCCGGCGACCCAGGCAAGGCGACCGCCGGAACCTTGCCGAGCCGAGCCACGGCCGCGGTGCGTCCGGGCTGGAGTGCAATTCCATGCGCAAGCACGTCTCCGTGCTGAGCCAGCGCTGCAATGGCGGCATCCTGGCGGCCGACGCCGCTGCCGCCGATCGTCAGCACCACATCGCAAGAGGAGACATCGAGCATAGCGGCGATCGATGCCTGATCGCGTGCGCCGGCCGTGAGTATTGTCACGTCCAACCCCGCTGCACGCGCGATCCCGGCGATCACATGCACTGTTGCCGTTGCGTCGGGCACGTTGACGATGCGCAGCCGCGGCCGCCGCACGCTGAGTTTTTCCACACCCGCGACGCGCGCGATGAGCAGATCGGCTACACTGACCGGATAGCCGTCTCTCCCCGCAGACGTGCGGTCCGCGATATCGCTGCCGGCACGCCTGACGCCTTGTCCTGGCACAGCCTCGGCCAGCACCTGAACGAGCGGACCCGACACCTCGACTGCATCGGCATCGAGCACGCAGTCGCATCCCCCCGGCATCGCGCCGCCGGCTTCGACCCAGGCCGGTGTCGTTGCCAGAGGCAGCGGCGAATAGGCGGACGCGCCGACGAGATCGTTGGCGCGCAGCGCCCAGCCATCCGCGGCGGCGATGTCGCGGGGCGGCCAGGGCGGAAGCAGCGGCGCGCCCGCAGCGATACAGCCGACCGCTTCGGTCAGCGGCAATTCCGCCGGTGCCAGCGGATCAACGCCCAGCAACAACGCGGCGAGCGCGGCGTCGAGCGATGTGAGCGATGGCGGCAGGCGCTGGGTCATGCGCCATGATGGATCATGCATCGCCCGGTTTGGCAACCGCTGGCGATGCGGACGTCAGCCGCCCGAGCGGTCCGCATTTGGAAAGAACAGCTGCTGTCCGTCGACCTTGTAGTCGGCGATCGCGGCCTGTCCCTCCGGCGAGGTCAGCCAGTCGACGAAGGTCTGCCCCAGCTCCTTCTTCACGTCCGGAAACTTCTCGGCATTGACCAGCATCACGCCGTACTGGTTGAGCAGCCGCTTGTCGCCTTCGACGACGATGTCGAGATCACCGCGCTCCTTGAACGCGATCCAGCTGCCGCGGTCGGACAGCACATAGGCGTTGGCAGCGCGCGCAGCCTCGAGCGCCACGTTCATGCCCTGCCTGACTTCGCGATACCAGGCGCCCTTGGCGCTGGCGATATCGATGCCGGCGACGATCCACAGCGCGAGCTCGGCTGCGTGGGTGCCCGAGCGGTCGCCGCGCGTCACGAACGGAGCGCCCTTGGCCTCGATCACCTTCAGCGCGGTCGCGATGTCCTTGCCCTTCACGCCGGCGGGGTCGCTCTTTGGCCCGATCAGCAGATAGTCGCTGTACATCACGTCGTAGCGCTTCGAGGCAAAACCGTCGGCGACGAATTTCTCCTCCTGTGGCCGCGCATGCATCAGCACCACGTCGGCTTCGCCCCTCCGCGCGCCCTCGAGCACCTCATCGGCGCGCCGCGCGATCACGGTGACGTCGATGCCGGTCTTGTCGCGGAAGATCGGCAGGAGATAGTCGAGCAGACCGGACTCCTGCGTCGATGCCGTCGTCGCCAGCACGATCGCGCGGTCCTCCGCGGATGAGGCCGCAACGGCTGCGGCAAGGCCGCAGAGAAGCGCAAACAGAGCGGAGAGACGGCGGACAGCCATGAGCGGGTTCCCCTGGGAATGACACCGGCATGATGATGGTCGATTGCGCCGCACTCGTGACGCACTGCACGTTGCGGCGCCACCAAGGCGGGCAATAGCTATTCTCCAGCGACCTGCCGACCCGCTACGCCCCCTCGCCCGCGCAGCCCGACATTGACGCCCACCCCTGAATAGTTGCAAAAGAAACCAATTCAGCCGGGCCATACCCGGCGGCAAAGCAACTCTCGGCCAACGCGCCGGATCAGGGGAGGACAAGCGTGAATCCAGCGAGATTTGGACTGCCGGTCGCGGCCGGCTTTGTAGCGACGTGCTTGGCGGCGCTGCTGCCGGGCGCCGCATTGGCGCAGGTGTCGGACGACGTGGTCAAGATCGGCGTGCTCACCGACATGAACGGTCCGGCCTCCGCGCCGACCGGCCAGGGCTCGGTGACGGCGGCGCAGATGGCGATCGACGATTTCGGCGGCACCGTGCTCGGCAAGCCGATCAGCATTGTGATCGGCGACCACCAGCTCAAGGCCGATGTCGGCGGCGGCATCGCGCGGCGCTGGTACGATGTCGACCAGGTCGACCTGATCGTCGACGTGCCCGTCTCCGCGGTCGGGCTCGCGGTGCAGAACGTTGCCAACGAAAAGAAGCGGCTGTTCATCACCCACTCCACCGGCACCGCGGATTTCCACGGCAAGTTCTGCTCGCCTTACGCGATCCAGTGGGTGTTCGACACCCGTGCGCTGGCCGTCGGCACCGCGGATGCGGTGGTCAAGCGCGGCGGCGACAGCTGGTTCTTCATCACCGACGATTACGCCTTCGGCCACTCCCTCGAACGTGACGCCTCCAGCGTCGTCACCGCCAATGGCGGCAAGGTGCTGGGCTCGGTGCGGCCGCCGCTGGCGACGCCCGACCTCTCCTCCTTCCTGCTCCAGGCGCAGGCCTCCAAAGCCAAGATCATCGGCATTGCCGCCGGCCCTCCGAACAACATGAACGAGATCAAGACCGCCGCCGAGTTCGGCGTGCTCAAGGGCGGCCAGCAGATGGCGGCGCTGCTCGCGCTGATCACCGACATCCACGGCATCGGCCTGCACGCGGCGCAGGGCCTGTTGCTGACGACGTCGTTCTACTGGGACATGGACGACAAGACCCGCGAATGGTCGAAGCGCTATTTCGCCAAGATGAACAAGATGCCGTCGATGTGGCAGGCCGGCGTCTACTCCAGCGTGATGCACTATCTCAACGCCATCAAGGACGCCGGCACCGACGATCCGCTTAAGGTGGCCGCGAAGATGCGCGAGAAGCCGATCGAGGATTTCTTCGCCCGCAACGGCAAGCTTCGCGAAGACAATCTGATGGTGCATGACCTCTGGTTGGTGCAGGTGAAGACACCGGAAGAGAGCAAGTACCCGTGGGACTATTACAAGATCCTCACGACCATCTCCGGCGAGAAGGCGTTCGGACCGCCGGACCCGGCGTGCGCCCTGGTGAAGAAGTGACGATCGCGAGTGGCGAATAGGGAATGGCGAATGTGGGCCTTCCCATTCGCCACTCGCAACTCGCCATTCGCTACTTCACGACGCCGATCTCGCGAAAGTACCTCGCGACACCCGGATGGATCAGCTCCGGCTTCGGCGCGGCCGCGACCGTGTTCGCCGCGGTGGTCTCGCAGGCCTGCGCGAGCCGCTTGCAGAAGGCCGCTTCGATGCCGTGCAGCGTCTTCGCCAGCCGGTAGGCGACCTCGTCGGGCAAGTCCTCGCGGGTCAGCACAAAGCTCCAGGAGCCGAGCGAGGCGATCGGCTCGCTCTGCTTCGGATAGGAGCCGGCCGGCACGGTCAGCGGTTTGAGGAACGCATGCTTGGCGCGGATGCGCGCGATCTCCTCCGTATCAGGCGCGATGAAGCGCGCGCCTGCGGCACTCGAGGCCACCGCGGCGAAACCGGGCCAGCCGATGCCGGCGCCCCACAGCGCGGCGGCGCGGCCATCCTCGACCATCGCGGGGCCGTCGCCGGCGCGGTCGAGATAGATCGCCTTGAAGTCTTCGTCCTGCTTCAGGCCAAGGCCGTCGAGCACATAGCGTGCGAGAATCGGCAGGCCCGAGCCCTTGGCACCGAACGCGACCGGATGCCCGACCAGATCGCGGATGGTCCTATAGGGACTGTCGGCGCGCACCACGAACATGCCGGGGTTGGAATAGATCGCGGTCAAGATCTTCAGCCGCACCGGCGCGCGGCCGATGCCGGCAAAGGCCTCATAGGCCGGCTCGCCCGCGACCAGCGCGAGATCGAGTTCGCCCTTCTCCAGCAGCGGAATGTTTTCGTTGCTGCCCTTGGTATTGCGCGGCGTGATGGTGATTTGCGGATCGGCCGCGTTCATGATTTCCGCAAAGGCGTTGCCATAGAGCGGAAAGCCGCCGCCGGGCGTTGCGGTGCCCAGGCTGAGGGTCGTGGTCGGAATGGCCTTGCCTCCGGTTTGGGCCGCGGCGGGGCTTGCGAGCAGCACCGCGGCGAGAAGGAGAATTGCGAATCTCATGGATGGCCCCGGCGGACCCGCGTCAACACCGACTAAGGCGATGTAGGCAGCGGCCCGTTTTTGTGAAAGCATGTGCCCAACGACAATAGAACAATGGGAGGCGTCATGTTGCGAATTTTGCGTAACAGTATTTTCGGACTGGTTTTCCTTTTCGGTCTTTTCAACGCCCCCCCTCCCGCCGCAGCCGCCTATCCCGACCGCCCCGTGCACTGGCTGATCGGCTTTGCCGCCGGCGGCCCGGTCGACATCGTGGCGCGGATCATGGCGCAGGCGCTCTCCGATCGCCTCGGCCAGCAATTCATCGTCGAGAACCGCACCGGGTCCGGCGGCAACATCGCGGCTGCGGCTGCGGTCAACGCAGCCCCCGACGGCTACACGCTGCTGTTCGTCGCGCCCAACAACGCGATCTCGACCTCGCTCTACAAGAAGCTGCCGTTCGACTTTTTGCGCGACACCGTGCCGGTGGCGAGCATCATGCAGCTCACCAACATGCTGGTCGTCTCCAACGCGTTTCCGGCCAAGACGGTTCAGGACTTCATCGACTACTGCAAGGCCAATCCCGGCAAGATCTCCTTTGCCTCGTCCGGCAACGGCACCTCGGTGCACATGTCGGCCGAGCTGTTCAAGGCGATGACCAAGTGCGACATGATCCACGTACCCTATCGCGGATCCGCGATCGCCTTCCCCGACATCATCTCCAACAAGGTGCAGCTGATCTTCGACAACCTGCCGTCCGCGCTCGAGCAGTCGCGCGGCGGCAATGTCCGCGCCCTTGGCGTGACCTCGCCGCAGCGCTGGCCTGGTGTGCCCGACGTGCCGGCGATCGCCGAGACCGTGCCGGGCTTCGAAGCCGTCGGCTTCTACGGCATCTCGGCGCCGAAGGGCACGCCGAGCGAGGTGATCGAGATCCTCAACAAGGCCGTCGGCGACGCGCTGAAGGACCCCAAGGTGACCGCGCGGCTGACCGAGAACGGCGGCATCCCCAAGCCGATGACGCCGGCCGAGTTCGGCAAGCTGGTCGCCGACGAGACCGAGAAGTGGAAGAAGGTGGTCGAGTTCGCCGGGGTCTCGGTGGACTAGGCCGACTGGGGCCGCGCGCCTGCGGCCCGCCGGCGAAGCGGTGGAGGAGCCTGACCGCCCCTCCCCATCAAAATCGACGAAAACAACCCCATGCACAGTAGAAAAATATCGCGATTGCAATGGGTTACAAAGGCGAACGCGCGAGCCCGCGAAAAAGCCGTTTGACTCGTCGGGCAAAACAGGCGCATAACGGCATCATCGCCAGTTTCGGGAATTTAGAAATACCAGACCGGGCTGTGCCGGCGTGCCCATCGGTGGCTGCCAGCATTGCACCCCCGCCTCCATCCCTGTAAACGAACCGCGCACCGTTGCCGGCCACGCAGACCCGCGAGGCCGCCTCGCGGCGGGGCCTGTAGCTCAATGGTTAGAGCCGGCCGCTCATAACGGTCTGGTTGCAGGTTCGAGTCCTGCCGGGCCCACCAGTCTTCGCTGGTCGCTAACGATGCGGATTTTCGATCTGAAGTCTGCTTCGCGAACGTACGATGCTTCCAAAAGCGGATGTGCGCCTGATGACGAGTAGGAATTTCATCAAGGGTGTCAGTAAGCGCAAAACGCGCTCTGCTGACCTTCTGTGGGTCGGTTTGCACGAAGATCGGACCCTCGAGTGACGCTGGCCCGACGCCGAGCATCCATTGCCTGTCCGCCGCCGGGGGGTCGACAGCAACCATTGCCTATTTTTCCCGTTATCGGCGGGGCGCGAGCAGTGTGAAAGGAATCTCGATGAAGAAGATCGCAATGTCGGCGCTGATGGTCGGCGCTCTTGGTCTGAGTTCGCTGGCGGCGACGTCTCCCGCCGAAGCTCACTGGCGAGGTGGCTGGGGACCGGGCATCGCCGGCGGCTTGATCGCCGGTGCGGTCATCGGTGGACTCGCCTCCTCCGCGTACGCTGCGGGACCGGGCTACGGTTACTATGGTGGCCCCGGCTACTATGGAGCGGGCTATTACGGCGGACCCTACGCGTACGACTACGGTTACGACGAGCCGTATCGCTGGGGTGGCGGATACACCACGACCTACTACACGGCGCCTGTATCCTATGGCTACCGGTACAGGCGTGTCGTGCGGCCCGCCTATGCCTACTATCGCGGATCCTATCCGGTCGTGCGGCACCGCTGGCATCGTCACCATTGGTGACTCCGCCCATCCGGAATGCAAACGAGGGCCGCGCTCGCGATGGGCGCGGCCATTTCGCTGCACCCGGATCGGTCGTCCCGCTCACCACAACCCCGCGGAAAAGAGGTCTTGCCGATCGAAGGCCAGTCGTGGTTCGGACGGTCGTCTCGGCGACTTCGCCAACCGCTTTGCACGCGGACGGGCTTCCGCGGATGTGCGGCCGGGCGGTGCTTTCTTGATCCGGGCGGGCGGTAGTACCGGCATGGCGGCCAGCGCCTCCCGCACCGCCTGCTGCGGCTCTTCGGGCGTCGGCTCGGCCTGTGCCATTTCCGGAACATGAGTGCGTGGGCGCGTGTCGAAAACGATCTTCTCCGGAAGACTGCTTGCCGAGCTGATCCGGATGGTCGTCCTGTCGGGATCGGCCGCGCCTGCACGCTCGACGGGCGCCGGCAGGTACCGGTCCGTTGCGAAGAGCAGCGCCAGCAGCAGGGCGCTCACGAACACGAAATATCGGATGATCGGCATGGAGCGCCGCTTGCAAATGAAGGGAGTCGATTTCGGCGGGCCGGACGTCGGCGGGAGGCGGGCCGCTTCCTTCAGCGGCCCGCCTCGGCGGACTTACTCCACCTCTTGGACCACGGTGCGCGTCGATGGGTCGACCAACATCACGCGCTCGCCGGAGTAGACGTAGCGATACTTCGTGAGAGAAGGACCCCATTCGGCCGGCACGGACTCGAGCTCGACCTCGCGCGGCACGGGCGAGCCGACCACGATCTTCTCGCGGCTCTCTACCGGACGGATCTTGTGTTCGGTCACGTAGCTGCGGATCTTGGTGCGGTATTCGGGCTCGATCTGCACGGCGGCGGCGTGGCTCGTGCCGGTGGTCGTGACGACCGTGGACTGCGCCATCGCGCCCGTCGAGATCAGCGCAGCGGCCGCGCACGTCAGCATCAGCTTCTTCATGAATATCTCCTCGCCGCAGGATGCGGCCTGCGTGAACCCGCGAATGATGGCAAGGTTCCGGGCGTGCGGTGGCACGATTGCCTCTTTTGCCCGCGCGAACTCAGGTTGATACGGCGAGGCCACGGGGGCAGCCTCACCACGTCGCCATCGCGCGCCACCCGACGTAGCGGCGCAGATCATGGGCGTGGTTGTGGCGACGATTCCCCCCGCATACGGACAGCGGGTCCCATACGTCGAAGCCTTCAATGCACCCGTTCGCGCAACTTACAAAAAGGCCCGAAAATGGCTGCGCGAACCGAGGTGACGCCATTCCAGAACTTGGCGAACCACGGCAGAGTCAAAAGCTTTGGCTTGACGATGACGAAGAGCCGTTCGACGACACACAGGCTGAGGAGGTCCAGGCGAGGATCATCGCGGTCCCGGTGATCCAATGGCCTTCGCCGGCGACCGCCAACGCGACAAGCTTCAACGGCTCGACCGTCGCCGTGGGTACCGCCAGTGGAAGGAGCGACGGATAGGGTCCGAGGTTCTTGATCGTTCGCTTCAGGCCCATCACGGGTGCTCCTCCCCACCTAACTTCCCTATCCTGCCAGTGTTCCGACTTTGGAACATTTGCCACATTTTCCCGTTGGATGAGACCACTCATCGGGAGGACAAACAGATGAAGAGATCTTTCGCTATCGGATCCTTGCTGGCGGCGACCCTAGTCACCGGTGCTTTTGCCGCGACAACCGTTCTCACCGCGGCGCCGACGGAAAGCTGGACGATCACGAACTACTACAAGCAGGCCGTCTACGATCCGAAGGAAAGCAAGATCGGCGATATCGATGACGTTCTCGTCGACAAATCCGGCAAGATCACCGGCCTTGTGATCGGCGTCGGCGGGTTTCTCGGCGCTGGCGAGAAGGATGTCATCGTCCCCTTTACCGCGGTCAAGACCGCCAAGAAGAACGACAAGTGGTGGTTGACCCTGGACGAGACCAAGGACGCCCTGAAGGGCGCTCCGGGCTTCAAATACGACCGCGCCAGCACCACTTGGGTGCCCGAGAAGAAGTAGCGCGATCAATGCGAGCGTTCGGATGGACGCTCGCACTTTGGTGGAGTTGAAGATCACGGCCAGTCGATTCAACGAACTCCGCGCCACAACGCTCCGCTCGCTCTATTGGCATCAACCTGATGCCGACTAAGTCGGGAGCGATTGCTCGAGAAAGAAGCGAAGCATCTCCCTGGTCGCATCCGGCCCACTCGGATCGGTGTAGGTCCCCGCCGGACTACCTCCCGACCAAGCGTGGCCTGCGCCGTGAACATTCCAGTGCTCGGAGACGGCGCGCCCGCTCACGTCGATCAAAATGGTGCGGGTATACGCGTGCCCGTGTGGCACTTTTCCAGCGATGACCTTCGCCTTCAGATCCGACGCATTACCCGCCTGTTCGGCGATACGGTCGCCGTTGTTCGGATGCACCGTTGTGTCTCGGTCGCCATGGAAAACGATGGTCGGCACCTGCGGTCCACCATGGGAAAGCGTAGAGCGGGCTCCCTGCCGCATGGCCACAAGAGCGGAGGGAAGATCACTGGCGGCTCCGCAAACCAAGCCCGAATGGATGCCAACGGCGGCGTAGAGGTCGGGGTGCGTCGCAGCCATGATGGCAGCCGCCGCGCCGCCGGCCGACATCCCGGCGACGTACACACGCTTTGGGTCGACCGGGTAATCCCGCATGATTTGGCGGGTGATGCCAGCGATCAGGGAAGGCTCGCCGCCGTCCCGTTGCTGGTCGCCGCCACGAAACCAATTCCAGCACTTCGACTGATTGGCTCCGCTCGGCTGCTCCGGATACACCACGAAGCACTTCCGTTCTTCGGCCAGGAAATTCATGCGGGTGCCGGCCGCGAAATCGTCCGCCGACTGGGTGCAGCCGTGAAGCATGACCACGAGGGGAAGGGGCTCTCGTCGATAGCGGCTCGGGACGAAGAGCTTGTAGCCTCGAACTCCGGCCGCGTTGCCGAATGTGCCGGCAATGAATTGCGTCCCGTCGGGCGCGATATCCGATGAGGAGGGAGGAGCGCGCAACATCGGGCCTCGCAGACCGAGGCCGGCGAACTCTCGCATGTTGTCAAAAGGGGCGGGGCGTGCGCGCGGCTGCGCGGAAGCGGCGCGCGTGGTTTGGTGCCTTTCCTTCTCCCCAATCACGTCGGCCTTCACCTCGATGGTCGGCGGCTCCGGCCGCGCTGGCGCGGGAGGGCCCGTGCGAGCAAACGGTTCTGCGGCACTTTCACCCTGGAGCATGCGCTGCAGAAGCGCAGTGGCCTCGACCAACTTGCCCGCGCGCGTGAGACGCGTGGCCTCCTGGACCCTGTTTCGATTCAGCATCGGCGTTACCTCGTTCTGTCGGCAAGAGCGGCCTTGACCGCGGGAGTGGCATGGAGGGCTCCGAGCACCGAGACCGAAGCGATCGTGGCGCGTGCCAGATCGGGCGTGACGTCCTGGGCGATGGTCGCCAAGCCGAGGACATTGATGTGCAGCATCTCGCCGGCGCGCTGCGCCGCTTCGAGATCCCGGCGGGTGAAGTTGCGCAGCCCGAGGTCCAAGCTTTGTCTGGCCGTCGACTGCTTGAGAACATCCGCATGCCGCTCGAGCTGATTGCGGATGGCCGTCCGGATGAAATCGGTGCGGTTCGAATAGAACCCTTCCTGCACCATCAGATCGACGTGACCGAGGTCGACGTAACCAAGGTTGATCGTGATTTTCTCGGTATCCGAAATCTTGGGGCGTAGGTCGCGAACGTTGTCAGTCATGGGAACGGCACCTCTTACCATCCCCATGGATGGTTGCTGGATGGAATATGGATGTCACTAAGCAATTTACAAGGGACAATTGGGACCGGCCGGCTACCGGCATGCCGTCGGCGGGTCAGCCTCGTCTGGAGCCGCAGGCAGTTCAGCTAAGCCATGCGGTGTCGAGCCGAGGACCGCGCCCGAGTCGGTCCGAAACGTCGAGCTGGCCCCGCCGCTACGTTGGCAGCCGCAGCGACCTTGCTGGGCACCGACACGACCCTGGGGTCCAACTCCCGCTCGTTCGGGCCAGAATCGCTTCCAGCCGCTCCGGCTTTGCTTCCGCGCGAGCAGCTTTGCGACCGTCGACATTGCCTCCCAACGTTGGCATCTACAAACGAGTGGTACGCCCACGACGAACTTGCCACTCCTGGCGCTGCGAGGCCCGGACCCTGCCCCGACGGCTTTTCCTGGGCCACTATTTCGCCGGCGGCCCCAGCGGGCCGTCCACCCACTTCCAGGCGGCGGGATCGTGCAGCGGATCGTCGTCGCAATCCGGGCAGACGTAGCGCTCCCCGCCGCTGGCGGCCTCGTCGCGCACAAGCTTCATCGCCGCCCACAGTGCGGGCACGGCTTCCGGATTGGATGCAGCAGCGACATTTGGCTTCCCCGCCTCGGTCAGCGCTTGCCAGGCGGGCACAAGCGATCTCTTGACGTGAGCCTCGCCGACCACCGAAGATTGGTGTTCGGCTATGTTGTGGGGTGGCGTCATGGACGAGTTCTACAGTGGCTTCGCGCAGCGGGCACGCGATCTGGCGGAGAAGGCCGACCCGTTCACTCGGCGGCGGCTTCTCGATCTGGCCCAAAGGTACGAGCTCAAGAGCAGACCGGGATCGAGCCACAGACGGCCCTCGCCGCCACCGCGCGTAACCCCGCCGGCGGTTCTCTTCTCCGGCTCCGGCGAAGCCTGACGCCGGGGCCCGCTTTCGGCCGCGAAGCGCGGTTTCCAGACGACCCCAGTCAACCCGGCGATCTCGCGCCACCGAGCAGCTGCGCGACGGCGGCGGCCAATTGCGCCGGCGCAAACGGCTTCTCGATCAGGATGCTGCCGCCGACGGCTTGCGATTCCCAGTCCGGCGCGCTGGCGCTCGTCATGTAGAGCACGGGAAAATCAGGCGTGATTTCCCTGATCCGCCGCGCGAGCTCCCATCCGCTGATGCCATCACCCAGGTTGACGTCCGTGAGCAGCGCCCGACACCCCTCGCGGCCGTCACGAAAGGTAGACATGGCCGCCTCTCCCGAACGGACCGCGCAGGCATCAAACCGCCGTCGAGCAAGGCGTCCTCGATGAAGCTGCAGATCAGCGCTTCATCCTCGACGACCAGAACACGAACGGCATTACCCACTTTCAAGCCTCTCAAGCCACCGGCACACCGTAGTAGGCGTTCACGGAGCGCGCGGTCGCGGGGTCGCTCCAATTCCAGCTGCTCTCGTCGGCGTATTTGGGGGCACCGCGGAGCTGGTCCTGGGTGATGCCGATGACGTAGCCGCCGAGGTTTGTGTCGTATTTCAGGGCCTGCCACGGCAGCGGATAGTGATCGTCGCCGATGCCGAGCAGGCCGCCGAAGCTGAGCACCGCGTACGACACCTTGCCGCTGACCTTGTCGATCATGACGCGCTCGATGTAGCCGACCTTTTCGCCGCCGGCCCCGTACACGTTCGTGCCCTCGACCTTGTCGCTTCCGATCAGGCTGAACGTCTCGCGATCTTCCATGGCCATGTTGACCTCCCGGATGTTGTCTTGTGGAATCAACCGGTCGACGATGGCTCCGTTCCCGGCCGGGGCGGCGTTGTTCTGGACCAGCGGAGGTCGAGATGGAGCTGACCGATCTGGAACGTGATTTTCTGAGAAGGCTTCTCGGCGAATCCTGGGTCAGCCCGCCGATGTTTGACCATGAGATCGTGGCGCGGCTGGTGGAGCTAGGTTTCGTGGAAACCGAGCCGCTTCCCTCCGGAGATGTCGAATACCGGATCACCGACGCAGGGCGAGCGGCGGCTACCGCGTAACCCACCAGGTCTGAGATCCAGCAGGTCGTGTAGTCTGGGTGGCCGGAGCCTCCTTCACCACGGTCGACCAGGTCGCCGCCCCAACCCGCCAGATCTGCTTCCAAGGGACAAACCTACGAAGGAGTGGCAGACCCTCAAGTTCGGAGGAACGATAATTCTGATAGCCCATTGACCCTTGAAGGACCGTCGCCCGCCGTTGAACTACGAGCGGCCTCGTGGAGGTCTGACGATGGACCCGAATGATCGAGCAGCTTTGGTCCTATCTGCTGTCGCCTTGGCCATCGCCATCGTGGCTGCATCGACAGTCACGCTAGAGCGCGTCAATACACGCACGGCCAGCAACGACGCACCTCCCGGAACGGTAGGACTCGCCAGGCCGCACCCGCCGCTGGACCGTGCGGCCGGTGAACCGATACTGACAGCAGGCGGGCCGTCCAATGCAAACATTCGGCAGCGTCCCTGACGGGATGTGCAGAAACGGCCCATTGTTCGCGCTGTTCGGACAGCGAAGCCACCGCCAGCTCGACCTCCGTCTTCTACGCGCGGCGTGAAGCAGCTACGCTCCTCCGCGCCGATCAGCCGAGAAGCGTACCTGTCGCGTGTCGCTCGTGCAAATTGGACCACCGGTTTGTTTCGCAGGCCCTCTCCTCGCGCCTGGATCGAGCCTCCGACGAATGATCGACAGGCCCCAGGGGTCAGCGACCATGGAAGGCCGGAACGCGCTTGTCCCGAAGCGCGCGGAAATATTCCTCATGATCGTCGCTCTGCGCAAGACGAGCAAGTTCGGGGAACAGCGCCGCGTACGCGGCTTCCTGACCTTCGCTGAGCGCACGGTGCGCCGAATTCATGGTCGCTCGAATGCCAAGCGGAGCTGCCGCGGATGATCTTTCGAGCGATCTCGATGGCCCGATCGAGTTGCCTACCAGGCGGCGTCACGAATTGAACGAGGCCCATCCGGTATGCTTCGTCGGCGTCCCATTCATCGCCTGTCAACATATAACGCATCGCATTCGCCCAACCCGCTTCGCGGACAAAACTGATCGGTGCGCCACCGGCCGGGAAGTGGCCGCGGGTGACCTCCGGCTGTGCGAATACGGTATTGCTTGCGGCAACCCGGACATCGGCAGCAAGAAAAAGCTCGTGGCCGGCGCCTTGGCACTTCCCGTGTACGGCGACGACGAGTGGCTTCTCTCGACGCGGCGGGATGGTGCCGACCGGATTGACGAACTGCTGGATTTCCGGAAAGCGACCGGTCCGTAGGACTGGTGCCCAGCTTTCGGCGTCAAGGACGCCGCCGACAAAGTCGGCACCCTGGGAATAGAGCACCGCGACGCGCAGAGCGTCATCGTGATCGAGCATATACATTAAACGGCCCAAGCCGATGACGCTCGACAGTTCGACGCGGTCGTTGTCCTGCCGAATGCCGATCTTCAGAATTGAGCCGTCTAGCCGCTCGACGCTGACGTTGCTCGGCATCGTTCCCTGCCCGGTCAGAGCAGGCGCAGGCGCAACCGGCGGTGGACTCTGCGCGAAGCTCGGGCTGGCTGCGAGGATCGTAGCGGTCGCGCCGGCGGCCAAAAAGGCTCGCCGATGCAATGCCCCTGCGTTCGTCCCGGAGAACTGCTCAGAGGACTGCCGCGGGTGATCTTGTTCAGGTACGTCACTGTGATCGTTGAGCTCACCAAGACGTCGGCCATTGCGGTGTTCCTCTTCTCACGCATCGCGTTGTCCGGAAGAGATACGACGGCCTTGCGTCGGCAACTATGGAGCATAATGTTGACAAGCCGTGAAGCAGAACTTCACAGTCAGACAAGCCGCGGTCGGTGCAGTCCAGCACTGCGACCGTGGTAACCTAATATCGCGTCGATCGTGAGCGCGATGCTGATCGTCACCGATCTCGGACCAATCTCTCGGCGACCGCATCGCTCGCAACGATCCTGTGGCTGGTGGCGCTACGGCGGGAACGCGGCGAACACGATCGAACGCAACCCAAATCGTCGCAAATCAATGAAGCGGAGCGTCCGCTCTTTTGCTTCAACAGCCCTGTTCTACGGGGATCCTGATTTCGCCCAGCCCCTCGATTCCTCCTGTCATCACTTGGCCGCGCTGCACGGGGCCAACGCCTTCCGGCGTTCCCGTCATGATGACGTCGCCGGGTTTGAGCACCATCGACTGCGAGCAGATCGAGATGATGTCCGGCACGGGCCAGATCAGTTTTGAGATGTCGGAATCCTGCTTGAGCGCGCCGTCGACCGCAAGCCAGATACGCCCGGCATAGGGATGGCCGACCTCCGAGACCGGTCGCAGCGGAGCGATCGGCGCCGAGAGATCAAAACCCTTGCCCCAGTCCCAGGGGCGGCCCTGTTCACGGGCTTGAAGCTGCAGATCGCGACGGGTCAGATCGATGCCGACGCCGTAGCCCCAGACATGATCGAGCGCGCGCGCGACGGGGATGTCCGTTCCGCCCTGCCCGATCGCCACGATCAGCTCGATCTCGTAGTGGAAGTTTCTGGTCTGCGGCGGATAGGGAACAGTGGTGCCGTCGTCCACGACCGTGTCAGCGGGCTTCATGAAGAAGAACGGCGGCTCGCGGTCGGGATCGCGCCCCATCTCGCGGGCGTGCGCTGCGTAGTTGCGGCCGACGCAGATGATCCGGCGCACCGGAAAGCGCGCCGTGCTGTTGTGAACCGCGACGGAGGCTTGCGGCGGCGGAGGCAGGACGAAATCGGCGTGAGTGTTGGCGTTAGGCATTGCCGCGGTCCTCCCGGAACAGATGTAGGGCTTCCTGAATGGGTCGATCGGAGTAGGAGAAGATCACGGCGTCGCCGCTGGCGGACTCGTGACGCACGCGATGCCAGGAGGGAACGACGAAGATGTCGCGCTTGGCCCACTCGACCGTGACGTCCTCGCCGGATCGCGCCGAGATGACGCTGCGGCCCCTGCCCTCGATCGGCACGAACACGGTGGCGTCGGTCGAGCGATAGGCGGCGGTGGCGAAGCCCTTTGGCAGGAGCTGGATGAACGTCGCCATGGTGGCCATGGCGTGATTGCCCGTGATCGGGTTGGTGTAGCGCATCTTGAGCCCGTGGCAGGGGTCCCAGGCGGCACTGCGTCGCAAGCGCTCGAGCGCCTCGCGCGTTCGTGCATAGGGATAGTTGAACACCGGCGAGGCGCCGCCGCCTCCCCGGTGGTCCACGGGAAGGAGGTTGTGGCCATAGCGGGCGTCGCTGTCGCCGATCGGCCTCGTGATCGGCTGCTCGTCGACGTCGAGATGTTCGGCGAAGGATGCATCCAGCATCTGAATGACGGGAATGTCGAGACCATCCAGCCAGAACACGGGATCGGAGCTGGGATTGCCGTGATCGTGCCAGGCCCAGGGAGGCGTGATGATGAAATCACCTTCATGCATCATCGTGCGCTCGCCGTTCACCGCCGTATAGGCGCCCTCGCCTTCGAGAATGAAGCGCAGGGCGGACTGGGTATGGCGGTGTGCCGGCGCGACCTCACCCGGCATCACCAGTTGCACGCCGGCATAGAGATCGGTGGTGATCTTGGATTGCCCGCGCAGGCCGGGATTTTCCAGAACCAGGACGCGCCGCTCGGCTTCCTTTGCGGTGATGAGACCGCCGGCCTCGAGCATGAAGCTGCGGATCTCATCGAACCGCCATGAGGCTGGCCGGCAGGCGCTCTTCGGCTCGGGCGTCACGAGATCGGCCAGCGACAGCCACAGCGCCGTCAGGTTGCTCTTGTCGATCTTGTCATAGAAGGCGCGCCGCTCCGGCGTATCGGCGGTCGGCGCCATGATGGCTTGCTTGGACATTGTCTGTCTCGCTGTCAGTGATGAAGCGCGGCCGACGGCACGAGCTTGAGCGACGGCTCCCGTTTGCGCAGGGCGATTACCGCAAGCCCTGCCAGCACGGCCGGCACTGCGGCCGCCAGAACGACGAACTGCGCATTCCAGCCGAACCCGAGCAGCATGCCGCCAGCGACCGGACCGATGATCGAACCGATGCGGCCGACGCCCAATGCCCAGCCCACACCGGTGGATCGGATTTCGGTGGGATAGAGGCTTGCGGCAAGCGCATTCATGCCGATCTGCGCACCGACGACGCCGAAGCCGGCAAGGAAGGTCGCGATCATCAAGGTCCAGACATTGGCCGATCCGAACGCGATCCCCGCGATGAAGAGCGCCGAGGCGCAATAGGCCCCGCCGAGCACCAGATACGGATCGAGCCGATCGACGAAGCGGCCGAGCACGATCGCGCCGACGACGCCGCCGGCGTTGAGCACCGCCGTCGAGAGGATCGCGATGTTGAGCGGCAGGCCGCTCGCCTTGAGCAGCGAGGGCATCCAGTTCACGAGGAAGTACATGACGAGCAGGTTCATGAAGAACGCGACCCAGAGCAGCAGCGTCATCGATGCACGGCCCTCGGCGAGAAGCTTCGTCACGGGGAAGCCGGCCGCTTGCGAGGGCGGCATGACATAGCGGCTTTCCGTCGCCGGGGAGACGGTCGGGTCGAGTCTTGTCAGCAAGCTTGCGATCCGCTCGTCCGTGGCGCTGCGCGTCATCAGGAAGCGGATCGACTCGGGCAGCCAAATGAAGAGGACGATCAAAGTCGCGAGAGGAAGGATGCCGCCGACGATGAAGACCGCGTGCCAGCCGAAGGATGCGATCAGCGGCGCGCTGATCACGCCGCCGATCGTCGAACCCAGCGGGAAGCCGCAGAACATGATGGCGATCAGCAGCGCGCGCATCCGCTTGGGCGCGTATTCGCTGGTCAGCGCGATGATATTGGGCATGGCGCCGCCAAGGCCAAGGCCGGTCAGGAAGCGATAGACCAGGAGCTCGTTCAGCGTGGCCGCGCGCGCCGTGATGAGCGCGAAAAGGCCGAACAGCAGCACCGAGAGCAGGATCACGTTCTTGCGGCCGAACCGATCAGCCGCGGGGCTCAGGATGAAGGCGCCGACGGTGAGGCCGGCGAGACCGGCACCGAAGATCGGGCCGAAGCCGGCCATCGCGATGCCCCAGTGCTCGGCGATGACAGGCGCGACGTAGGCGATCGCCTGAGTGTCGAAGCCGTCGAGCATGGCAATCCACGCGCAGAGCACGAGGATCAGGAGCTGGAGGCGTCCGAACCGCGCCTGTTCGATGATTTCGGTCACGTCGATTGTCGTCGCAGGAGACATCACGAACTCCAATGTGCCTGGGGTTGTTTAGGGGTGACAGTGCGATGGGAGGGGCGGCCGCGCTCAGGCGTCCAATGGCGCGCTGCGCAGCTGCTGACGGTCGATCTTGCCGGTCCCGGTCTTCGGCAGATCGGACCGGTATTCGACGAGGCGCGGATATTTGAACGGCAGCAGCTTCGCCTTGACGAAATCCTGGAGCTCGCGCGTGAGCGCTTCGCTGGCAGCGTGACCATCGCGAAGGATCACGAACGCCTTCGTGGTCATGCGGCGATCGGCTAGCTCCAGGCCAAGGACCGCGCATTCGCGGATCGCGGGATGCTCCGACAGGCACAGCTCGATCTCGAGCGGATAGATCCATTGGCCGCTCACCTTGATGAGATCGTCGACGCGGCCGACGAACGTGAAGAAGCCGTCCGCGTCCTCGACCAACCTGTCACCGGTCCAGATCCACCCCTCCTCGCGCATGGTCTGCGCGGTCTTATCCGGCCTGTTCCAGTAGCAGGGCGCGTTGGAGTGACCGCGGACCCACATCACGCCTTCCTGACCTCGCGCGACCGGCTCGCCTTCGGGCGTGGTCAGCCGGATCTCATATCCCGGGACGCGCTTGCCGGCGGTGCCGGTCTTCTTCTGCGCACGCGTGTTCGAGAGATAGATGTGCAGAACCTCGGTCGATCCGAGGCCCTCGACGATCTCGTGGCCGAAGCGGCGCTTCCATTCATTGAAGATGTCCTGCGACAGCACTTCGGCGGCCGAGAGACACAAACGCACGCTGGTGAGATCGGCGCTCTCGATACGCGGATGATTGAGCAGCGCGTTGTAGAGCGTCGGCAGGCCGAAGAAGAGTGTCGGCTTGAACCGCGCGATCGTGTCGAGCACCGCGCTCGGCTCGGGCCGGCCGGCGAGCAGCACCGTGCTGGCGCCGACCGAGAACGGGAACGAGATCGAATTGCCGAAGCCGTAGGCGAAGAAGATTTTCGGCACGGAGAAGCAGATGTCGTTCTCCTCGATTCCCAGGATGTGCCGCCCGAAGCTCTTCGCCGTGTAGGCCATGTCGTGCTGGAGGTGCACGATGCCTTTGGGCCGGCCGGTGCTGCCGGAGCTGTACATCCAGAACGCCATGTCGTCGCGGGACGTCGGCGCTGCTTCCAGCTCTGGGGGAAATCCTGCGAACCACTGGTCGCCGTCGAGGATTTCGAGCGAGGGCTCGCCAGTGGCCGCGCCGTTCAGCACGACCAGCGTGCGGAGCTGCGTTCCCGCGATCGTCTCCCGGTCGAACAGGGAGGCATATTCGGCGTCGATCACCGCGACCGCCGCAGCCGAATCCTGCAAATAGAAACCGATGAGGTCCTTCGGTGACAGCGTGTTGATCAGCATCGGCACGAAGCCGGCGCGGACCGCGCCGAAGAACACCGCGGGATAGGACGCCGTGTCGTTCAGCAGCAGGAGCACGCGATCGCCGCGGCGAAGCCCGAGCGAGGTGAGCGCGTTGCCGCACTGGGCGGCCTTGGCGCACAACTCGCGATAAGTGGTGTTGCCGGTCGCCGCATAGATCGCGACCTTGTCGGCACGGCCCGCTTCGAGATTGTCGAACAGGATTTCGCTGGCATTGTAGCGCACGGCGATCTCGAAGCCGATCTCCTGCGCGCTTGCTGCATCGTCAGGCACACGGTCCACGATCGCCTGGGCGAGGCTCTGGTCGGTTCCGTCGGTCATGGGACTGTTCCTCTGCTCAAGCCGATGTGCCGGGGACGAGGCAATGCGCGTCGTAGCGCGCCATGAAGCGCGGCGACATGGCGCGGAGCTGATTGTCGTCGATCCGCCCCGAACGGGTGATGTAGCTGTAACCGAAATCCAGCGGCGCGAGCTTCATGTGCTCGCCGAAGCGCTCGTACCAGGCCGCGCTGGTCCTTGCGGCCTTGACCAGCTTCTCCACCACCGGGCGGCGCATGGCTTCATAGGCTTCCAGCGCACGGCGGAGACTGTTCGTCTCGCCATCGAGCGCGTTGACGAGCGCGATGACGTCCTCGAGCGCAAGGCGCGTGCCCGATCCGATCGAGAAATGCGCGGTGTGGAGCGCGTCCCCGACGAGCACCATGTTGCGGTGCGACCAGCGATCGTTCCACAACCAGGGGAAATTCCGCCAGAACGATTTGTTGCTGACGAGAGGATGGCCTTCCAGGGTATCGGCGAACACCTTCTCGCAAAGCGCCCTGCTCTCGTCCTCCGTCTTCTCCGCAAAGCCCGCATGCAACCAGGTGGCGCGGTCGCACTCGACGATGAACGTGCTCATGGTCGGCGAATAGCGGTAATGATGGGCGTTGAAGCTGCCGAACTCCGTCTCGACGAAGGTCTGGGTCAGCGTCTCGAAACGTTTGGTGGTGCCGTACCAGGCGAACTTGTTGTCGTCGTAGGAGAGCGACGTCTTGAAGTCGCCCTCAAAGGTCCTTCGTACCAGCGAGTTGATCCCGTCGGCGGCAACGATGAGATCGTAGCCTGTGAGTTCATCGACGGAACGCACGATCTTTCCGAAGTGCAGGTCGGCGCCAGCGGATCGGGCACGCTCGGTCAATTCAGTGATGAAATCGAGCCGTCCGACCGCGGAAAAGCCGACGCCGTCGAGCACGACGCGCTCGCCGCGATGAACGAGCGTGATGTCACGCCACCTCTCCATGCGCGCGGAGAGGACCTCTTCGGTTTCGGGATCGTCGGCGCGCAGAAAATCGAGCGCCTTGTCGGAGAAGACGACGCCGAATCCCCAGGTCGCCCCTTCGGGATTCTGTTCGAAGACGTCGACGTGAGCCCCAGGATGCCGGCGCTTCCACAGCGCGGCGAAGTAGAGCCCCGCAGGACCACCCCCGAGCACGGCAATGCGACCGAGCCGCATGAGCTTCCCTTCCCTGTTGTTTTTGGTGTCAGCTTCTGTTTGCGCATTATGAAATTAATTTCCGATAACGCAATAGCCTTATTGCACAGTATGGAATCTTTTTTCTTGTATGCAAAAGCGGATGCGGCGGTAGACTTCCATCCAGAGTAGTCAGGGAGAATTTGGGATGTTCGAGACAGCTTTTACGATCGAGTGGGGCGATTGCGACGAAGCCGGAATCGTTTTTTATCCCAACTACTTCTACTGGTTCGATTGCACCTATCAGCGCTGGCTGCGCAGGCTCGGCTTGAGCCAGCGCGAGCTCAAGCGCCGCTTTGCCGGCGTCACGCCGCTGGTCAATGTCGGGGCCCAGTTCGTGGGGCCGGCGCGATACGACGATGAACTGGTGATCCGCGCAGACGTCGCCGAGTGGCAGGAGCGACGGTTTCGAATCGACTACAAGCTTTCGGTGGGGACCGTGCAGGTTGCCACCGGCTTTGAGCAGCGCGCCTGGGCTCATGTCACCGATGCAGGCGGACTTCGCGGGGCGAGCGTGCCGGCCGAGTTCAAGGAATTGTTGAAATGAAGCGGACGCCTGCGAAAGATGTCGGCGAAGAGAGCGGGGCGGCGCCGGGCGGGATTCAGGCTCTCGATGCCGCGCTCTCGGTGCTGCGGGTGCTGCGGTCCTTCGAGGGGCCGGCGACGCTGTCGGATATCGCACGGGAAGCCGGCATGCCGCCCAGCAAGGTCCACCGTTATCTGGCAAGCTTCATTCATGCCGGCCTTGCCGTGCAGAAGGAGCGCTCCGGCCGATATGACCTCGGCCGCGAAGCTGCAGAGCTGGGTGTCGCGGCCATCAGCCGGAACAACTTCGTCATCCGCGCATCCGAAGAGCTCGAGGAATTGGCCACGGTGACCGGACAGGCCGCGCTGCTTGCCGTCTGGAGTCACAATGGCCCAACCGTGGTCAGACTGGAGAGAGGGCCCCATCTGACGACCACGTCGATTGGTCTTGGCAGCACGTTTCCGTTGCTGGACTCCGCGACCGGACGTGTCTTCCTGTCCTATCTGCCGTCCGCCCAACTGGCCGTGCGACTGCAAAACGAACTCGAGCGTGCCGCTTCTGCCGGCGTCAGCTGGCCGGATCTCAGTCCCGACCTGGCAAGTGTCGGCGCACTGACGATGAAAATCCGGCGCGAGCGTGTTGCCTATGTCGACGGACGTTACATCCCGGGTTTGGTCGCGATCTCGTCGGCGATCACGAACTGGCAAGGCGAGATCGAAGTCGCCGTGACCCTGTTCGGCACACACAGGGACTTGCTGGAGCCGGATAGTCCCGCGCGAGGCGCCTTGATCGATTTTGCCGCCCGTCATTCGATCGTCCCACCGGCCCAACTCGGCAATTCGCCCGGTGTGCCAACGCGATAGACTGCGCCTGCTGCATCTCACCGGTTTGCTTCCGGGGACCACCGGCGCCTGCGGGTGGCTGTCACACGTTCCGAGATCATGAATAACAGGATGGAGCGCGCCCTTTCGATCCAGATCGAGCGTTGCCAGCGTGATCGGTAGCTTGAATCGCCTGCGCCCTGCACTTCCTGGATTCAGGTAGAGCACGCCACCGACGGTCTCGATTGCGACGCGATGCGAATGGCCCGATATCACGACTTCGATCCCAAGCTCCGTCGGGTTGACCGTAAGTTGCTTGAGATCGTGCAAGACGTAGAGGACGCGGCCGCCAAGGCGCAACGTTTCGGTGTCAGGCAAGCGCCTCGCCCAATCGCCCATATCGACGTTGCCCCTGATAGCGGTCACAGGCGCGATCCGGCCAAGGCGGTCCACGATCTCCGGAGTGCCGATATCGCCGGCGTGGATGATGTGGGACACGCCGGCAAGGCAGCGCTCCGCCTCCGGCCTCAGCAGCCCATGCGTGTCCGAAATCACCCCAATCTTGAGCGTCATCCTGGATCGCGATTCAGTGCAGGATATCCAGTGGGACCCGGCCGATCTCTTCGCCATCCTGGTTGGTGATCAGGATCGAAAAGCGACGACCTTCGAGCTCAGGACGCTCCTTCAAGAGTTGCCTCGCAATCTCTTCAGCAACGTCCAGGGCCTTGACGTCATCAGGCAACTCGGCCCCTCCCTCGTCGGCAATTGTTTTCGAATCGACCAGATCAAAATGATAGCGCGGCACGTCTTTTCCTCGAAGTATCCACGCGCAACGCGCGGTCTCAAGGCTTCGTTCCCGCCGGCAGCCGCATGGTATTGACCATCCGAGCAGGAACCTTGGAGCTGGGCCACAAGCGCAGGGGCGAACCAATCTCACCTTTCACCTTTCACCCCACCAGCCGATACAACCGCCACCTTTCCGGCACGCCCTTGAGCTGATGCACGCCGTGATCTCTCAAGCTGATCGTGGTCTGCGCCTTCAGCAGGTCCTTGACCGCGCTCGACACCAGGACTTCGCCGGCACGGGCTTTCGCGGCGACGCGAGTGCCGATGTGGAAGGCGAGGCCGACCATTTCGCCGCCGCTGATCGTGTACTCGCCGTGGTGAAGCCCCACCCTGATCTCGAGGCCGAGCGTGCGCACGGCCTTCTGGATCGCGGTGGCGCAATCAACGCCGGCGGCCGGCGCCTTGAAGGTCGCCAGCACGCCGTCGCCGGTGGTCACGACCTCCTTGCCGCGCGAGGACTTCAGTTCTTTGCGAACCGCGGCGTAATAGTGGCCCATCACCTTGGTCCAGCGCGCGTCGCCGAGCTTGGCGGCTTTGGCGGTGGAGCCGACGATATCGACGATCAGGATGGTGGCGAGGACCTGCTTGAGCTCGCCATTGGCGGCGGCGGAGCGGGGCCGGTCCGCGATCGGTCCTGTCAGCGGCTCATAGCGATGGCTGCGGCGACGCGCGATCGCGGCCTTGGCATAGTCCCGGGCGCGCTGCGCCGTGCGGCAAGGAATCGTCTTCTCCTGCGGCAGACGCGCCCAGTAGACCTTGCGACCGCTCCCCGCGCCCTGGACCTCCACGGCGCCCCATTTCAGGAAAATCTTCGAGCCGACGCGCCTGACGCACCACGCCTTCGACGTGTATCCCGAGACGTTCGACTGATGGACACCGATGCGGAGGAATTTTGGCATGAACGCGCGGCCGATCGAAGGACCATGTGGGCGGACCCGAGACGGAGCGTAGTTGGCCACTCGCGCGTTGGCAACAGAGCTGCCCGCAATGAGGAAATTGGCCTCAGGCTCACGGCACCGACCGTGGCCCTGCCCTCACCCGGGATACGCAAACAGCTCGATCGGATCGCTGAAGCCGCGCACCTCGTATTTGCCCACGTGCTCGAGCTCGAACTCACGCGCGACCAGCTCGGCGAAGTCGCGCGACAGCAGCACCGGCTTTCCCACCTGCTTGGTCAGCGCCTCCAGGCGCGAGGCCATGTTGACGGCGGGGCCGATCACGGTGAAGTCGAGCCGGCTCATTGATCCGATATTGCCGTACATGACGTCGCCGACATGGACGCCGATGCCGTAGTTCAGCGGCGCGCGGCTGGTCGCACTGTTGCGCGCGTTCAGCGCGGCCATGGCCTGACGGGCCTCGGTCACGGCATGCAGCAGGTTGGCGCAGGCATTGGGCTGGCTCAGCGGGAAGATCGCCAGCAGGCCGTCGCCGATGAATTTGAGGATCTCGCCGCCGTGCTTTGCGATCGGCTCCGACATCGCATCGAAATAATCGTTGAGGAGATCGATGACGTCGTCGCGCGGCCAGTTGTCGGAGATCTTGGTGAAATCACGCAAGTCGCAGATCATGATCGCGGCGCGCACCGTGGTGCCGGTGCCGCGCCGCGTGGCGCCGGCGAGGATCAGCTCGCCGGCATGGGAGCCGACATAGGTCTCGAGCAGCGTCCGCGCCAGGCGGTTCTTGACGCGGATCTCGCTGACCAGCGCGAGCACCGGCAACACGCTCTGCAGGGCCGCGACATGCGCGGCGTCGAAGCCGCCGGCACGGTCGGTCGCGAAGGTGATGAGATGGCGCTTGCCGAGCGTGTGGTAGAGCGGCCAGGCGACATAGTCGGTCAGACCCTTTGCCCGCATCTCGTCATAGAGGGCGTGCTTGCGGCCGAGCGACGGATCGCGCTCGAGATTCTCGCGCACCTCGGTGGCGCCGTCCTGCATCTCGTTGGCGGGACTACCGATGTACTCGGACCGCTCGCGCACATCGTAATCCACCCGCGCGAGCTCCGCCTCGCGCATGCCGTCGGACCACATGAAGCGGGCGCCCAGCCATTGCGGATGATGGATCAGGACGTGCAGCGTCGACCGCTTGAGCGGGATGCCCGCCTGCTGGAGGCGGATGCACATCTCGGCGAAGATGTTGTCGATGAAGCGCTCGTCGCGCGTACCGTGGGTGAGCCAGTCGACGACGGCGTCGGCTTGCGTGGGGGCATGGTCGATTGTCGGCGGGTTCATATCCGGCCCCTTCGCGGCGGTCTGCATCTGCCGCAGATATCGTGCTGAGGGCGAGCGGCGTCAACCTGGCCAGATGCGCAGATTGTGCGCAGTCGGATTGCCCCACGCTGGATTCACCCGAGATCCATGGCCACCGTCGCAAGTTGTGGTCGGGCCGGTACTTGAAACGCTCGCTGAATTTCCTGGTGAACTCCTCGATCGCCGGCGGCGCGTGCTCCTCGCCGCGATCGGCTTTGGCGACGGCCTTGTCAGCTCAACGGCAACCGCTACGAGCCGGTGTCGCTGGAGGCCCGCAGGGCGATGCAGGATCGGCGTGATTTGGCTTGCTGCTGGCGCGGCAGGCGGCGATCTGTGCTAGCGTGATTTTCACGTCCGAACCTTCAGCGAGGCAAGCATGTCCAGCACTGACAAGGTTTTCGCCGGCTCGATTCCGAAAATCTACGATGAATATCTGGTGCCGATGATCTTCTCCGTTTACGCGGAGGACATCGCAAGACGCGTCGCAGCTCGCGCGCCTTCCGTGCTGCTCGAGATCGCGGCCGGCACCGGTGCGCTGACGCGCGCCGTGGCGGCGGCACTGCCGCGCGGCATCCGCTACATCGCGACCGACCTCAATGAGCCGATGCTCGCGGTCGCGGCGCAGCGCCAGGCCGATGATGATCGCATCATATGGCGCCATGCGGACGGCATGGCGCTGCCCTTTGGTGACGCCGAGTTCGACGTGGTCTGCTGCCAGTTCGGCGCCATGTTCTTTCCGGATCGCGTCAAGGCCTACGGCGAGGTGAAGCGCGTCCTGAAGGGCAACGGCACATTCGTGTTCAACGTCTGGGACCGCATCGAGGACAATTTGTTCGCCGACGACGCGACGCGCGTGCTCGGAAAAATCTTTCCGCACGATCCGCCCCGTTTCATGGCGCGGACGCCGCATGGCTATCACGACAAGGCCGTCATCAAGGCCGATCTGGAGCAAGCCGGCTTCCGCGACATGTCGATCGAAACGCTTGCAGCGGTGAGCCGCGCGCCGACGCCTGAACAGGTGGCGTTCGCGTACTGCCAGGGAACGCCGCTCCGAAACGAGATCGAGGCCAGGGATGCGAGCAAGCTTCAGGCTGCGACGGATGCCGTTGCCGAGGAGATCAGAACCCGCCACGGATCCGGCCCTGTCGAAGCCAAGATCCAGGCAATCGTGATCGAAGCACGGCCGTAGTTAGGGGCTTTGGTCTGAGGCGCAGCCCGCGTCCTACCAAAAACTGCGCTGCATCGGCTGCGCCGGCTGATAATATTGATATTGGCCGCGACGGCGCGGATTGACGGGTTGCGGGTACGGATCGCGCGGCTGAAAGAAGAAGCCGAAGCCGTTGCCGCCATTGTCCCAGCCGCCATAGCCGTCGTCGCTGGCAACGGCCATCGGCGGCGCGGTCGGCTTGCGCGTGATGAAGCCGCCCTGTGGCTGATTGCTCAGCACCGCGACGAACTCGGTGCGGTAGTTGGTCTCGGCGCTCAGCGGCTCGTCCGAGATGATGATCGAGGAGCGCGGCAAGGCCGTCGGCCCGATGCGATCCCACACCTCCTGCGGAATGGCGATGCGGTCGAGCGCGTCCTTGGCGTTGTCGCCGTCGTCGATCGTGACCACGCTCCAGCGCAGGCCCGTGCCGTTCTTGGCCATCGCCGTGAAGACGTGCGTGCCGAGCGGCTGGTCGGGATTGCGGATCGTGACGGGAACCTCGATGCTGGTGTCGAACACCTCGCCGCCGCCATCCGGCGCCGGCTTGTGCGTGTTCCGCCGCACATAGAGCTTTTGCGTCGCGCGGCTGATGTAGACCGACACCGGCTCGAGCGCGAGCTTTGCGTCCAGCGCCGCCTTCACGGCATCGGCCTTCCTGGCCGCCGCGGCCTTCGCGGCCTCCTTGTTGGCGGCGACGGCATCGCGCTTCGGCTGCGCGGCGGCCTTGGCGGCATCGAGCTGCGTCGCGGCGTCAGCCGCCTTGGCGGCTGCCTTCTGCTTCAGCTCCTCGGCCTTGGCCCTGGCCTGGTCGGTCTTGGCATTCGCAAGCAGCTTGTCGGCATAGGCATTCTCGGCATCCGCGCGGGTCTTCTGCTGTTCCAGCTTGCGCAGCATCGCCGGGAGCGATTGCGCCTCTTTCGCCGCTGCTGTGGCGGCCTTCTTGGTCTCGTCGGCAGCGCGGGTGGCTTCCTCCGCTTCAGCGGAGAGCTTGCCGATGCGGCCTGGGGCGGCCGCGATGGCCTCCGGCTTCGGCACGAACAGCGCGGGATGAGTGAAATCGACCGGGACCGCATCGTTCGGCGAGATGATCACCCGCATTCCGATGTTGGTCTTGTCGAACAGATTCTCGGCGAAGCCGAACGGCATCCGCACGCAACCATGCGAGGCAGCATAGCCGGGCAGCGGCCCGCCATGCAGCGCGATGCCGTTCCAGGTGATGCGCTGCATGTTCGGCATCCAGGCATCGTCGTACATGGTCGAGTGGTGGTCCTTGTCCTTCTCGATGATGGCGAAGACGCCTGCGGGAGTCTCGCGGCCCGTGGTGCCGGTCGAGACCGGCGCACGCAGGATCCAGCCGTCGGCGTCATAGAAGGTGACCTGCTGGCTCTTGATCGACACGATCGCCATGATCGGCTCGCCGGCCTCGCGCGGCGCCACCGCCTCGGCGGGCTGGCGCGCCTGCTTGGCTGCGGTCGCCGGGCCCATCGCCGCAGCCATGGCCGCAAATGCGAGCATCGCCGCCAGGGTCACGATGCCGGGAGGGCCCCAACGCCGCATCGCCACGGTGGATTGCGCCGTTGTCATCAGGTTTTCCATGCCATCCTCGGTCGAAATGCCGGTCCGTTTGTGTCGGTCAAATGTCAGATTGCGATCTCTGGATTAAGAAATCACAGCCGCCATACGTTCCGTCTGTGGCGATATTCGGCACGCTCCGGCGGCAAATCTCTCATATACGACGGCTCGCGCGGGCGGAAGGTGGCTTGCAGCCGGGGCTGAGCCGAAGCTGGACCGCTGCGGCAGAATGTCCGCTTTCAGCGGCGGGCCGATGACCCGGCCTGATTTCAGGCGGCGAGGCCACGCCCGGCAGAGGCGCTGCTAGACGCCAAGCGCCTTCCGGTTGAAGGTCCGCAGGACACGTAGCGACAACGTCCTGATGTTTGCGACGTTGAGGAGCCAGGCCGCCGCGACATAAGCAAGACCGCCGGCGAGACTCACGATGATGAGCGCGACGAAGCCGGTGCCACCCGCTTGCGCTCGCGCGATCAGGATCGCAGCTGCCATCGCCGCGGCTGAGGCGGCAACGCCGGCAAGGCGGTTGAGATCGAACGGCACGGGATGGGCGCGATGCATCAGGACGACGGCGACGAGGAAGCCGATCGCCTCGGTCGCGAGCGTCGCCAGCGCGGCACCATAGAGGCCATAGCCGGCGACCAGCGCGAACATCAGCGCTACGCTGATCACGAGTGTGAGGAAGGACTGCGCCGCCAGCATGAAGGGCCGCTCGGCGAGCTGAAAGCTGATCTGGACGTAGAACTGGTTGGCGATGCCGAAGAAACGCGCGAGCACGAGCGTCGGCAGCAGCGCCGACACGCCGGCGCGGAAATCGATGCCGACGAGCGTGCCGGCGACCTGGTCGGCCGCGAGCGCAAGCCAGACCGCGACGGGCGCGACGACGACGAGCAGCAGTTCGAGACTTTCGGTCAGCCGCTCCCGCGTCGTCGCGTTGTTCTTCTCGGACAATGACCGGAACACCAGCGGCACGGTCGCGGCAGCGACGCTGGACGCGATCATGACCATGAACTGGCGCGGCAGGTCGGCGGCGACGCCAAAGATGCCGGCGGCGTCCTTGCCGAGGAGATAGGCCACGATGAGCCGGTCGCAGGCCGAATACACCGCCACAGAGAGTCCGGCCAGCGTCAGCGGCAGGCCGTATCGCGCCAGCTGCATGAACTGGCTGCGCTGGAAACTTGCGATCCTGGTGCGGTCGCCGACGAGGTTGAGAATGATCCCGGTAAGCGAGCCCAGGCCGAACGCCGCGAGCAGGCCGAGGCCGCCCCAGCCCAGCCAGATGCCGGCGAGGCCGAAGCCGACACTCGAGATGCTGCGTACGATCGAGATCATGGCGAAGCGATAGGGCCGCAGCTTGGCGCGCTCGAACTCCTGGCCGACATCGACCGCATTGGCCATGATCGCGACGAACATGCTGGCGAGCAACAGGTCGGCACTGACGTCACTGCGGAACAGGAACACCAGCGGCGTGGTGGCGCAGAGCACCGCGGCTGTCAGCGCGAAGGCGACCATCGCCGTGCCGCGGAAATCCACCTCGGCCGACATGGCTTGGTAGCGCGACACCGACAGTTTGATCCAGGCGAAGAAGATCGCGCCTAAAATGCCGGCAAGGCTGATGCCGACGACATAGAAGCCGTATTCAGCCGGGCTCAAGAACCGCGTATAGGCGGTAACCGCGAAGAAGCCCACCGCCGCCGGCAGGATGTAGGCGACGAGATAGATCGAGAAATGGCGGTTCAGCATGCGAGCACGGGACCGGCGGCGTCTTGAGGATTAACGGGGCGTTAAAACAGTTGGCCTTTGCTGCGGCGATCGCATTGCGCCGCCGGCATCGATCAAGATAGTCGCATAAGCCTGCAAATCGGATCGCGAATGAACGGTATCGGCGGTTATCGCGCGTTAGCGTTAAATTTGCCCTGTTGTTGTAGGAACCGGCGGGATCACAGAAAAGAAGCAATGATATCAGAAGGTCGCCCGACTTCTCCGATGCGTGGACGTGATTGACATGGACGTTGCCGAACGAGCGCGGGCGCACCCGACCTCCTGGTTGCATGGCGGCACTGACGCTCCGCTCGTTCCGGCGGATTTCGGCACGCAGAGGCGCGACAGGATGGTTCTCAACCTCTTCTTTGAAGAGCGGGACGACCGCTGGTTTCCCGGTGACCGCCACATCCGGCCGCTGCTGCGGCGCCTCGTCGTGGGCGAGTCCTTCATCAGCGGACAGCGCCGCGTCCTCCTCAATCTGTGCGCGGGCCTCGACCGGCTCGGCATCCGCTACCGCGTCAACGACTACCGGTACATCCGGAAGCATCCGGAGGAACTCGCCTGCATCATCGGGCGGCCGTTCGTGCTCGACTGGTTCAAATGGAAGAACCCGCTCCTGCTCGGTGTCGCCATGTATGACCACCCGATCGATGCACCGGAGCGCCTGAAGGACCTGCAGGTGAAGCGCGTCCTGGTGCCGTGCGCCTGGTACGCCGACATGTTCCGCCCGCACTGGTCCCATGTCGACGCCTGGCCCGTCGGCATCGACACCGATTTGTGGACGCCGACGCCGGCCGACCGCAAGAGCGTGGACGTACTGCTCTATGACAAGGTTCGCTGGGACTGCGAGCGATATGAGCCCGAACTGATCGAACCGATCCGCAGGCATCTTTCGGCCAGCGGCCGGACGGTCGAGGTGATCCGCTACGGTCATTACAAGGAAGACGACTACAAGGCGGCGCTGGCGCGTTGCCGCAGCATGATCTTCCTGTGCGAGCATGAGAGCCAGGGCATCGCATGCCAGCAAGCGCTGTCGAGCGGCGTTCCCGTCTTTGCGTGGGATCGCCGCGGGCCGTGGCAGGATCCGAAGTATTTTCCGCACAAGGTGAGGTACGAAGGCGGCGTGTCCTCCGTGCCTTATTTCGACGCACGCTGCGGCATGACCTTCACCGATGCGGCCGGCTTCATCTCCGGCTGGAGCGAGTTCTGGTCGCATGTGAGTGCCGGCAATTTCGCGCCGCGCGACTATGTGATCGAGAATCTGACTCTCGAGAAGGGCGCGCTTCACTATTACGAGATCGCCGAAGCCGTGATGCAGAACCAAGCGTGACCGGGCTCGACAGACGCGAATTTCTTCTCGGCAGCGCTGCGACGCTTGCGGCGGGCGCTTCCGCGTCGGCATTGCCGGCCGCGAAGCTTGCCCAGCGCCATCAGGGCTATGGCGCCGCCGCGACGCTGTGGGATCTGCAAGCTGATCCGCGGCTTGGCGAAGCCATCAGCACCTATTGCACCCAGGTCGTGCCGGTGCTCGAACTGAAATGGCCGATGCTGCGCCCGGACGCGCATACGTTCGCCTTCGAACGCGCCGACGCCATCCATGAATTCGCGCAGAAGAACGACCTGACCATGCGTGGCCACGCGCTCGCCTGGTATCACGACATTCCGGAGTGGACCAGGCAGATCAAGGACGGCAAAGGCGTCGAGCGCGCCT
Source organism: Bradyrhizobium diazoefficiens (assembly GCF_016616235.1). Lineage (NCBI taxonomy): Bacteria > Pseudomonadati > Pseudomonadota > Alphaproteobacteria > Hyphomicrobiales > Nitrobacteraceae > Bradyrhizobium > Bradyrhizobium diazoefficiens. The sequence continues at coordinate 6,366,142 of NZ_CP067100.1, forward strand.
ATGTCGATCACATCGGCACCGTCGTCTCCTATTACAAGGACAAGCTGACGTCGTGGGACGTCGTCAACGAGCCGATCCCCGACAATCCCCGCAGTCCGAACGAGCGGCGCGACACGTTCTGGACGCAGCATCTCGGCGAGCGCTGGATTCCGCTGGCCTTCCGCACGGCGGCCGCGGCCGATCCATATGTCAAGCTCGCGATCAACGAATATGATATCGAATCGGCGAAGGACTCCTTCATCGCCAAGCGCGCGGCCTACCGCAACCTGATCATGGATCTGCTCGACCGGGGCGTTCCGCTGCATGCGGTGGGCCTGCAATCGCATCTGCATGCCGAGCTCGAGATCGACACGCATGGCCTCGCCGAGTTCGTCACCGAGCTTCGCTCGTGGGGCCTGGACGTGTACGTCACCGAGCTCGACGTCGACGATCAGAAGCTGACGGGTAGTCCCGCGGAGCGCGATGCCGTCGTCGCCAAGCGCGTCGACGATCTCCTGACTGCGATCTCGGCCAGCGGCCCGGTGCGCTCGATCCTGACCTGGGGCATCTCGGACCGCTATAGCTGGATCAACGGCACCTTCGCCCGCAAGGACAAGCAGCCGAACCGGCCGCTGCCGCTCGACGGCGAGTTCAAGCCAAAGCCGTTCATGGACGTGATCAGCAAGTTCACGAAGGACGTTTAAGGACGCGGTGCCTTAGCGGTCTTCGGTACTTCGAATTCGGCCGCATCCCCCATGTGATCCGGTGACAGGCTCGGACCGCGGCGGTCGCGCGAGCTGAGCCGGAACACGTCGCGGATGTCGTCGATCGAGGTCGACGAATAGGACTGGATGCAGAGCGCAACCTGCTCCGGCGAAGCGGCGCGCATCATCGCCTCGATCGCCTCGCGGTCGAGGCGCGTGTCGTCCCAATGCGATACCGCGATGCTGCCTTGGGTGATGCGGTGCCTCGCCAGATGCTCCGGCGAGTTCGCGACGAAGTTTCCGTAAAGCAGGTATTCCGAAAACTTCTTCTTCCGGCATAGCGCCAGGGCCCAGTTCAATCCCGTCGCCGACTTGATCGCGCCGGTCATCGCGTGTGCGGTGTCCCTGTCCCAGACCAGTGCGTTGCCGACATAGTCATCCGCGGGGAAGGAGCGGTGCTTGACGCCGAGAAGCTGATCGACGGTGCGGAGCCACAGCACATGCAGGGGATGGCCGGCGTCGATCCCCTTGGGCGTGACGAACAGCGGCGTCTTCTCGCCACCGGCATACTGGCCGACGTCGAATTCGCGGAAGAACAGATTGTCCGAATCCAGGATGCAGACGCGCTGTTCGGGCGCGTTGAGGACCCCGGCGATCTTGAGGATCTGCTGGATGTGCCAGCCATGGACGGGCGAGGACAGCAGCGACAGCCAGACCCTGCGGCTGCTGATGAACTGCAGCGCCGGCGGCAGCGCGAACAACCATTTCGGCAAATAGCGCGAGGCCGGAACGATGACGCGCTTGTCGGACCCGAACCGCGCGAACAGCGGCACATCCTCATCGTTAACGAGAACATAATGCCGCGTGTATCCCGTCAGCCAGGTATCGATGCTCTCGCTGAGCAGCGAAAAGCGTTCGATATCCTTGGCATAGCTGGCAGTCAGCAGTGCAACGGAATGCATGGAGCGCGCTCGAATGGCGATCAAGCCGCAGTCATAGCGGCGCTGGTAGCGGTTGGAAACTTACATTCGCAATCAAGGTAAAATGAAATGTACCATTAGCCATCCGACGGCAGTCCCTGCTCTATCTCGCGAAAGCGCAGCGGCGCCATGGCAGATGCGCGCTGCCACCAGTCGGCGACGCGGTCGTCGAGCGCGGTCACGCCTCGGCCCTGGCCGGGAAAGATCCGGATCTGCTGCACCGCCTCGGCTTCGAAGCCTTTGCCCTTGCGCGTGATCTTGACCGCGGCGCCTTCGCGGTCGCGCTGGGTCAGCGGCACCAGCAGGCGGCCGCGCGGGCGGAGCGACCGGAGCCAGAGCGGATGCGGATGCGAGAAGCCGGCATGCACGATGATGACATCGGCCGGTCCGCCGATGTCGCGGCGGCCGTCGCCGCGGACGACCTCGACATTGTCGTAGGCGCGAAGATAGCTCGCGGCACGCGTCGCCAGCCGCTCGTCGCAATCGACTGCCATCACGCGCCCTTTCGGGCCGACCATCTTCGACAGCACGGCCGAGAAATAGCCGAGCCCGCAGCCGATCTGAACCACGTGGTCCTTATCTTTGACATCGAGCAGGTCGATGAAATGCGCCCACAGGCTCGGCAGGCCGGTGTCGAGCTTGCGGCGCGCGTCGATCGCGACCAGCACGTTATCGTAGAGATGGACGGGATCAGCATCGGGCGTCAGCCGGTAGCTGTGCGCTGCCGCACTCCTAACGCGCCAAGGGCCTCTTGTCAGAAAATCCTCGCGCGGGACGGCGGCCAACGCTTCGAGCAAGCGCTTTGAGGCAATCCGCTCGCGCTTCGCAATCATCGCAACGTAATGCGCACGCGCGGCGGCAATATCACTCATCGCACGGGATCAGCCGGTTCGTGAACCGGCGCCTGCGCGCCGAGCTCGTTGACGAGCTGCATCGCCTGCTTCAGGTCCGGCGTGTAAAAGCCCTCGCTGAATTTGCCGACGATCGGGACCAGCAGCAGGCTTGCATGCTCGCGCTTGCCGGCCTCCTGCGACAGGCGCGCGAGGCTGACGGCGGTGCGCAGCTCCCAGGACAGCGCGCCCTGCTTGCGCGCGGTCTCCAGCGACAGCGCGAACAGATCCTCGGCCTCCTGCACCGACGCCGGATCGCGGTCCAGCAGCGTGATCTCGCCCTGCAAGCGGTAGACCTCGGCAAGGTAGGAGTGATCGCCGGTGCGCCTTGCGGTCGCGAGCGCGCCGTCCAGCGCGCGCAAGGCGGCATCGCGCATCCCGACCTTGGCGTAGGCTTCCGCCAGCAGGCAGCGGAACCAGCAGCCGGCGAGCCAGGAATCCATCGCCTCGTATTCGTCGAGCCCCAAGCGCATCTGGCTGATGCCCTCGTCGGCCTCGCCAAGCTGCGCCAGCGCCCAGCCGCGCAGGATCGCGGCCTGCTGCTTCCAGTGCAGGAAATTGTGCTCGGTGGCGATGATCATGGCGCGGTTGGCGTGGTCGCGCGTGCCCTCGATATCGCGCAGATGCTGGCAAAGATAGGCGCCGAACACGAGCGCGAAGGCGAGCGAGAAGGGATGACGAATCTTCTCGGCGTGCAGGATCGCCTGCTCGCTGTGCTGGCGCGCAGCATCGGGCCGGCCGAGGAACCACAAGAGGTAGCCGAGATAGGATAGCGAGACGACGCCGGGATCGGTGCCATGCCGCTCCATCAGATCAGAATGCAGGTCGGGGCTGTAGAGATTGATGCAGCGATGCAGATGATGCTGGGACGCGGCAAAACGCCCACGATAGAGCATGGTCATCGCGATCGAGCGGTGCGCCTCGATCAGATAGCCGGTCTGCTGCGCCGGCTGGCTCCGCTCGTTGAGGCGCTCGCGCTTGGCGAACTTCAGCAGCTCGACGCTGAGATCGTGCGCGCGGGTGAGATCGGCGCGGATGAAATGGCAGACCCAGAGCCCGCGCGTGGCGGCAAAGGCCTTTTCCTCGTCGTCGAGCTGCCGGCCGAGCTCGAGCGCGCGGATGTAGTTCTCCTCGACCTCCTGCACCGCATAGCCCTTGGCGGCGATTAGGGCATTGCCGAGCGCGATGCGCAGCTCGAGCTCCATCTCGTCGGCACCCCGCATGCGCGCATTGGCCTGCACGACGCTGAGGCCCCGGCGCAGATGGCCGATCGCCTCCAGATTGGCGCCGCTCTTGGCCGCCTGCTTGCCGGCCTTGAGCCAGAAGCTGGCGGCGCCCTCGCTCTGGCCCGACTCGGTGAGGTGATGGGCGAGCAGCTCCGGCTCGCGTTCGGTCTTCTCCGGATACATCTCCGCGAGCACCTGGGCGATGCGGGAATGCAGCTTGCGCCGCTCGCTGTGCAACAGGCTCGCATGCGCAGCGTTCTGGATCATCACGTGCTTGAACGAGTACAGCGCATCGGGCGGATGGCCGCGGCGCATGATCAGCCCGGCCTCTTCGAGATGATTGAGCGCCGCCTCGATCTGCTCGGAAGGCGTGTTGGCGACCGCGTGCAGCGTCTCGTAGGAGAATTCGCGGCCGATGGTGGCGCCGATCTGCGCAATCCGCTTGAACGGCCCCATCCGGTCGAGCCGCGCCATCAGCGAATCGGTCAGGGTCGCCGGAATGGCGAGCTGCCGCCACGGGCCCGACAGCACATAGCGGCCGTGCCGTTCGGTCAACAGGTTGGATTCGAGAACGGTCTTGGTCAGCTCCTCCAGGAACAGCGGCACGCCGTCGGTCTTGACGATGATCTCCTCGACGACCTCCTTGGGAAGCTCGCGGCCGGCGACGCGCTCGACCAGCGTCGTGCGCAGCTGCCGGCTCAGACGATTCAGCACCAGCGTGGTGATGTGCGAATGCGCGTTCCAGCTCGGCTGGAATTCGGAACGCGCGGTGATGATGACCAGGATCGGCCGGTTCTGCACCCGGTCGACCAGGAGATCGATCACCTCACGGGAGGTCGGATCGATCCAGTGCAGATCCTCGAACGCGATCACCAGCGGCATCTCGCGCGCGAGGCCGAGGAAGTGGCTGACCAGCGCCGCGACGGTCGCATCCTTCTGCTGCTGCGGCGACAGCTCGAGCGGCGGATAGCGATCTCCGGTCGGAATCGACAGCAGCACGGCGAACAGCGGCGTGACCTGCTCGATGTCGCCATGCGCGGCGGCGATCGCGGTCTCGAGGCTCGCCAGCGATGCCGCGGATGGATCCTCGCGGTCGAGGCCGAGCGAGAATTTGAGCTGCTCGGCGAACGGATAGAACGCCGTGGAGGTGTAATAAGGCGAGCACTGGAACGAGACCTGCCCGTGGCGGTCGCCCGCAATCCGCTCGAAGATCTCCTGGATGATGCGCGACTTGCCGATGCCGGGCTCGCCGAACTTGACCACGACCTGGCCGTCGCCGTCCCTGACCTGCTGCCAGCGGCTCATCAACAGCGCAATCTCCTCCTCGCGGTTGACGAGCGGCGTCAGCCGCGTCCCCATGGCCGCGGCGAATCGGGTCTCCACCCGGGAGGCGCGCACCACGTGCCAGGCCTGCGCTTTCTCCGAGATGCCCTTCAAGTCATGCACGCCGAGACTGCGGTAGTCGAACTTTCCCTTCAGCAGCGACTGGGTCGAGGAGGAAATCACGACGCCATTGGGCGGCGCCAGGGCTTGCAGGCGCGCGGCAAGATTGACGGTTTCTCCGACCGCGGAGTCGCGCTCCTCGGTGCCCTGTCCGACGAGATCGCCGACCACGACGAGACCGGTCGCGATGCCGATGCGGACGGCGGGCGAGTGGCTGAGCGCCCCGCGCGGCTCGATCGCGCGCGCGCTCGACAGCACCCGCACGATCTCGAGCCCGGCCCGCACGGCGCGCTCGGCGTCGTCTTCATGCGCGGTCGGATAGCCGAAATAGACCAAAATACCGTCGCCGACGAAACGGGCGGCGAAACCCTCGTAATGCTTGACCACGCGGACGCAGGTCTCGCGGAAGCTGGCGATCATGTCGCGCACGTCTTCCGGATCGAACTGCACCGAGAGCGAGGTGGAATCCACCATGTCGCAGAACATGGTGGTGAGCTGACGCCGTTCGGCGCCGACTTCCGTCCGGGCTTGCGGCTGCACTGCTGTGTCGGGTTTCGCTGCGGTCTCGGCCTGGTACAGCGCCGCCATCGCCCGCTGCAGCCGCTTGCGATCGCCGAGCGGCAGCCCGAGCTCGACCAGATCGGATTCGGTCAGATCCCCCATGACATCGAGATCGAGGCGGTGCTGGGCGAACAGATCGCCGTAATGGCCGAGACCGACGCCATCGAGCCAGCGCTTCAGCCCGCCTCCCGTTCCCGTGTCAAGCTCGTTCTCCAGCATGGTGATTTCCGCCCGACCATCACTCCGTCGAAGGGCTTTAGAGCCCCTCAACCACAGATTTTGGGGCCCGAACTTCACCTCAGACTGGACGCGTTCCCTAAGTCTTGGGAAGAATAGCCCAATCGGATCAAAAGGGAATGGCGTTGTCGGACATTGCATCCGGAGCGGGAGAGGGATCGGACGGCTCTGGCGCCGAAACCAGGACCTTTGCCCATATCGGCGGCCTTCTAGAGCATTATGCGCGGACGACGCCGGCGGCGCCGGCCCTGCTCGGCCCTGGCCGGCCGGCCCTCACCTATGGCGGGCTGAACGACCGGATCCGGCATCTGGGCCGCACCCTGCGCGGACTTGGCATCGGCCCTGCCGACCGCATTGCCGTTGCGCTGCCGCGCGGCGCCGACAGCGCGCTCGTGCTGATCGCAGTCGCGTCGAGCTGTGCCTGCGTCCCCGTCAATCCGGATCTGACTGCGGATGAGCTGCAACGCTATTTCAGCGAACTGAAGCTCACGGCGCTCGTCACCCGGGCCGACATGAACTCACCAAGCCGCGACGTCGCCAAGGCGCTCGATATCGCGGTGATCGATTTCGTGCCGGGACCGAAAGACGATCTCGGCGGCTGCGAATTCGCCGGTCCGACGGTCGGACCGGCGAACGGCAGCGGCGGCTCGCGCGCCGATGACGACGCTTTCATCCTGTTGACGTCAGGTACGGCGGCACGGCCGAAAATGGTGCCGCTGACGCAGCGCAATGTGTGCCTGTCCGCCCACAATGCCGGCCGCGTGCTGTCGCTCGCGCCGCACGATCGCTTGCTCAACGTCCTGCCGCTGTTTCACGCCCATGGCCTGATCTCCGGCCTGCTGACGGCGCTGGCCGCGGGCTCCAGCGTGATCTGCACCGAGGGTTTCGACGCCGCGTCCTTCTTCGGCTGGATGCGGGAGCTGCGGCCGACCTGGTACACGGCGGTGCCGACGATCCATCGCGCGCTGCTGACGGCGACGGAAGCAAATCCGGACCGCGTCCGCTCGTCGTCGCTGCGCGTGATCCGCTCGGCGTCCGCTTCGCTCGCGCCCGCGATCCTGAACGGCCTGGAAGCAATCTTCGGTGTTCCCGTGCTCGAGACCTACGGCATGACGGAAGCGGCCTCGCAGATCGCCGCCAATCCGTTCGAGCTGCGCAAGATCGGATCGGTCGGCCGCGCCGCAGGACCCGAGATCGCGATCATGGACGAGACCGGCCGCGCCCTTGCGAGCGGCGAGCGCGGCGAGATCATGCTGCGCGGACCGAACATGAGCCGCGGCTACTATAATGACGAGGCGGCCACGCAGGCCGCGTTCCGCGACGGCTGGTTCAGGACCGGCGATCTCGGCTATCTCGACGCCGACGGCTATCTCTTCATCGTCGGCCGCATCAAGGACGTCATCAACCGCGGCGGCCAGAAGATCTCGCCGCTCGAAGTGGAAGAGGTCCTGCTGAGCCATCCCGCGGTGCTGGAAGCCGGCGTGTTCGCGGTCCCGCACCCGAAGCTCGGCGAGAACGTCGCCGCGGTCGTGGTGCTGCGGCCGAATTCCGAGGCGAGCTCCGACCAGCTGCGCCAGTTCGCGCGAAAACGTCTCGCCGCCTACAAGGTGCCGAGCCTGATCCGCAGCGTGGCGGCGCTGCCGAAAGGCGCCAGCGGCAAGGTCAAGCGCAACGCGCTGGTCGAACTGATCGCGACGGCGGAGGACGCCGATGAGGAGCAACTGCCGCGCAATACGCTGGAGACCCAGCTCGCCGAGATCTGGGCCGCTCTGCTGGAGCTTCCGCAAGTCGGCATCGACCAGGACGTCTTCGCGCTCGGCGCGGACTCGCTTGCGGTGACGCAGATGCGCTCGCGGCTGCGCGAACGCTTTGGCGTCGACTTCTCGTTCGAGGACATCTTTGATTGCGCCACGGTCAGTGCGCTTGCGGCCCGGATCGAGACCGCCGCAAGCCATCGTGACGCGGCGCTGCCAGCCTGGCGTCAGGGTACGGAAACCGATGCGCCGCTGTCGTTCCAGCAGCAGCGGATGTACGTGCTCTCGCGGCTTGATCCGACGCACTATAATTACAACGTCGTCGAAGTCGCGCGGCTTAAGGGGCAGGTCGACGTCGCGGCGCTTTCTGCGGGCCTCACCGCGATCTGCGCGCGCCACGAGGCGCTGCGCTCGGTCTTCATCGAACGGCAGGGCGAGCCGGCGCAGCGCGTGCTGCCATCGCCGTCGCGGTTCGAACGGATCAGGCTCAAGCCCTGCCCTGCCGACAAGCAGGCCGCGGTCATCAGGCGCGAGGCGCTCAAGCTCGCGCAGTACAAGTTCGATCTCGCGCGCGAGCCGCCCCTAAAGGTCACACTGCTCTCCTTCGACAAATCCAGCCACGCGCTGGTGGTCAATGTGCATCACCTCGTCACCGACGGCTGGTCGCAGCGGTTGTTCTGGGAGGAGCTTGCCGCCCATTACGCCGCGGCGCGCAAGGCGAACATGGCGGCACTCCCGTCGCCCACCTTCCAGTACCGCGACTTTGCACTATGGCAGCAGAGCTGGGCACAGACGCCGGCGGCGAAGGAGCAGCTCGATTATTGGAAGACCCAGCTCGACGGCGTCACCACCCTGCCGCTGCGCACCGACCGGCCACGGCCGCAGGTCTGGAGCGGTCGCGGCGCCCGTCATTATCTCGAGTTCTCCAGGACACTGTCGGGCGATATTCGCGCATTGAGCCAGCACCAGGGCGTCACGCCGTTCATGACGCTGCTCGCGGCGTTCCAGTGCCTGCTGTTCCGCCACACCGGGCATGAGGATGTCGCGACCGGATCGCTGATCGCCAACCGCAACCAGATCGAGAGCGAGCGCCTGATCGGGCTGTTCGCCAACACGCTGATCCTGCGCAACGATTTTGCCGGCGATCCGAGTTTCGGCGAGGTGTTGCGGCGAGTGCGGCAGGTGACGCTCGATGCCTATCGCAACCAGGATCTGCCGATCGAGCAGGTGCTGCGCGCCTTGCAGGTTGCGCGAAGGACGGACGGCAATCCGCTGTTCCGGATCATGTTCATCCTCCAGAATGCCTCGATCGAGGCGGCGCGTTTCGCCGGCCTATCGGCGCGACGGATCGAGATCGACCCAAAAGTCGCGCGCTTCGACATCACGCTCGAACTTGTCGAGGCCGACGGCCGCTTCACCGGCTTCTTCGAATACGCCACCGATCTGTTCGACACGGCGACGATCGCAGGCATGGCAAACCAATTCAAAACCCTGCTCAAGGCCGCCATCGCCAGTCCGGAGCAGCGCATCTCGCGTCTGCCGCTTCTGACCGCGGCCGAATGCCGGCAGTTGCTGGCGCAAGGCCGCGGAGCTTCCGCCAACCTCACCCGGCGTGGCAATCTCTGCGAACGCTTCGACCGCCAGGCCAAGAAGACGCCGAACGCGATCGCGGTATCGGACGGCCACGCCTCCCTGACCTATCGCGAGCTGGCCCAGCGCAGCCAGGCCGTCGCGCACTGGCTGACGCGCGAGGGCGTCGGGGCCGAGACAGTGGTTGCCCTGCTGGCCGAGCGCGGGCCCGACCTCATCGCCGCGATGATCGGCGTGCAGCGCGCGGGCGCGGCCTTCCTGAACCTCGATCCCGAGCAGCCGCTGGCGCGGCTTGCGACCATTTTGGGATCGAGCTGCGCCCAGGTGCTGCTGGCCGGCTGCGCGCAATCGCCAATGGTCGGAGCGCTGCTCGAACCGCTGGCCGGACGCATCCATGTGGCCGAGCTCGAAGACGCAATCGCGCCAAGGGCGACCAAGCCCGCCCGCGCCGCGCGGCGCGAAGCTGCGAGCCTTGCCTATCTCATCTATACATCCGGCTCCTCCGGCGCCCCCAAGGGCGTCATGATCGAGCAGCGCGGGCTGTCGAACCATCTGGCCTCGCTGATCTCTGAGCTCCGCCTCTCGGCCAGGGACGTGATCGCGCAGACCGCGCCGCAGAGCTTTGTCATCTCGGTCTGGCAATGCCTCGCCGGCCCGATGGTCGGCGCGCGCGTTCACATCTGCGGCAACGAGGTCGTGAAGGACCCGATCCTGCTCGCGCGGGAGATCGCGCACGAGGGCATCACGGTGCTGGAGATCGTGCCATCGCTGCTGCGTGCGATCCTCGATCGCATGGACGAGCCGCATGTCCTGCGCGCCTTCGCGAAGCTGCGGCTCCTGATCTCGACCGGCGAGCCGCTGCCGGTCGAGCTCTGCCGGGCCTGGTTCGCCCGCTGCCCGAGAGTACCGCTGATCAACGCCTATGGCGCATCGGAATGTTCCGACGACGTCTCCTTGCATCGTCTGACCAAGGCGCCGACGACCACGACGAGCAACGTTCCGGTCGGCGCGCCGCTGCCGAACACCCAAATCTACGTACTCGATGCAAACCTCCACCCGCAGCCGGTCGGCGTCGTCGGCGAGCTCTGCATCGCCGGCGCCGGCGTCGGCCGCGGTTATGTCAACGATCCCGCGCAAAGCCGGCAGCGCTTCCTGCCCGATCCGTTCGCCAGCAAGGCAGGCAGCCGGCTGTACCGGACCGGCGACCTCGCCCGCCGCCGCAGTGGCGGCACGATCGAGTGCCTCGGCCGCGCCGACCACCAGGTCAAGGTCCGCGGCTACCGAATCGAGCTCAAGGAGATCGAGACCGCGCTGGCCGAGCATCCTGACGTGCGCGCCGGCATCGTCGAGCCGCACCGCGAGGCGAGCGGCGATGTCAGGCTGATCGCCCATATCGTCGCAAAGCCCGGCACCCAGAGCAGCGCCAGCGAGCTGCGCGAGTTCCTGAAGAGCCGGTTGCCGGGCCATGCCGTCCCGTCCGCCTTCCTGTTCCTGGATCAGGTACCGCTCAATGCCCATGGCAAGATCGACCGGTCGGCGCTGCTGGCACCCGCCCAGGTGGACGCGTCCGGGCCGGATGCGGCCGTGCCGGCGCGGCGCTTCACCGAAAAAGTGCTCTCCGACATCTGGATCGACCTGCTGAAGGTCGAGAGCCTTGGCGTCACCGATAATTTCTTCGACCTCGGCGGCCATTCGCTGCTGGCGGGCCAAGCGATGGCGCGCGTCGCCCGCGCGTTCGGCGTGTCGCTGCCGATCAAGACCATCTTCGAGGCGCCGACGATCGAAGAGCTCGCCCGGCGGGTGGATGAAGCCGCGGCGACGAAGCCAGCCAAGCCTGCCGCAAGCGTGCCGCGGTTGGGCGAGCAGGGACTTCCGGCAATCTCGATCGCGCAGGATCAGATGCTGCGGATCGAGCGCAATCTGGCGGGACTGCCGCTGTTCAACCTGCCCTTTGCCTTCCGTCTCCAGGGCTCGCTCGATCCGGCCGCCCTGGTGCAGGCAATCGACGATATCGCAGCCCGGCACGAATCGCTGCGGACCATGTTCGGCTGGAACGGCGAGGAGCCGACCAGCAGCATCGTTCCACCCGGCGAGCTCCGCCCGGTGCTGACCGTCGAGACGATCGGCGACGGTCAACCGCACAATAAAAAGCGCCGCAAGGCCCTAGAGCTCAGGAAGATCGACCTCCTGATCGAACAGGAGACGTATACTCCGATCGACACCACACAGGCGCCGCTAATGCGGGCGCGGTTGTTGCGGCTCCACGCCGAGGATCATGTGCTGCTGCTGACGCTGCATCATGCCGTCGTCGACGGCTGGTCGATCGGCGTGCTGTTCGAGGAATTGTCGCGCCGCTACGCGGCGCTGGCCGGATATCCGTCGGTGCCGCTACCGAGCCCGCCGCCGGCCTTCTCGGATGTTGCACGCTGGCAGCGCTGGTGGTGCGGCACCGACGCCGCCCGCCGCCAGGCCGCCGACTGGACCGAAAATCTGCGCGGCGCGGTCCCGCTCTTCGATGGCGAATCAAGCCCGGGCCCATCCACGGGGCATCATCCCGTCAGCCTCGATCGCGAGCTGATCGGGCGACTCGCGGCCTTTGCCAGCCAGCACAACGGCACCTTGTTCATGTGCCTTCTCACCGGTCTGAAGGTCCTGCTGCTGGCGCGAACCGGCCGCACCGACATCGCGGTCGCCACCGCCATGGCCAATCGTGCCCAGCCCGACACCGATCGTATCCTCGGCCCGTTCGAGAACACGGTGATCGTCCGCACCACGATCACGCCCGATCTGCCGTTCGCGGCAGCTCTGGCCCGGGTGCGCCAGAGCGTGCTCGAGGCACATGCGCGGCAGGAGCTGCCGTTCAACATCCTGGCCGATCATCTGGAGCGGGAGGGCATCGATCCGGCCGGCCTGCTTCAGGTCTATTTCACCCTACAAAATCCGCTGCGCCAGCCACTCGATCTGCCTGATCTGACGACAGCATCGATCGGCAACATCGCGCGCGAAGGCCAGCCGGTGCTGCCGATCGATCAGACCTGGCTGTCGCTGATGCTCAAGGAGCGCCCGAGCGGAATCACGGGATCATTCAACTATAAGGGCGAACTGCTCGACGGTCATGTGGTCGGCGAGTGGATGGAGGATCTGGTCGCGCTGCTGGTCGCCGCCATCGCTCAGCCCAACGCGCCGCTCGGACGATTGCTCGCGCGCAGGGCAGCGTGAGCCGCTGCACAGCACGGACGAATACGGGTTCACGCGCCAAAGCTGTGAGTGAGCAAGTTGCATCTTGATTATTTGGCGCGCGCCGCGCAAGATTATTCCCGTGTTTTGATTTGGACGATCATTTTCAACCGGGGGAGTGTGTTATGGGTTTCATCAAATTTACCAAGGGTACCTCGCTGAGCGACAAGGACCGCAAGGCCCTGCAAAAGCTGCTGAACGACGAGCGCAAGAAGCTCCAGTCGGCGCTCAAGGATGTCGACACCAGCCTTTCGATGCTGGGCGGCGCGAAGAAAGCCAAGAAGAAGAAGTAAGACTCGTCGGCCGGGACGCCGCACGAATCTTCAGGCTTCATATTCCGGACATGGGCCGCTCGCGCGTCGAGCTGGGGTCTCGCACAAGCTTGCGCCTGTAAACCGGCCTCCAAATCGACAAGAAATTGCCTGGGTGGACCGTTAGAAGCGGTCCGCTCGTTGATTCTTGCTCAGTTGATTCTTCCGTCAGGGCCGGAGACTTCGCCTCCGCCTGACGCCATGGGCCCAATTGATGGCAGACGACAGAATTGAACTGTTTGTCGGACTGATCGAGTCCATTGACGCGCCGGGCGCGGCCGATGCGTGCCGGCGCCTGCTCTCGGCCGACGAGCGGGTCCGCGCCGACCGCTTTGTGTTCGAGCGGCATCGGCGGCAGTATATTTTCGCGCACGCGATGCTGCGGTTGGCGCTGTCCCAGGTCGCGCCCAACGTTGCGCCGTCGGACTGGTCGTTTGGCGCCGGCTGCTACGGGCGGCCGTACGTTGCGGCGCCCGCGACTTCAACCGCGCTGCATTTCAGTCTGTCGCATGCCGATGGCTGCGTCGCCTGCGTGGTGTCGGGTCATGAGGCCGTCGGCGTCGACGTCGAAACCGTGTCGCGGCGGGTGGCGCCGCTGTCGACCGCGCTTCGCTTCTTTGCGCCGGAGGAGGTCGAAACCCTGCGCGGACTGCCGGAGCCCGCCGCGATCGAGCGCTTCTTCGACTACTGGACGCTCAAGGAGGCCTATCTGAAGGCCAGGGGTTTTGGGCTCAATCTGCCGCTCGACGCCTTCGCGATGCAGATCTCGCGCGAGGCGATCGGGATCAGCTTCAAGCCCGATATCGCCGACGATCCGCGAGGCTGGCGCTTCTCGCTGTGCTCGCCGTCCCCCTCGCATCGCCTCGCGATCGCCGACGGCTCTCGTGCGGACGGCGGCCTTCCCATCGCCCGCAATGCCTGGCCGTTCCAGGAAGCGGCTGAATGACGCCGCCGCGGCTGCGCGTCTTTCCCGCGATCTCGCGCAACCGCGATCCTCAAAAATATGTCGGCGAGCTGATGCGCGTGGCGGAGTTCGCCGACTGCAACGGCTTCGAGGGCATTTTGCTGTTCGAAGGCAACGACGTGTTCGTCGAGCCCTGGGCGATGGCCCAGCACATCCTGGCTGCGACGACACGGAGCTCGCCGCTGATCGCGGTCAATCCGGTCTACATGCACCCGTTCACGGCGGCAAAATTCGTCTCATCCTTTGCGCAGCTCTACGGCCGCAAGGTCTATCTCAACATGATCACCGGGACCGCGGTCAGCGATTTGCAGGGGCTCGGCGACGACCAGCCGCATGCCGACCGCTATGTCAGGCTCGGCGAGTTCGTCGCGCTGATGCGCCAGTTGCTGGCAAGTCCGCGGCCAGTGAATATGGTGGGCCGGTTCTACCGCGCCAGCAACCTGCAGCTGCGTCCGCGCCTGCCGGCGGAGCTGATGCCGGAATTTCTGATCGCAGGCCAGTCCGAGCCGGCGCAGCGCGTCGCGAAAGAGACCGGCTGCATCAAGATGCAGATGCTGCCGCCCGATCTCGACCGCGGCCTCGCTGTATCAGGCATGAATTTTGGCATCTTCGCTCGCGAGAGCCGTGAGGAGGCGCGGCAAGCGGCAAAGGCGCGCTTTCGCGACAACCCCGACGACCGCGAATTGCTGGCGCTCACTGTGGAGAACAGCGATTCGGTGTGGAAGCAGCGGCTCTATGAGGGCCAGAGCGGCGAACTTCAGGAGAATGGCTATTGGCTGTTGCCGTTCCTGACCTTCCAGGCCGACTGCCCCTATCTCGTCGGCAGCTACGAGGAGATCGGCACCAGGCTGAAGCAGTTCGCGGCAAAGGGCCTGACCACTGTCATGCTCGACATGGTCGCGGACGAGACCGAGATGCAGCATGTCTGCAAGGCCCTCGCGGCGAGCGGGATGTTTTGAGGTCCTCTCCCTCTCCCTCTCCCCCTCCCTCTCCCCGCTTGCGGGGAGAGGGTCGGGGTGAGGGGGACTCTCCGCGAGGACGGTGGCAGTTGGACTCGCGGAGACTCCCCCTCACCTGGAATTTGCTTGCGCAAATTCCGGCCTCTCTCTGCGCGCGGGGAGGGGCGAAGTTCGGCGCATGCGAAGAGAGGCGAACAATCACCTTGCCTCTTCGAACCCCGCCAGCACCGCGGTCAGGTTGGCGCCCAGGATGTCCGAGAGATAGCCGCCCTCCTGCACGAACACAGTCGGCAGGCCCAGCTTTGCGATGGCTTGGCCGATGCGGCGGAAGCCAGGCGTGGTGACGGCCAATCCCTTCAGCGGATCGTGCTCGGAGGCATCGAGGCCGAGCGCGATGACGAGGGCGCCGGGCGCAAAGGACTCGATCGCCTTGCGCGCGACGTCCATCGCCTGGATGTAGCCCTCATCGCCGGTGCCGATGGGAAGCGGAATGTTCAGATTGGTGCCGAGGCCGGGTCCTTCGCCGCGCTCATGCGCGTAGCCCCAAACGTACGGATAGTAGGCGACCGGATCGGCATGGATCGAAATCGTGTAGATGTCCGGCCGCGCGTAGAAGATGCCCTGCGTGCCGTTGCCGTGATGCACGTCGACATCGAGGATGACGACGCGCTCATGCATCTGCCGCAGATGCGCGGCGGCGATCGCGCTGTTGTTGAGGAAGCAGAAGCCGCCGGCCATGTCGCGATAGGCGTGATGACCGGGCGGACGGCAGAGCGCATAGACCGCATCCTCGCCGTCCATCACCATCTGCGCCGCAGTGACCGCAACATCCGTCGCAGCGCAGGCCGCGGCCCAGGTGCCGGGGCCAATCGGCGCTGCGGTGTCGGCGGTGTGCCAGCCGAGCTTGCCGACGATATGGGTCGGATAGGTCGCGGCATGGCGCACGGGATGGATGTTGCCGATCATCTCCGGACCGGAATCGCCGAGCGCCGTCCAGGCATCCCAGGCCTCGCTCAGGAACGACAGATATTCCGGACTGTGGATGCGCGCCCGAGGCCCCTGCCCGAACGTGGTCGGCTCGACCAGTTGATGCTTGCCGTCCTTCAGCCCTTTGAGCAGGCGATCGGCGCGCTCGGGCTGCTCGGTGGTGCGCTTGACGACGCCGCGAACCAGGAAGAATTGCGGATCGTGGCTGCGGTGCAGTTCGGTATGGACGGCTTTCACTCAAACACTCCGTGGCGTGCGCTCGTGGAATAGTGCCACAGACGTCTTGATGCCTGCGGCGGCCCGATGCAAGCAAGAAGAATGTCGTCTCTCATCGTGCCGCTCTGCACCGGAAGCAGAACGCGTTCGATGCCCTAGCATTGACCGCGCTGAAGGCAGTGCTCGCGGCCGGGCTGGTCGGTGCGGAAGGACTCGATGAAGCCGCCCTGGCGCTGGGTGACGAACACGGTCTTGCCGTCGCTGCCGCCGAAGGCGAGGTTGGTCGGCTCCTTGCCCTTCAGCGCGATCTCGCGCTCGACCGCGCCATTGGGCTTCATCAGCGCAATTGCGCCCTTGAGAATGCGCGCGACGTAGAGACGGCCGGCAACGTCGGTGCGCAGACCGTCGACGGTGTCGGGCTGGAACGCCTTGACGAGTTTTGCGCCGGTGAGCTCGTTGCCGTTGATACCATAGGACCAGATCTGGCCGTTGCTGGATTCCCCGACATAGAGCGTCTTGCCGTCAGGGCTGAGATCGATGCCATTGGTGGTGCCCATCGCGCGCGTTGCCGACATCACCTGTCCCTGCACCGATCCGTCGGCGGCCTTTGCGATCCGCCAGATGTGGCCTTCCCTGCCCTTCCAGTTCGGATCGCTCGCATAGATCGTGCCGTCGCGGGCGACCGTGATGTCGTTGGGCTGGTTCATCTCGTCGGAATGAAACCAGACCGCGGGCTCGATGGTGCCCTTCGGGATCGCAAAGATGTTGTGCTTCTTGTAATCGGCGATGAACATGGTGCCGTCGCGCGCGAAGCGGATGGCGTTGCCGACGCTGCCCTCGGGCAGCGCCGTGAACGGCTCCGACGCCGCGCCGCCCGCAGGCAGCCGGCCGATGGTGCCGGGCTTGCCGAGATTGACCACAAAGAGATTGCCGTCGAGATCGGCGGCGGGCCCTTCGATGCCAAAAGTGTATTCGCCGGCCGGCGTCACCTGCACGCTTTCGAACAGCCTGGTTTCAGCTTGAGCCGTCGTCGTCGCGATGACGATAAAAACGCTACTGCACAGGCACCAGAAATTCCCGCCGGATGTAATAGCCATCGTCGTCGCTGCACTCGCCGCTCAAATAGTGATCGGCCGGCCGGTAGAACCGGCTGAAGCCGGATTTGTCTACAGCGCTCCTTTGTGTCACCACGACGACCTTGCCGGCCGGTATTTCGCCGCATTCCCTGTTGTCTCTGCTGAAGAACTTGCGCTGCGGCGGGCCGGCCTTGATCCGCATCCGTGTGCCCGGAACCATTTTCGCGACCAGCAGATCCGCGATGTCGAGCAGCCGCGTGTAGCCGGGCTCGGCCTTCGGCAGGCTCTCGCCGCCCGGCGGCATCAGCTTCTCCGCGCCGATGCCGCGAAGGCGCGTGCGCAGCCTGCCCGAGTCAGGATCGCCCGGATAGATCCAGCCGTCCTGCGACAGCATGAAGCGCAGCACCGTCTTGTCCTTCTCCGCGTCTGACTGTCCTGCCTTCAGGCCGAAATCCGAATGGCAGCCGACGCAGTGCTTCTCGACGAGGCCTTTGCGTAAGCCGGTGAGCCGGATGCTGTTCTGCGCGTCCCTGGCAACGAACGCTGCGAGCTGGTCGATCATCGCCTGGCTGCGCGTGTCGCAAGGCAGCGGCTGAGGCGGATCGCCCGCGGCGCGGTCGATGCGGATCACGGTCTGGTTCTTGTCCTCGACCAGCCAGATCGCGCCGTCCTCCGCGACCGTCATGCCGACCGGCGCGCCTTGCGGCCGCACGCCGTTGACGCGGTGCCAGCCCGCGATCAGCTCCTCGAACGGCGCGGCGGCGACCTCGCCCGCCTCGGTCTGGAAGCTGTGGGTGGGATCGGCGGCGCAACTGACGTGATAGCGCACCGGCGCGGGCGCGGGTTTTGGGAAACCGTGATCGTCGACGTCGTAGATGAGGACGCGGCTGCCGGTCGGGCGATAGCCGTGCAGGCCGACCAGCAGCTTGCCCTCCAGCTCCGGAAATTTCGTACCGTGATAATAGAGCATCGCGAGCGGCGCGCCGTGCGGCGGCAGTAGCGAGAACGGCGGCTTGTAGAGCGCGTTGGCCGTGCAGAGCGACTTGTAAGTTCCTGATTGCAGCACGCTCTTGAATTCAGGGCTCGGCGTCGAGAGGTCGTAACAATAGGGCCAGCCGTAATGCCGGCCCTGCTCGATCGCATTGATTTCCTCGTTCGGCTTGAAGATGTCGGGCAGGTCGCGGCCGTTCTCGCCCTGCAGGAAGGCGTAGCCGACGTCAGGGAAATTCGGATGCAGCGCCAGCGCCATCGAATTGCGCAGGCCGCGCGCGTAGACACTGTGCGGCGGATCGGGATCGTTCGGCTTCAAGGCCGGAAAGACGCCGCCCGCGGGTGGCGTGAACAACCAGATCGACGCCATCGCGGAGGCGCCCTCGGCGGCGGCGCAGGGTTTTGTGATCGGCGCCGGTGTGATGCAATCGTCGCTGTGCGCGCCGATATTGACGAACAGCCGACCGCTCTTATCGAACACGAATTGCTTGAGCGGATGCGCGCTCTCGTCGAGCTTCGTGCCGTCAGGCAGCTTGATCATTCGGCCGGGCATGTGACGGATGATGGTCTCGACCAAGCTGCGCGGATTCTCCGCCAGCGGATCGAAGCGGAAGATCGTCTCCGCGCTCGAGGCGTAGAGCTTCTTGTCGGGGCCGATCACGAGGCCGAACGGATATTCGATGCCGGTCAGCAACTCCTTGAACCGCTGGCCCTGCGGCGCATGCGGATCGAGCAGCAACAGCCGGCCGTCGGTGTGGCCCCAGCCGCCCATGTCGGCGACCACGAACAGGTCGCGACCCGGCACCTGGATGATCGAACGCGGAAATTTGAGACGGTCCTCCTCGCTGGCGACAAGGCCGGCGCAGAACCCCGCCTTCATGTCGATCTGGACTCTGGGAAAGGCGAGATCGCCGCTGCCGCAGCTGTCCGCGCCGATCGCATAGCCGCTTTTCCTGATCGGCTCGGACGACACCGGGGCGATAGCGAGCAGCGCTCCGACAATAACCGCTGCAAACAAGTGCAGATTTCGGCGTTCGCTCCCGAGTGTGAACTGGTTCACGTTGGCCCCCGATGTCGCGGCGAAACTTGTTCCATGTCGCGTGAGTGCGGTCCAGTGATGATCACTGCGCTGTGATTAAACCTGTAACGACCTTCGAGCCGACCAATCTCCGTATATTCCCTTACCGGGCTCGCCCCGAATGTTTCGCGCATGCTTCGGGTGGTATCCGTGTGCCGTCCCAATCGCTTTCTACAGGAGGCGTCTATGGTCCAGGTCTATTTTCACTGCTCCAATACCGAGGGCACGCTGATCGATCGCAACGGCGCCGCCGTGGCCAGCCTGACCGAGGCGCGCGACCGTGCCGCCCAGATCATGAACTCGATGATCCAGACGCCCGGTGCCGAAGACTGGCGCGACTGGGTGATCCATGTCAGCGGCTCCGACGGCGAGGATTTGTTCGACCTCCCCTTCACCGCCATGCTCGGCAAGCCGCATTGAGGTGATGCCATGCTGTCAATGAACCTCATTATCCAGCCGCTGAGCTTCGTCGCCGCCAAATGGCAGAAGCTGGTGCGGATCGCCGGCAATCCCTATCGCCCCGAGCTTCACTACATGCGCGGGCCCGGCCCGAAATGGCACGCCAAGTATCAGGCCAGCCGGTTGAACCGCGGGCTCTAAGCGCGACAGCATTCCCATCAATTTCCGTCTCTTCGTCGTCATGGCCGGGCTCGTCCCGGCCATTCACGTTCTTTCGGCGCGGATGCCAGGACGTGAATGGCAAGACGTGGATACCGGGTCATAGGCGAACGCAAGATAGCGGCGGCGAGCAGGTGCGGTGTCGTCACGTCAAGGCTGGCCGGGCTCGTCGAGCGTCAGGATGCGGACCGCGCCATCCCGCGCCCGTTTCACACCAGCCATGTCGCGCCTCCCTCTGGATGTTCTCGTTGGCGGCAATGTGCCATCCTTCGCAGGATCAAAACACCAGAGATCAAGACGACATCATGCCTCATCAGTTCAGCCTCAACCAAACCGTCCGCAAACCCGCCGTCACATCCAGGGGCGGCATCGTCGCCTCGCAATCGCGGCGGGCGGCTGAAGTGGGGGCGCAGGTGCTGGAGGCGGGCGGCGACTGCGTGGACGCGATCGTCGCCACCACCTTCGCGCTCAACGTGCTGGAGCCCTGGAATAGCGGCATCGGCGGCGGCGGCGCGATGGTGCTCTACCGCGCCAAGGAAAATCGCTACCAAGTGATCGACTACGGCATGTGCGCGCCGCAGAGCCTGCGCGTCGCCGACTATCCGCTCAGCGGCGAAGGCGCGGCCTCCGATCTGTTCCCCTGGCCGCGGGTGAAGGACGATCGCAACGTCCACGGCCCCGGCTCGATCGCCGTGCCCGGCGTCGTCGCCGGCATGGAGGAGGCGCATCGCCGCTACGCCAAGATGCCGTGGAAAGATCTGGTCGCCCCGGCAGCCGCGCTCGCCGGCGAGGGCCTGCTGGTCGATTGGTGGACCACAGTGACGATCTCAGGCTCTGCCGCCGATCTCAGACGCTATCCCGCAAGCGCAGCAGCGTTCCTGAAGGACGGCCTGCCGCCGAGCGCGCCATGGGGCATCAAGTCCGAGACGCGGCTGCCACAGGACACGCTGAAGGCGACGCTATCGCATCTCGCCGAGGCTGGACCGCGTGACTTCTATCAGGGCGATCTCGCTAAAAGCATCGCGTCCGATATCAATGTCGACGGCGGCTCGCTGTCGGTGGCGGATCTCGCGGCGTTCCGCGCCCATCTGCGCGAGCCGCTGGCGATCCCCTATCGCGGCGGCAAGGTGTATGCGACGCCGGAGCTGACGGCCGGCCCGACCATGGCGCATGCGCTGCGCCTGCTGCAGCAGAGCCTGGAGCCGGCACGCGCGCCCGATGCAACCGCCTATGTCGCATATGCGCTCGTCTTGCAAGCGGCCTTCCGCGAGCGGCTCAAGGACATGGGCGATGCCGACGGCAAGCGCTCGCTCGGTGCGGAATATCTGGCGCCGGCCTGCACCACGCATTTCTCCGTGGTCGACCGCCACGGCAACATCGCGGCGGTGACGCAGACGCTGCTCTCCTCGTTCGGCTCGAGATACGTGACACCGCACAGCGGCATCACCATGAACAACGGCATCATGTGGTTCGACCCGACGCCGGGCACCACCAATTCGCTCGCGCCCGGCAAGCGCTGCCTGTGCAACTATACGCCCGTGATCGCCGAGACCGGGGACGGCAAGCGCCTCGCCGTCGGCGCCTCCGGCGGCCGCCGCATTCTGCCCTCGGTGATGCAGCTCGTCTCTTTTGCGACGGATTTCGGCATGGATCTCGATGGCGCGATCCATCAGCCGCGCATCGACGCCAGCGAGGGCGCAATCGTGATCGGGGACGCGCGCCTGCCGGCCGACATACGCAAGACGCTGGCGGAACGCTTCGACTACGAAGAGAGCCGGGTGCAGGCTTTGCCGCAAAAATTCGCCTGCCCGAGCGTGGTAATGCGCGACGGCGAGGTGAACTCCGGCGCGGTCGAGATCTTCCAGCCCTGGGCCGACGCGGTGGCGGAGGGCTGAGGGTTAAGCTGGCTCGATGGCCACGGGCACTGCCGCACCTCTCCCGCTTGCGGGAGAGGTCGACGCGCTCGGAGAGCGCGGCGGGTGAGGGCTTTGTCCTCTTGGGGGTTCTTCCCGGCGGAGACACCCTCTCCCCAGCCCTCTCCCGCAAGCGGGAGAGGGAGCGCACCTGCTTCGTAGCCGCAGCACGATCCAACCGCGCTCTAGATCCCCAGCCGGTCGCGCACGCGCCCCGCAATCACCGCGGTCGTCACACCGAGCGGCCAGAACGCGTGCATCGGGATCGGCTTGATGCCGGTCACAGGCATGTCGATCTCGGCCTTGGCGCCGCCGATCAGCCGCCGCGCGAGTTGCGCGCCCATTGCAGTCGAGAGCGCGACGCCGCGGCCGTTGCAGCCGAGCGAGATCAGGACGCTCTCCGCCGGCTCATGCACATGCGGATAGTGATCCTTGGTGATCGCGAGGCGGCTGTTCCAGCCGTGGGTCCAGGCCACGCCCTTGAGCTGCGGCCACAGCCGCTCGGCGTAGCGGATCAGATAGGCAACGTCATCAGGCGAGTTGATCCAGCGCATCGGGCCGCGGCCGCCCATCAGCAGGCGATTGCCCTGGTCGATGCGATAATAGACCGTGATATGGCCGCTCTCATAAAGCACCGGGCGCGTCGGCATGATCGAGCGGGCGACCTCGTCCGAGAGCGGCGCGGTCGCCGCGATCGACGAAAACACCGGCACGATGGTGCGGCGGAGCGCGGGCCAGAGATCGCCGGTAAAGCCGTTGGTCGCGAGCAGCACCTTGTCGGCATGCACGACCGCGCGCGGGGTCTCGATCCGCCAGCGCGTGCCCGCGCGGCGGAGCGACAGCGCCGGCGTCTCGCCATGGACCTCCGCGCCGGCCGAGATTGCCGCGCGCGCGAGACCGCGGGCGTAGCTGAGCGGATGCAGGTCACCGCCGCGGGTGTCGAGCATGGCGCCGATGTAGCGGTCGGTGCCGGTCATCTCGCGGAGCTGCTCGCGGTTCAGATACGACACCGGCATGCCGCGGCGAATGCATTGCTGCGCCGTGTTCTGGATCGCGGCCGCGCTGGTCTCGTTATAGGCGGCGCGCAGCGTGCCGTTCTGCCGTGCTTCGCAGGGGATCTGGTAGCGGCGGATCAGATCATGCGTGAAGTTCGTCGTGCCGTAGGAGAACGCGATCATGCGGCGGCCGAGCTCCGTGCCGAAATCCGCCTCGATCTTGTCAGGGTCGTGCTTCAGACCCGGATTGGTGTGACCGCCATTGTTGCCCGACGCGCCCCAGCCCGGCTCCTGCGCTTCCAGCACCAGGGCCTCGACGCCCTGCTCCGCCAGATGCAACGCGGTGGAAAGCCCCGTGTAGCCGCCGCCGATGATCGCAACGGAAACGTTCCTGTCCGTATCGAGCGGCGGCGTCGCGACCGGCGCGACGGCGGTGTCGGCATAGAGCGAAGGCGGCAGCGGCAGGCGCATCATTGTAAGAGTCCGGTCAGAGCGGATGCAGCACGCGCCGCAAGAAATCCTGCGTGCGCGGATGCTGGGGTTGATTGAGCAGCGCCTTGGCCGGCCCCTGCTCGACAATGATGCCGCCGTCGATGAACAGCACGCGGTCGGCGACGTCGCGGGCAAAGCCCATCTCGTGGGTGACGACGACCATGGTCATGCCGTCGTCGGCGAGCTTGCGCATCACGCCGAGCACGTCGCCGACGAGCTCTGGGTCGAGCGCCGAGGTCGGCTCGTCGAACAGGATCGCCTTGGGCTGCATCGCGAGCGCGCGTGCGATCGCGACGCGCTGCTGCTGGCCACCGGACAGCTGCGGCGGATGCACGTCGGCCTTCTCGGCGAGCCCGACCCGGGCCAGCAGCGCGCGGCCGCGCTCGTACGCCTGGGCGCGCGGCTCTTTCTTCACGAACAGCGGCCCCTCGATGACGTTCTCCAGCGCCGTGCGGTGCGGGAACAGGTTGAAGCGCTGGAACACCATCGAGACCCGGGTGCGGATCGCAACGATCGACGGCGCATCGCGATCGACCTTGAGGCCTTCGACGCTGATCTCGCCGCGGTCGTAGCTTTCGAGGCCGTTGATACAGCGCAGGATCGTGGACTTGCCGGAACCTGACGGCCCGATGATGCAGACCACCTCGCCCTTCTCGACCTTCGCCGTGATGCCCTTGAGCACCTCGACCTTGCCAAAGCTCTTGTGGATGTCGCTGAGCTCGATCATTTCTTGCCGGCCCGCTTCTCGAAGTGACGGACCAGCAGGATCAGCGGAATGCTCATGGTCAGGTACATCAGCGCGACCAGCGTGAACACGCTGGTGTTCTTGAAGGTCGAGGAGGCGATCAGCTTGCCCTGCAGCGCGAGTTCGGCCACCGTGATGGTGGAAGCCTGCGAAGAATCCTTCAGCATCATGATCATGACGTTGCCGTAAGGCGGCAGCACGATGCGCACCGCCTGCGGCAGCACCACGCGACGCATGGTCAGCCACCAGCCCATGCCGATCGACTGCGCCGCCTCGATCTGGCCCTTGTCGATCGCCTCGATGCCGGCGCGGAAGTTTTCCGCCTGGTAGGCCGAATAGGCAATGCCGAGCCCGAGGATTGCGGTCTGCAAGGCAGATAACGTGACGCCCAGATCGGGCATCACGAAGTAGAGGTAAAACAACAGTACGATGATCGGGATGCCGCGGATCAAATTGATCAGGCTGGCGCTGAGCATCGCCAGCGCCTTGATGCCGGAGACCCGCATCATCGCCCAGATCAGGCCGAGCACCGTCGAGAGCAGCAGCGAGCCGATGGTGACGACGATCGTCAGCGCGACGCCGTTCATCAGGATCGGGAAGAACTCGGCGGCGTCGTGCCAGAAGCCTTTCATCGGCCAGCCTTCGATCGATCAGGTCTTGCCAATCAGCCCTGCGCCTTCTGGCCCCACTTCTCGAGAATCTTGTCGATGGTGCCGTTGGCCTTGAGCTTCGCAAGCGAAGCATTGATCTTGCCGAGCAACGCAGTTTCGCCCTTGCGCACGCCGATGCCGACCGAGCCGACGGTGACGGGCTTGTAGCCGTCGACGAGGCGCACCTCGGGGAAGCCGCCCTGCTTCAGATTATAGGCCAGGATCGGATAGTCGGCGTAGCCGGCCTTGAGGCGGCCGGTGTTCACGTCGCGCAGGATGTCCGGGATGCTGTCGTAGGCCTTGACCTCGGCGAACAGGCCGGACTTCTTGAGCGCATCGACGAAGGCGGTGCCGACCTGGGCGCCGACGGTTTCGCCCTTCAGGTCGTCCTGCGTGGCATAGGCCTTGGTGTCGCTCTTCGGCACCACGAGGCCTTCGCCGTAGGTGTAGATCGGGTCGGAGAAGTCGACGACTTCTTTCCGCGGCGCGGTGATGAACATCGCGGCGGCAATGATGTCGATCTTGCCCGAGGTCAGCGACGGGATCAGCGCCGAGAACTGCATCGGCTCGATCTGCACGTTGAAGCCGGCGTCCTTGCCCACCTCGGTGACGAGATCGACCATGATGCCCTGGATGGTGTTGGTCTTGGTGTCGAGGAAGGTGAAGGGAATGCCCGTCGGCGTCGAGCCGACCTTCAGCACCTGCTGCGCCGAAGCCGGCACTACTGCGCAAAGTGCAAGCGCCGCGACCGCGGCCAGACCAAAACGCTTCATCGCATCCCCCTTTCAGTCTGACCGATAACGGCGCTCGCACAGGTCGTGATCAGACGTTGCGGGCCAAGCCGTTTCGGCCTATTTTCACCAATATGAAAATTTGGTCACATTTTCGCGGATGATGCAAGCGGTTTTCATCCACATGAAGGAAGCGGTTTGACGTGAGCGGTGTCAAAAGAATGCGCAAACCGGCCGCCGCCAAGCCGGCGAGGAAGGTGAAGGCCAAGGCACGCAACAAGGCTAGCACCAAACCGGCCGAGCCGGCGATGGACGTCACCGTCGGCCGCCGCATCCGCGATCTCCGGCGCGTCAGGCAATTCTCGCTCGAAACGGTCGCGACGCGTGCCTCACTTTCGATCGGCTTTCTCAGCCAGATCGAACGCGGCCTGTCGTCACCGTCGCTGCGCGTGCTGGCCACGCTCGCCGACGTGCTCGGCGTCGGCATCGCCGCATTGTTCGGCGCGAGCCCGAGCGCCGACGGCGCATCCGATCAGGTCGTCACGCGCGGGCTGCAGCGGCCCGAACTCAAACTCTGGCGCACCGGCGTATCCAAGCAATTGCTGAGCCCGGCCCATGCCGACAACCGGCTCAATCTGTTCCTGGTGCATCTGGAGCCCGGCGGCTCCACCGGCGACGAGCTCTACACACATGACGGCGAAGAGGCCGGCCTCGTACTCGAAGGCGAGATGATGCTGACGGTGGACAGCGAGACCTGGTCGCTGAAGACGGGCGACAGCTTTCGGTTCGCGAGCCGCAGGCCGCACCGGTTTTCCAATCCGGCGCAGGATGCCAAGGCGGTGGTGCTGTGGGTGAATTGCGTGACGGGGACGGGATGACTGCTCTCCCTCTCCCCGTTCTTACGGAGAGAGGGTCGGGATGAGGGGCTCTCTTCACGCAAACGATGCGAGCGAGACTCGCGGAGACTCCCCCTCACCCGGAATTTGCTCTTGCAAATTCCGGCCTCTCCCCGCACGCGGGGAGAGGCGAAGACATCACCCAAATCGATACTTGTACCGATCCACCGACAGCGCGCTGACGTCGACCTCCGGCTTTCTGCCCGACAGCATGTCCGCGAGCACGCGTCCCGAACCGCAGGACATGGTCCAGCCGAGCGTGCCGTGGCCCGTGTTGAGATGGAAGTTGCTATACTGCGTCGGGCCGATCACGGGTGGGCCGTCCGGCGTCATCGGGCGCAGGCCGCTCCAGAACGTCGCCTTGGACAGATCGCCGCCGCGCGGGAACAGGTCGGACAGGGAATGATCGAGCGTGGCGCGGCGGGCGTCGTACAGTTTGCTCGAATAGCCGGAGATTTCCGCGGTGCCGCCGACGCGGATGCGATTGCCGAGACGCGTGATCGCGACCTTGTAGCTCTCGTCCATCACGGTGGATTCCGGCGCGCCGGAGGCGTCCTTGATCGGCACCGTGATCGAATAGCCCTTTACTGGGTAGACCGGCAGCGAGATGCCGAGCGGCGCGACGAGCCACGACGACCAGCTTCCGAGCGCGAGCACATAGCTGTCCGCCTGCAACAGGCCGGCGCTGGTCGCGACGCCGCTGACGCGCGCGCCCTCGGTGACGATGCGGTCGATCGAGGTGTTGAACATGAAGCGCACGCCGAGCGCCTCGGCATGCTTCGCCAATGCCTGCGTGAACATGTGGCAGTCGCCGGTCTCGTCTTGCGGCAGACGCAGCCCGCCGGCGACCTTCTCCTTCACGCCTGATAGCGCCGGTTCAACCGCAAGGCAGCCCTCGCGGTTGAGCACCTCGAAGGGCACGCCGTACTGCTTGAGCACGGCGATGTCCTCGGCGGTGCCGTCGAGCTGCGCCTGGTAGCGGAACAGCTGAAGCGTGCCCTGCGCGCGCTCGTCATATTGAATGCCGATGGCGCGGCGCAGATCGCGCAGGCAATCGCGGCTGTATTCCGCGATCGGGATCATCCGGCTCTTGTTGACCGCGTAGCGCGCGCTGGTGCAGTTACGCAGCATCTTGAGCAGCCAGACCCACATCACGGGGTCGAGCTTCGGCCGGATCACCAGCGGACCGTGCTTCATCAGCAGCCACTTCACCGCCTTGACCGGCACGCCAGGGCCGGCCCAGGGCGAGGAATAGCCGGGCGACACCTCGCCGGCATTGGCAAAAGAGGTCTCCAGCGCCGGCTCGGGCTGACGGTCGACGACCGTCACCTCGTGGCCGGCACGCGCGAGGTAGTAGGCAGAGGTGACGCCGATGACACCGCTGCCGAGGATCAGAACTTTCACGCTTGGTCAAACTCCCGCGGCATCACGCTCGCCGCTGCAAGACGAAACTTTCGCAACGGCGAGAGCAAATATCACGCCGCCTTCTTGATGGCATCGCCGAGGATCGAGACCATCTGGTCGATGTGGCTCTTCTCGACGATCAGCGGAGGCGACATCGCGAAGCTGTCGCCGCTCATGCGCAGGTAAAGGCCGGTGTTGAAGCAGTCGACCATGACGTCATAGCCGCGCGCACCGGCAATGCCATCGCGCGGCGCGAGCTCGACCGCGCCCATCAGGCCGCAATTGCGGATGTCGACGACATTCGGCAGGCCTTTGAGCGAATGCAGCGCATCGCGCCAGTATTCGGCCATCGTCGCACCGCGCGTCAGCAGGCCCTCGTCCTTGTAGATGTCGAGCGTCGCGATGCCCGCGGCGCAGGCGGTCGGATGCGCCGAATAGGTGTAGCCGTGGAACAGCTCCATCTGGTTCTCGGGGCCGACCATCATGCCGTCGTGCACCTTGCGGCTCGCGAACACCGCGCCGCAGGGAATGGTGCCGTTGGTGATGCCCTTGGCGGTGGTCATCAGGTCCGGCGTGACGCCGAAGAAATTGGCGGCGAACGGCGTGCCGAGGCGGCCGAAGCCGGTGATGACCTCGTCGAAGATCAGGAGGATGCCGTGCTTGTCGCAGATCTCGCGCAGGCGCTGGAGATAGCCCTTTGGCGGCGGCAGCACCGCGGTCGAGCCCGGCACCGGCTCGACGATGACGGCAGCAATGGTCTCGGCGCCGTGCAGGGCGACCAGACGCTCGAGATCGTCGGCGAGCTCGGCGCCGTGCTCGGGCTGGTCCTTGGCGAAGGCGTTGCGGGGGAGATCATGGGTGTGACGGATGTGGTCGACGCCCGGCAGGTGCGTCGCAAAGGCGCGGCGGTTGGCGACCATGCCGCCGACCGACATGCCGCCGAAACCGACGCCGTGATAGCCGCGCTCGCGGCCGATCAGGCGGGTGCGGCTCGACTGGCCGGTGGCGCGATGATAGGCGAGCGCGATCTTCAGCGCGGTGTCGACCGACTCGGAGCCGGAATTGGTGAAGAAGATGCGATCGAGGCCCGTGGGCGCGATCTCGGCGAGGCGCTCGGCGAAATCGAACGCCAGCGGATGGCCCATCTGGAAGGTCGGCGCGAAGTCCAGCGTCATCAGCTGCCGCTCGACCGCGGCGGCGATCTGCTTGCGGCCATGGCCGGCGTTGACGCACCAGAGGCCGGCGGAGCCGTCGATCACTTTGCGGCCGTCGACGGTGGTGTAGTGCATGCCCTCGGCCGAGGAGAACAGGCGCGGCGCCTTCTTGAACTGCCGGTTGGCCGTGAACGGCATCCAGAACGAATCGGTCTTGATGGTGTTCGGAATCTGATGAAGGGTCACGGCCGCGCTCCTGTGCTGACGGCGTAGCAGAGGCACGGCCGCAAGACCGCAACAAGTCCTTTTCTGGCGACCTGCAAACCATTGATTTTGCTGCGGTGACTGGTCCATATTTGCGCGATCCGCAACACCTGCAACAGCGCCAGGGCAAGGACTGAGGTATGAGCGTCGACATCGGTGGACGACTGCGATTCATCCGGGCGCGCCACAAGCTGTCGCAGCGCGCGCTCGCCAAGCGCGCCGGGGTCACCAATTCGACGATCTCGCTGATCGAATCCAACCAGATGAACCCGTCGGTCGGTGCGCTCAAGCGCATCCTCGATGGCATCCCGATGGGGCTCGCCGAGTTCTTCGCGCTGGAGCCGGAGACGCGGCGCAAGATCTTCTATCGCTCTGAAGAGCTGACCGAAGTCGGCAAGAAGCCGATCTCGTACCGCCAGGTCGGAGACAATTTGTTCGGCCGCAGCCTGCAAATCCTGAAGGAGCGCTACGAGCCCGGCAGCGACACCGGGCGCGTGCATCTCGTCCATGACGGCGAGGAAGGCGGCATCGTGATTTCGGGCAAGCTCGAGGTCACCGTCGAGGACGAGCGCCGCATCCTCAATCCGGGCGATGCCTATTATTTCGAGAGCCGCCGGCCGCACCGCTTCCGCTGCGTCGGCGGCAAGCCGTGCGAGGTGATCTCGGCCTGCACGCCGCCGACGTTTTGAGGGCGGCGGGCGGAGCTTGCCCACCGTTCTCCGCCGTCAGAGCCCCGTCAACAGCTCCTCGATCTTGATCGGGAAGCGGCGCACCCGAACGCCGGTCGCATGCCATACCGCATTGGCGACCGCGCCGGCGCTGCCGGTGATGCCGATCTCGCCGACGCCCTTGATGCCGAGCGCGTTGACGTGCGGATCGTGTTCCTCGACCGTGATCACGTCGAGCGGCGGCACGTCGGCATTCACGGGGACGTGGTACTCGCCGAGATTCGCATTCATGATCCGCCCGCTGCGCCGGTCGGTGATCGCCTCCTCATGCAGCGCAAAGGACATGCCCCAGATCATGCCGCCGAACAGCTGGCTCTTCACCAGATGCGGGTTGACGATACGCCCCGCGGCAAAGGCGCCGACCATGCGGGTGACCCGGACCTGGCCGAGCTCGGGATCGACCTTCACCTCCGCGAACACCGCGCCGTGGGCGTGCATGGCATATTCTTCCATCGCGGCAGGATTCGGCGCGCCGGTGCCGCGCGCCTCGACCTCGGCAACGCCGGCGCGTGCGAGGATCTCGGCGTAGCTTTCGCTGCGGCCCTCGTCGTCGCGCCGGATCAACCGGCCATCGCGCGCGATCACCCCGGCATTGCCGGCGCCGAATAGCGGCGAACGCTCGTCGCCGGTGGCGAGATCGGCGAGCTTGGCGATCACGGCCGCGCCGGCGCTGTGGATCGCGGCACCCGCCGTCGCCGTGTGCGCCGAGCCGCCGGCAATGCCGGCATCAGGCAGATCGGATGAGCCGGCCTTGAACTCGACGCGGTCGATATCGAGGCCGACCGCATCGGCCGCGATCTGGGCAAGCGCCGTCCAGGCGCCCTGCCCCATGTCATGCGCGCCGATCTCCATCGCACCGGAGCCGTCAAGGCGGATCATGGCGCGTGCCTCGGCCTGGAACATCAGCGCCGGGAAGGTCGCGGTGCCCATGCCCCAGCCGACCAGAAGGCCGGCATCGTCGCGCATCTGCCGTGGCTGCAGCGGACGCTTGGCCCAGCCAAAGCGCATCGCGCCCTGCTCGTAGCAGGCGCGCAGCGCCTTGGACGAGAACGGTTTGCCGCTGATCGGCTCGACCTCGGCGTAGTTCTTGAGGCGGAAGGCGAGCGGATCGATACCGCAAGCCCAGGCCATCTCGTCGATCGCGCTTTCGAGCGCAATCGATCCGGTGGCCTCGCCCGGCGCGCGCATGAACAGCGGCGTGCCGGTGTTGACGCGCACCGCATCGTGCGAGGTGCGGATCGCAGGCGCCGCATAAAGCGTGTGCGAGGCGTCGGCGGCGGGCTCGTAGAAATCGTCGAACGTGCTCGACACGGTCCGCGCATGGTGATCGAGCGCGGTCAGGCGTCCCTCGCCATCGGCACCGATACGCAATCGCTGCCGCGTCGGCGCGCGATGGCCGACCGGGCCGTACATCTGCTCGCGACGCAGCACCAGCTTGACCGGCCTGCCGACCAGCTTTGCGGCCATGATGCCGAGCGTCTGCGGCCCCGCCAGAAATCCCTTGGAGCCGAAACCGCCGCCCAGGAATGGGCTGCGAATGTGGATCTTGTCGTGCGCGATGCCGAACAGTTCGGCAATGCGCGCCAGCGACAGCATCAGGCCTTGGGTCGGCATGTCCACCGACAGTTTGTCGCCGTCCCAGTGAGCCACGATCGCATGCGGCTCCATCGCGTTGTGATATTGCGGCGGCGTCTCGTAAGTCGCGTCGATCCGCTTCTCGGCCGCGGCAAGCCCGGCCTCGACATCGCCGCGGTGATTTTCCGTGGGATTGCCGACGCCGACGACCGGCGGCACGTAGCTCTCGCCGGCGTCGAGGCCGACCAGCGCAGGCTGCACCTCATAACGCGGCGCCAGCAGCGCCGCGCCTTCGGTCGCTGCCTCCAGCGTGTCCGCGATCACGACCGCAATCGGCTGGTTGGCGTAGCGGACTTCATTGCTCTGTAGCACCTCCATCCGGAACACGAACGGATTGGTCTTGACGTCAGGATCGATCGCGAGCGGCGGCTTGTGATCGGGTGTCATGACGTCGACGACGCCGGGGTGAGCCTTGGCTGCGGCGACATCGAGCGAGGCCACGCGGCCGCGCGAAATGCTCGAAACCGCCATCACCGCAAACAGCATGCCGGGCGGATGGTTGTCCGCCGCGTAGGTCGCGTGCCCCTTGACCTTGAGGATGCCGTCGCGGCGGGTCAGCGGCTGACCGATGTTCGAGCCGTGGCGCAGATGGGCGGGAGCGCTGGTGAGATTGAGCTCAGGCATGGACGGCTCCAGACATGGAGGTAAAGGGAGAGGCCGGCAGCGCGGGGATGCGCGCGGGCGTACCGGCTGCGGTAAGTGTCAGCGCGCGCACGACGATGCGGCGCGCGAGCTCGATCTTGAAGGCGTTGTTGCCGGACGGCTTGGCATCGGTGAGCGCGCGCCAGGCGGCTTCCTGGAACGCGTCCGCCGTGGGCGCAACGCCCTTGAGCACATCCTCTGCCGCGCGGGCACGCCAGGGCTTTGCGGCGACGCCGCCGAGCGCAAGCCGCGCCTCCGTGATCTTGCCGTTCTCGATCCGCAACGCGGCGGCGGCTGAGACCACGGCGAAGGCGTAGGAGGTGCGCTCGCGGACCTTGAGGTAGCGCGCATGTGCGGCAAAGCCGCGCGCTGCGGGCGGCAGGCGGACCGCCACGATGAGGTCACCGGGCTCCAGCACCGATTCACGCTCCGGCGTAATCCCCGGCAGGCGATGCAGGTCATCGAGCAGGATTTCGCGCCGACCATTTCTGCCTTCAATCTCGACGATCGCGTCCAGCGCGACCAGCGGCACGCAGAAGTCGGAGGGATGCGTGGCGATGCAACTGTCGCTCCAGCCGAGCACGGCATGGGAGCGATTCTCGCCCTCGCGGGCGTCACAGCCAGTGCCCGCCTCGCGCTTGTTGCATCGGCTGGCGGTGTCGTAGAAATACGCGCAGCGCGTCCGTTGCAGCAGGTTGCCACCGACGGTCGCGGCGTTGCGCAGTTGCGCGGAGGCGCCGGACAGCAGCGCTTCGGCCGCCGCGGGATAAGATCTGGCGAACTCGGCATCGTGCGCGAGGTCGGCGTTGCTGACCAGCGCGCCAATGCGCACACCGCCGTCGGCGAGGCGCTCGATCCGATCCAGCCCGTCGAGATGCGTGACATCGACGAGGCGATCGGGCCGGCTGACGCCGCCTTTCATCAGATCGAGCAGATTGGTGCCGGCGGCGAGATAGACGGCGCCCGGCTGGGCTGCGGCAGCGACGGCCTCGGCGACCGTGGCCGGCCTGACATAATCGAACGGTTTCATGCCGAGCGCCTCTGATTGGATTCGTCCATGCGTCCTTGCGCGCCCAGCACGGCGTCGACGATGCCGGCATAGGCGCCGCAGCGGCAGAGATTGCCGCTCATGCATTCGCGAATGCGCTCGGGATCGTCGCCGGCCTGCGCCTCCTGCATCATGCCGATCGCGCTCATGATCTGGCCGGGCGTGCAGAAGCCGCACTGGAAGCCGTCATGGGCAATGAAGGCGGCTTGCACCGGGTGAAGCTGGTCGCCGCGCGCGACGCCTTCGATGGTGAGGATATCGGCGCCGTCATGGCTGACGGCGAGCGCGAGGCAGGAATTGATGCGCTTGCCGTCGACGAGAATGGTGCAGGCACCGCACTGACCGCGGTCGCAGCCCTTCTTGGTTCCGGTGAGATGGAGGCGCTCACGCAGGAGATCGAGCAGCGTGACGCGCGGATCGTCGAGGACGAAGTCGCGCCGCGCACCGTTCACGGTGAGGCTGATGGAGTGGTTCATACAAGGCTCCGATCAGATATGGACATGGCTTATCGCTCAGCGCGCCACCGCCGTGGCCGCCGTCGATGTCGAGTGGCCGGGCGGAACCCGGCCAACATCCCAGCGAAAATACGGAGGCATCCTCCGCTTAACAAGGGCCGCCGAAAAATATTTGGAAATCATCAAAAGTCCATGCGCGTACAACGCGATGCGGCTCGCCAAGTGTTCGACAAGGGTTCAATCTAACCAATTCGTGATCTACATTGCCGGCATGCACGACCACACCGACCACACCCGCAAGCCCCGCGCCGATGCCGTGCGCAATCGCGAGCGCGTGCTCGAGGCCGCCAAGGTCGTGTTCAATGCGGGCGGTCCCGAGGCAAGCCTGGAAGCGGTGGCAAAACGCGCCGGCGTCGGCATCGGCACGCTCTACCGGCATTTTCCGACGCGCGAGGATCTGTTCGAAGCCGTGTACCGGCGCGAAGTCGAGCAGCTCGGCGAGCTCGCCGAGCAGCTGAAGAATGCCAAGGATCCGGTCGATGCGCTCAGGCGCTGGCTCCGCTCCAACGTCGAATTCGTTGCCACCAAGAAGGGCATGTCGGCGGCGCTGGCCCTGACGTTCCAGAGCTCGTCGGACCTCGCCGCGTTCTCGATGGACCGGCTGACCAAGGCGATCGGCTCCTTGCTCAACCGCGCGGTCGCAGCTGGCGAGATGCGCGGTGATGTCAGCCCGGAGGATTTGCTGCGGGCGCTCGTCGGCATGTGCTACATGCACGACCAGCCCGGCTGGCAATCCTCGGTGCTGCGGATGCTGGATGTGTTCGTCGATGGGCTGCGGGTGCAGCCGGCCGCCAAGGCCAAGGCGCGCCCGGCCAAGCCCGCCAAGTCGGCCGCAAAGCGGAAGCGCTAGCAGCCAGCATCTGAAGACAGGCGATTTAGGTTGCGAAGCCCGGATCCGCCTTTGCCGAATTCAACCGCGCGCGGATCAGCAGCGTCAGCACGATGCCGATGTTGAGCGCGTTCCACGCCACGCCGTTGGCGAACGCCGCGGCATAGGAGCCGGTGGCGTCGAAGATCACGCCCGAGACCCAGCCGCCAAAGGACATGCCGAACACGGAGGCGAAGATCACGATGCCGACGCGGGTTGCGGCTTCGCTCGCCGGCATCGCCTCGCGTACGATGATGGCGTAGCTCGGCACGATGCCGCCCTGGAACAGGCCGAACATCGCGGAGATCAGGTAGAGCGAGGAGAGGCTGTCGAAGAACAGATAGAACACCAGCGCAAAGCCCTGTGCCAGCGATCCGATCAGCAGCGTGCGGATGCCGCCGATCTTGTCGGCGAGATAGCCCGAGCCGATCCGGCTGACGATGCCGCAGCCCATCATCAGCGACAGCATCTCGGCGCCGCGTGCCACGCCGTAGCCGAGGTCGCCGCAATAGGCGACGATATGCACCTGCGGCATCGCCATCGCGACGCAGCAGGAGATGCTGGCGATCGAGAGCAGCACCGTCAGCGTGTTGGTCGAGAGCTTGAGATCGACCCGCGGCGGCGGCGCATTGGCGTGATTGCGGACGCTTTCATCGCCCATCTGCTTGCGCAGAAGCAGCACCAGAATGGTCATCAGGCTGGCGCAGACGAGGCCGATGCCGATATGGGTGGTGCGCCAGCCCAGGGTCTGCGTGCCGTAGCTCACGATCGGCGGCCAGACCGTGCCGGCAACGTAATTGCCGCTCGCGACGATGGTCACAGCGAGCCCGCGATAGCGCTCGAACCAGTGCGAGGCCTCCGCCATCAGCGGCGCGAAGGTCGCCGAGGTGCCAAGACCGATGAGAAAATAGGCCGCCACGAATTGCCAAAGCTGCGTCGACAGGCCCGCGAGCACATTGGCGACGCCGAGGAAGGCGATGCTGATCGCCATCGCCGGCACGATGCCGAACCGGTCGGTGATCTTGCCGGCGATCACGCCGCCGAGGCCGAAACCGAACATCATCAGCGTAAAGGCCAGCGACACCGCGCCGCGCGTGGCGGCGAATTCGCTCTGCACCACGGGAATCACGACCACGACCGCCCACATGCCGACGGCGCCAATCGAGCCGATCACAAGTGCAATGACGAGCCGCACCCAGGCCTGACGGGAATCGGGGGTGAAGGACGGCGGTTTTTGTCCTGGGTGATTTGGTGCGTGCACGGGCCGAACCATGTTCACCGAGCGCCTCACCGTCAAGCATCGTGCCGCGATAATGGGCATGCGCTGTGCGCTGCGGTAAGAAGAGCTTGGCGAAAGCGCGCCTTGCCATTAGTTTGCAATCTGCGTGTGCAACCATGCCGCGCGAAAGGCGTGCCAGCGGAATGTTGCTGCGATTGACACGATCGATGCGGATCAGGGTGGGGCGCCTCATCGCCCTCGCCTATTTGTTCTGCGTGCTCGCGCCGGCCGCGGCACTTGCCTGGGGGAACGGCGCAACGCCCTGCCTCGGTGATGAAGCCGTGCTGGCCGATCTCGTGCCGGCGCATCACCAGATGCATGCGAGCCATGCGCATGGCGATGTGCCGCATGACCACGCGGGAATGCGCCACCATGCGGCCGCACAGGATGCCCCCGCCCCGCATCACCAGAACGGCAAGGGCCACGTTGGCCCGTGTTGCGCGATGATGTGCGTGAGCGCGCTGCCGGCCGATCTGCCCATATTTGCCAAGCCGCTTCAGCCGATCTCCGCCTGCGCGCCCGAGATCGTGGTCAGCCTGCACAGCGCGGCGCCGCCCCTGCATTACCGCCCTCCCATCGCCTGATCTGACGCGACGATGTCGGGCCGTGCGCGCTTTTGCGCGCGCGGACCTGTGGTCTCCAGATCAGGGATGAATCATGCTTACGCTTTCCGGGGCGGAGTCCGCCGGCGCATCTGCCGCGTGTGGACGATACTCTCCATCTAACTGGCCGCTGCTGGCCGCGATTGCGCTGGCGTTGTCCGGCTGCATGCCGGTGACCACGCAGGTCGCGGGCGCCGATCCTGCCGATCCGGCGGCGAAGGTTCCGCCTATCGGCTATCGGCCCGCCATCGCGCCCTACACCAGCCTGCGGCCAGCAACGCCGGCGCCATGGCGCGACCGCAACGACGGCGTCGCGCCGCAGCCGAAGCAAGACCGGTAGGAGCGCGCCATGACACATTACCTGGCGCCAGGCTTGCTCGTTCTCGCGGCGCTCGGCCTGTCTGGCTGCGCCGCATTCTCGCCCGACGGCGGCATGAATGCCGTCTCGGAGTTGACGAGTCAGACCATCAACAAGGATGTCGCCTTCGTGCGGACAGCCGATAGCGCCGGCGCGGTCGATGAGCGCGTTCGCCAGCTGTTGTCGCGGACGCTCAGCGTAGATACTGCCGTGCAGATCGCGCTGTTCAACAACAAGGGTCTGCAAGCAGCCTATAACGAGCTGGCGCTAGCCGAGACCGATCTGGTCGAGCAGGGTCTGCCGCCCAATCCGGTGTTCTCGGTCTCACGGATCTCCGGCAATGGCGCCAGCGAGGTCGAGCGCCAAGTGGTCGGCGACATCCTCGCGCTCGCCACCCTGCCGTTCCGCTCCGACATCGCCCGCGAGCGTTTTCGCCAGGCGCAGTTGCGCGCAGCACTGGCGACATTGCGGCTCGCCGCAGACGTACGCCGCGCCTACGTCATCGCCGTCGCCGGCAACGAAATGGTAGTGCTGCTCACCGACGGCAAGACGACGGCCGAATCGACCGCGCAGCTTGCGGTCAAGCTCGGCGAGACCGGCTCGCTCAACAAGCTCGACCAGGCCCGCGAGCAGGTGTTTTACGCCGAGACCACCGCCGACCTTGCCGGCGCGCGGCAGGCGGCGACGAGCGCCCGCGAAAAGCTGGCGCGGCTGATGGGCCTGTGGGACGGTGACCTCGACTTCCGTCTGCCCAACCGATTGCCGCCATTGCCGCGCCACCCGCTGGCGCTGCCCTCGATAGAAGCCGACGCAGTGGCCCATCGCATCGACCTGCAGATCGCGCGGCTGGAGCTGGCGGGGCTGGCCAAATCGCTTGATCTCACAGAGGCGACGCGCTTCGTGACGCTGCTCGATCTCGCCGGCATCTCCCGCCGCACCCAGGATCCGGAAGGGCCGCCGTTCCGCGAGCGGGGCTTCGACATCCAGTTCCAGATCCCGATCTTCGACGGCGGCGAGGTGCGGGTGCGGCAGGCGGCGGAGACCTACAATCTCGCGTTCAACCGCCTCACCGAGCGCGCGGTCAACGTCCGCTCGGAGGCGCGTGAAACCTACCGGACCTACCGCTCGACCTACGACATCGCCAGCCATTACCAGCGCGAGATCCTGCCGCTGCGCAAGATCATCACCGAGGAGATGCAGCTACGCTTCTCCAGCATGCAGGTCGATATCTTCGCGCTGCTCACCGAAGCGCGGCAGCGCCTCGCCTCGTTGCGCGGCGCGATCGATGCGAAGCAGCGCTTTTTCCTAGCGCAATCCGACCTGCAGACCGTCATTAATGGCGGCGGCGCGCCTGCAGCCGGTGGCGACAATCCTACCACCATCGCCGCGGCAGTCCCTGCCGACGGAGGTCACTGACATGGAGGCCAGCATGTTTTCCCGCCGAGGATTTTTGGGCACGGCCGCGCTTGCAAGCGCCTCCGTCGTCAGCGGCCGCGTCCAGGCGGCCGCGATCCCGGAAGCACCGCACATGGACAAAGTGGTGATGCAGCCGCCGCTGCACCCCACTGGCGGGCCCGACTATCGTCCCGTGGTGACGCTCAATGGCTGGTCACTCCCGTTTCGCATGAGCGGCGATTGGAAGGAATTCCATCTCGTCGCCGAGCCGGTGGTGCGCGAATTCGCCGAAGGCATGAAGGTGAACCTCTGGGGCTACAACGGCCAGTCGCCGGGCCCCACGATCGAGGCGGTCGAGGGCGACAAGGTCCGCATCTTCGTCACTAACCGCCTGCCCGAATACACCACCGTGCACTGGCACGGCATGATCATCCCGAGCGGCATGGACGGTGTCGGAGGACTGAACCAGCCGCACATCCAGCCCGGAAAGACCTTCGTCTACGAGTTCGAGATGAAGAAGAGCGGGACCTTCATGTACCACCCGCATTCCGACGAGATGGTGCAGATGGCAATGGGCATGATGGGCATGGTCGTCGTGCATCCGCGCGATCAAAGCTTCCGTCCCGTCGACCGCGACTTCGTCTTCGTGATGAGCACCTACCGCGTCGATCCCGGCACCTATCTGCCGAGGGTCAACGAGATGACAGATTTCAACATGTGGACCTGGAATGCGCGGGTGTTTCCCGGCATCGATCCGCTGCCGGTACGGCTCGGCGACAAGGTGCGCGTGCGCATCGGCAATCTCAGCATGACCAACCATCCGATCCATCTGCACGGTCACAGCTTTGCGGTGACCTGCACCGACGGCGGCTGGATTCCGCAGAGTGCGCAATATCCGGAGACGACGACCGACGTGCCGGTCGGGGCCGTGCGCGTGTTCGACGTGCTCGCCGACAATCCCGGCGACTGGGCGTTCCATTGCCACAAGTCGCACCACACCATGAATGCGATGGGGCACGACATGCGCAACCTGATCGGCGTGTCGCGCAAGGATCTCGCCAAGGCGGTCGGCAAGCTCGCGCCCGACGCGATGGTGATGGGCCAGTCCGGCATGGCGATGGGCAACATGGAGATGCCCGCGCCCGACAACACGCTGCCGATGATGACGGGTACCGGCCAGTTCGGACCGATCGAGATGGGCGGCATGTTCACGGTGATGAAGATCCGCGAGGACCTCGCGCGCGACGATTACCGCGATCCCGGCCCTTACCAATTCCCGAAGGGCACCGTCGCCTACGAGGTCGAAGCACCCGATGCAGCGCCGGCGCGCCAGCCCGGTCCGCCGATGCACAAAATGAAGATGTAGCGTTGAACCACCAACCGGAGAACAAGAAGATGAAGACGATCAAACTCGCCTTGGCCCTGGCCGCGCTTGGGATCGCGCCCGTGCTTGCCCATGAGCATCACGCGCATGGGAGTTTTTCGGCCGGCGAGCCCGGCGACCCCAGGAAACTGGCGCGCACCATCGAGATCGCGATGAGCGAGATGTCCTACGAGCCGTCGAACATCACGGTGAAACGCGGCGAGCAGATCCGCTTCGTGCTGCGCAATGTCGGCAAGGAGGACCATGAATTCCTGCTTGCCACGCCCAAGGAGAATCTCGCGCATGCCGAGGTGATGAAGAAGCATCCGCACATGGAACATGACGATCCCAACGGCGTCAGGCTGGCGCCGAACAAGACCGCCGAGATCCTCTGGAAGTTCACCAAGGCTGGCACGTTCGAATTTTCCTGCCTGATTCCCGACCATCGCGACTACGGCATGATCGGCCACGTCACCGCGAAATGAAGCAGCGGAGAAAGCCATGAAACCGATGATCCGACTCACCGCAGCGCTCGCGTTGGCGCTGGGCCCGACCTTTGGCGCAGCTGCGGCGCAGGGCGCCCCGATCAGCGGCGAAGTCAAGAAGGTCGATGAAAGCGCCGGCAAGATCACGCTCAAGCACGGCCCGGCCAAGAGCCTCGGCATGGATGAACCCATGACCATGGTCTACCGCGTCAAGGATCCCGCGATGCTCAAGCAGGTGAAGGTCGGCGACAAGGTCACCTTCGAGGCCGAGGAGGCGGCTTCCGGGTACACCGTGACCAAGATGGAGAAAGCGAAGTAGGCCCAACCGTCATTCCGGGGCGCGCCCCTTGGCGCGAGGCCCGAAATGACGCCGGTGGCCCCGAAACACCCGCTCCGCCGCCCTCCGTTAACCCTTTGCTAACCATACACCCGGCAAGAATTGCCGGGTGAAGTCGAGTGTCGTCAGCCGGGTAGAACGGGAGTCCCCGTGGACGCCAGTGCGGTGCCTCACTTTCGGAGCGGCGGCCCATCGGCCGCCGCGCAGACGTTTGGGGCGCGCGGACGGCAGTCGCGCGGGGAGGCAGCTACCATGGTCGACGTCACCGCAGGACAGGGCGTAGGCAGCGCGAAGCCAAGCATCCCGTCTCTCAACGACATCGTCAGCATCCTCAAGCGCGGCGACATTGCACTCGCGCTCGGCGTCCTCACCATCCTGGTGGTGCTGATCCTGCCCTTGCCGGCGATCGTGCTGGACTTGTTCCTGGCGATCTCGATCACGCTTTCGATCCTGATCCTGATGACGTCGCTGTTCATCCAGACGCCGCTGGAATTCTCCGCCTTCCCGACCGTCCTCTTGATCTCGACCATGCTGCGCCTGTCGCTCAACATGGCCTCGACCCGCCTGATCCTGTCGCACGGGCACGAGGGTACGGCTGCCGCCGGTCACGTCATCGAAGCCTTCGGCAGCTTCGTGATGGGCGGCAATTTCGTCATCGGCATCATCGTCTTCGCCATCCTGATCATCGTCAACTTCGTCGTCATCACCAAGGGTTCGGGCCGTATCGCCGAAGTCGCCGCGCGCTTCCACCTCGATGCCATGCCCGGCAAGCAGATGGCGATCGACGCCGACCTCTCTGCCGGCCTGATCGACGAGAAGGTTGCCAAGCACCGGCGCAAGGAGCTGGAGGACGAGAGCGGCTTCTTCGGCGCCATGGACGGTGCCTCCAAATTCGTCCGGGGCGACGCCATCGCCGGCCTGTTGATCGTCTTCATCAACGTCGTCGGCGGCATGATCATCGGCGTGGCGCAGCAGGGCCTGTCCTTCGCCGA
The DNA here is from genome assembly GCF_016616235.1 of Bradyrhizobium diazoefficiens. NCBI lineage: Bacteria > Pseudomonadati > Pseudomonadota > Alphaproteobacteria > Hyphomicrobiales > Nitrobacteraceae > Bradyrhizobium > Bradyrhizobium diazoefficiens. The sequence goes on from NZ_CP067100.1 coordinate 6,407,433, forward strand.
CGCCGGTCGCAGCTACACGCTGCTGACCGTCGGTGATGGCCTCGTCACCCAGGTGCCGGCGCTGATCGTCTCGACCGCGGCCGGCCTGCTCGTCTCCAAGGCCGGCGTGTCCGGCGCCGCCGACAAGGCGCTGATGAAGCAGTTCTCCGGCTATCCGCAGGCGCTGGCGATGTCCTCGGCGGTCATGCTGGTGCTGGCGGCCCTGCCGGGCATTCCGACCATCCCCTTCCTGGCGCTCGGCGCCGGCGCCGGCGCGCTGGCCTGGAACGCGCGCAATCGTAACCGGGTGACCGCCAAGGCCGAGGAAGCGGCCAAGGCCGCGCCCGCTCCGGGAACGCCGGGCGCGCCGGGCACTGCCGCGGCCGAGGAGCCGATCTCGGCCGCGCTGAAGATCGACGACCTCAAGATCGAGCTCGGCTATGCTCTCTTGCCGCTGGTCAACGGCCCCGACGGCACCGACCGCCTCACCGAGCAGATCAAGGCGCTGCGCCGCTCGCTGGCGATCGAGATGGGTTTCGTGATGCCGGCGGTACGCATCCTCGACAACGTCCAGCTCGAGGCCAACACCTACATCATCAAGATCAAGGAGGTCGACGCCGGCACCGGCAAGATCTGGCCGAACCAGTTCATGGTCATGGACCCCGGCGGCAGCCAGGTGCAGGTGCCCGGCATCCACACCACCGAGCCGACCTTCGGCCTGCCCGCGACCTGGGTCGACGCCAGCCTCAAGGAAGAGGCCTCGCTCAAGGGCTACACCGTCGTCGACGCCGCCACCGTGCTCTCGACCCATCTCACCGAGCTGCTCAAGGCCAACATGTCGGACCTGCTCTCCTATGGCGAGGTGCAGAAGCTGCTCAAGGAGCTGCCGAAGGAGCAGAGCGAGCTGGTCAAGGACATCGTGCCGGGACAGGTCACGGTCTCCGGTATCCAGCGCGTGCTGCAGCTGCTGCTGGCCGAGCGCATCTCGATCCGCGATCTCTCGACCATTCTCGAAGGCATCGCCGACTCGCTCGCCTTCTCGCGCAATCCCGCCACCATGGTCGAGCACGTCCGCGCTCGCCTGGCGCGGCAGATCTGTGCACAAAACATCTCCTACAACGGCTATCTGCCGCTGATCGCGCTGTCGGCGCGCTGGGAACAGGCCTTTGCCGAATCCATCATCGGTCAGGGCGAAGAGCGCAGCCTCGCGATGCAGCCGTCAAAGCTGTCGGAGTTCATGACCGCGGTGCGCGAGGCGTTCGAGCGCGCCGCGCGCGAAGGCGAAGCTCCGGTGCTGGTCACCTCTGCGGCAATTCGCCCGTTCGTGCGTTCTCTCGTCGAGCGGTTCCGGGCGCAGACGACGGTGCTGTCGCAGGCTGAAATCCACCCTAGGGCGAGGTTGAAAACGGTCGGAAGCATCTGATTTGTCTTAAGAAGCCGTGTGTTTTTCGGCCACAGGCAAATGGTTTTTGAGTTCCTGGGGCCTTGTCGACCAAAGACCGAGAGGGCTTCTTACAGGTACATTACAGCTTTGAAATAATTATATAATCGAACGATCCAGCGTCGGTTTTGATCGCGTCCTTTCACGTCCTGTCACGCTCTTGTGATCGCCCCTTGGGAACGAATCCCCCCAATACTAGGTTGTTGGGCACCGGAAGCATGAACCTGCCCGAACAGGGCAGCGACTACTTCGGGTAGATGGCGGCAGGAGCCTTCCATGAACCACTCGATCTACAGCGCTGATCGCTCGACCCATCTGAAGATCGTGGTCGTGGCCCTCGTCGCAGGGATCGTGGTGGCGGGCCTCGGCATCACGGCGCGCTCGGGTTCGGACGAAGGCCTGACCCAGACTGCCCGCGTCATCAAGGCCGGCAAGCCGGTTGTTATCACCAGCTCGAACGCGTCCCTCGTTCGATAAGGAGATTTGACGAGTTTTGTGAATTCACGCGGCTCTTTACCAGCCCCCCAAAGTCGCCACGTGGATATGTAGACGACCCCAACCCCAAGTCGACTACAGAAAGCGCCCGCCCCCCACGGGCGCTTTCTCATGTCTGGCTACCCGGTCATTGCGAGCGCAGCGACGGAAGGTGCAAGGCCCTTCTTCCAGCCACGACCCGCAAAAATCGCCGCTTATACCTCGCGCAGCTCCGACGGCGTCGCGCCAAAGCGCTTGCGGAAGGCGCGGTTGAAATAGGACAGATCCGAGAAGCCCGAGGCGTGCGCGATGTCGCTGATCTTGCGCGCCCTGGCGCGGGGATCGCCGAGCAGCTTGCGCGCCTGTAGGAGGCGCTGCTCCAGCACGAATTCGGTGAAGGTGGTACCGGCCTGCTCGAACAGGCGCTGCGCCTGGCGCGGGCTAAGCCCCGAGCGCGTGGCGATCTCGGACAGGCAAAGATCGTTGCGGCCGAGCGCAGCCATGACGTTGGCACGCATGAGATCGAGCCGCGCCGCCGCATGTCCGCGCCCGCGAGCGAGGCTCGCATGCTCGGCATCGGTGCTGAGCAAGAGGCCGACGAGATCGACCATGTGCTGCGCGGTGAGACGCTGGCCGACGGCGTCGAGATGCGGCGCATGATGGGCAGCAAGCGCGTGATAGCGGAAGATGGTCTCGGCGACCGCGCCGTCGCAGAGCACTTGCGACAGCTTGTCCTCGGCGCGCGGATTGATGTCGAGCAGTGCGCGGCGCGGCATGCGGATCGAGGTGAAGCGGTCTTCCTCGGTGTGGCCGACGGTGCCGGTGACGCTCATATCGACCAGCACCATCTGCGCTGGCGCAAGCTCGACGGCATGGCCGTTCTGCCCGACCCGGACGAGGCCGGCATGGGCCGCGATCAGCACCAGATCGTCGCTGCCATCGGCAAGATGGCTCTGGTAACGCGAATATTGCGCGGAGGCGCCTTCGGGAATGGCGAGCGTGACATTGTCGACCACGCTGACCTGGAGCCGGCAATCGATGCTGTCGCCGTGGCTCGGTCCGATGTCGAGGCCGCAGGGACCGAAGGCCCGCTCGCGCCAATGTTCGAAAGCCGGACCGTGCGGCAGTCCCGCATATTGGTGGACGAAGATGCCCGGCGTTCTTGCTGCATCCATCTGATTTCCTGCCCCTCTCCGGCATCATGATCGGCGATGCCGACTTGCAAGTTCCGGCATTTGACGCCTCGAATCGGGGGGAGGTTCAAATCGGGGTAGGATTTGGCGGGATTTGTCGGAATGCGACTGCGGAATGGACCGTGGCGACAGAACGCGGGCTACGGCACCTACTTCTTCGCGGGCGCCTGCGGCAGCGCCGGCGGCACGGTCTCGATCAGCTTGCCGGAAAACACCGGCGCCGAGGTCGGCTGGCCGCTGGGCGAGCCGCCGGCCTGCTCGACGGTGACGGCGTAGGTGGCGTCGCTGACCACGTCGGCATCGTAGGCGCCGAGCACCGGACGTGCCGTGAAATCGCCCGTGCCGATCACGCCGAGCGAGCGCGGGCGCGGCAGCTTGTCGGAGATCAGCCAGAGCTCAAAACTCTTGCCGGGCTCCGGCGTCGCGCCGACCTTGCGCACCGTGAAATTCCGCGTCGCGCCATCGATGGTGAGGATGAAAGCGGGCCCGCCGCCCTGGCCCTGCAGCAGCGCCACGTATTGCGCCGAGGCGGCGAGCGGCGCCGCCGGTGTCTTCACCTCCACGGTCTGGATGCGCGGTGCGGGACGCAGCGCGCCCGGCAGCGCGTCGGGGCGGAAGATCTGCATCGACAGCGTCACCACCAGCGCGGCCGCGAGCGCACCAACGACGGAGGTGATGGTGCGCCAGCGCTTCACGTGGCTTTCGAGATAGATGACGTTGGTGTCGTCGACGATCGGCACCTGCGGTGCGCGCGCGACCTCGGGATCGGGCGCATGGACCTGCGGCATGAAGACCGGCGCGATGTCGCCAATCGCATCCGGTGCCGAGCGCATCGTCTCGGGCTGCTCCGCCTCGGCAGGCTGCGGCTCCGGCGTCTGCTCCGATGGCAAATCCGGCGGCGCAGTTTCGACCGGCGGAGATGGCGGCAGCTCGACTGCGGATGGAGCCGGCGGCTCCTGCGCAAGCGCCGTGCGCGCGATCTCGGACCTGATGTTCTCCCACACGATCGGCCGCGGCTCGATATTGCCAACCATCTGGTTGAGGACGCCGAGCCGGTAAGACCAGGCCTGCACGACGTCGGCGAACGCCTCGTCCACCGCCATCATGGTCTCGACCTGCGCGCGCTCCTCGGCGTCGAGCGTACCGAGCGCATATTCCGCGGCGAGCGCGATATGGTCCTCCGTGTAGGCCATCACTTTCCTTCACCTCTCCTGAAGGGAGAGGTCGATTTGCCCCGGGCGATGCGAAGCATCGTCTTGTGCAAATCGGGTGAGGGGTTCAGGTCCCATGAGAGAGCGTAAGCCCTCACCCGGATTGCATCTTGCGATGCAGTCCGACCTCTCCCTCCATGAGAGGTGAAGCGAGAACGCTGCGCCAGCATACACACTCTCGTCATCCTCTAAAGTCCGAGACACTCGCGGATATCCAGCATGCTGCGCCGCAGCCACGTCTTCACCGTGTTGACGGGCGCGGCGAATTTCTCCGCCAGTTGCTCGCGGCTCCAGCCGTTGTAATAGGCGAGAAGCACGAGCCGCTGGCGATCCGGCTCGAGCCGGCCGATGCATTCGAGGAGCCGCTTCAATTCCTCGGTCATCTCCCTGCGTGCCAGCGGATCGGGACTGTCGGCCGCAACCTCCATCGCCTGAGGCTGTTCCTCGATCGAGACTTCCGTCTTCTTGCGCACGATGTCGATAGCGCGGTTGCGCGCGATCGACACCATCCATGTGATCGGCGACGACAGGGCCGGATTGAACTGGCCGGCGCTGTTCCAGATCTTGACGTAGGTCTCCTGAATGACCTCCTCTGCGAGATCCTGCCGGCGCAAGATACGGAGCACGACGCCATAGAGTTTCGCGCGCGTGGCGGCGTAGAGGCGCTCGAACGCGGCCTGATCGCCCTTGGCGACGGCCTCAATCAGCCCGACCAGCTCAGCTGGCGTCAGCATTCAGCCCCCCAACGCGCGGCTCGCCGTCCTTCACCTCTCCCAAAGGGAGAGGTGAACACCTCCGCCGCCGGCACCGCATTCATGTCCGCTACCATAGCGCGCGGCCAAGCCGACCACCAAGGGGGCGCGGCGCCACACTGTGGACAGCAAATGCAAAAACCCGGACCTCGCGGTCCGGGTTTCGCGAATTCTCGGCAGGTTGGCTGCAGGCCCTAGGCGACGGCCCCGATGCGGGCGCGCATCAGGCCGATGCTGTCGAGGTCGGCCTGCTCGCGGGCGTTTTCCTCGGCGCGTTCGCGGGCCTGGTCGCGCTCGTCGAGCAGCTCGACCTTCTTCAGCTCCTCGAAGGCCTCGGCCAGCGCGGCCTTGGCTTCGTCGAGCTGGCCCTTGAGCTCATCGGCCGAGCGGGTCAGGTTCTCGCGGCGCTGGATCGCAGCCTTGGCATAGGTTGGGTAGGCGAAGTGCGAGGGATCGTTGATCCCGGCGCGCTCCTGCTCGGTCTGGATCTCGCGTTCGAGATCCACCGACATCCGCTGGAAGTCGGCGATCATGGTCTCGATCTGGGTGACCCGGCGGCGCTTCTCGTCGACCTGAAACTTCTTCAGGCGGATGAGGGTATCTCGTGACTTCATCGACTCGTACTCCCCAGAAGTCCCCTGGCTGCGCGTGGGACAACACCGGTCTCCCCACAGGCCCAATTCGGGCCAAGACCGGCTCTGCTACTCTGTGGGATCGGATGATGACCGGACAAAGTTAGCGTTCCGTTTCCAAATTACCGAGGATTTGCGCCAACTGGCGATAGCCGTCGGCCAGTGATGCATTTTCGTCCTTGCGCTGGCGCAGGAACGCTTCCAGCGGCTCGTGCAGGCGGATCGCCTCGTCGACCTCGGGGCTGGAGCCGGCCCGATAGGCCCCTAACCGGATCAATTCCTCCATATCGGCATAGGTCGCCATCACCTGGCGCGCCCGCTGAATGGTCGGCCAGAACTCTGGATCGGCCGATTTCGGCATGGTGCGGGAGACGGATTTGAGGATGTTGATGGCGGGGTAGCGACCGCGCTCCGCGATCGAGCGCTGCATCACGATATGGCCGTCGAGGATGCCGCGGACGGCGTCCGCGATCGGCTCGTTATGATCGTCGCCGTCGACCAGCACCGTGAAGATCGCGGTGATAGCGCCCTCGCCGAGGCCCGGCCCGGCGCGCTCCAAAAGCTTCGGCAGCTCGGTGAAGACGGTCGGCGTGTAGCCCTTGGCGGTCGGCGGCTCGCCGGCGGACAGGCCGATCTCGCGCTGCGCCATTGCAAAGCGCGTCACCGAGTCCATCAGGCACAAGACGTCCTTGTCTTCGTCGCGAAAATATTCGGCGACCGCGAGCGTCAGATAGGCCGCCTGCCGGCGCATCAGCGCCGGCTCGTCGGAGGTTGCGACCACCACGACGGAGCGCGCCAGGCCCTCCTCGCCGAGATCGTCCTGCAAGAACTCCTGCACCTCGCGGCCGCGTTCGCCGATCAGCCCGATGACGCTGACTGCGGCATCGACGTTGCGCGCGAGCATCGAGAGCAGCACGGATTTGCCGACGCCGGAGCCTGCGAAAATGCCCATGCGCTGGCCGCGGCAGCAGGTGAGGAAGGTGTTCATCGCGCGCACGCCGAGATCGAGCGGCGCGCCGACACGCTTGCGCGAATGCGCCGGCGGCGGCGAATTGCGGTACGGCATCGGCGAGGAACCTTGCGGCAACGGACCCTTGCCATCGATCGGCTCGCCCAGTGCGTTGACGACGCGGCCGAGCCAGGCCGACGATGGCCGCACTTGATTTGCGGCATTGGCGATCACCGCCTTGCAGCCGCGGCGCACGCCGTCGAGCCCGGCGAACGGCATTACAACGGCGTTGTTGCCGGAGAAGCCGATCACCTCGCAGGGAATGGAGCGACTGGCACCAGTCTCGATCACGAGCCGCGCGCCGACCGACATCGCGTGGATGGGTCCGGCCACCTCCACCATGAGGCCGCGCACACCGACGACGCGGCCATAAATGTTGACGCCGTCGATATCGCCGATCTGATCGGCAAGAGCTTTCATATGGACCACGCCTTCATAGGGAGCACGCCTTCATCAGAGGGCCTTCATGAGGTGGTCGCTTTCGCGATTTCCGCACTTCATGGCGAAACCTTAAGTTTCGCCATATTTCTGAACGGCGCTTAACTCCGTGTTTACCCGCATCATTAATCATTGCGTCACTGTCTTTGTGACTGAGCGTGGCTCCCCTTCAGAAGAAGGCTGAGTCGCGGGAGTCGGTTAGGCCCGTCTCTTAAAGTGGAGCTTGAACGGAATCGGGTGACGAAAGCTGCTTCTCACGCAAGACCTTAGGGCGATTCGATAAAAATTGCACCCAGGGGACTTGCGTTCCAGAATCAGGATTTGTTAACCATCTGTTGTCAGGATCCGAATCAGTTGTTCAAAGGCGTTTTGTTGAGTGCCGCGAATGCGGCCGACCTGACGCCCAGGAGCGGCGACTATGGGGAACTGGCATGCGCGTTTTGCTGATTGAAGATGACAGCGCCGTCGCGCAGTCGATCGAGCTGATGCTGAAGTCTGAGAGCTTCAACGTCTACACGACCGATTTGGGGGAAGAAGGCGTCGATCTCGGTAAATTATACGATTACGACATTATTCTCCTCGACCTCAACCTGCCCGACATGTCCGGCTACGATGTGCTCAAGCAGCTCCGGGTCTCCAAGATCAAGACACCGATTCTAATCCTCTCCGGCCTCGCCGGCATCGAGGACAAGGTCAAGGGTCTCGGCGTCGGCGCCGACGACTACATGACCAAGCCCTTCCACAAGGACGAGCTGGTGGCCCGCATCCACGCGATCGTGCGCCGCTCCAAGGGCCATGCCCAGTCGGTCATCCAGACCGGCGACCTCGTCGTCAATCTCGACACCAAGACGGTGGAAGTCGGCGGCCAGCGCGTGCATCTGACCGGCAAGGAATATCAGATGCTGGAGCTGCTCAGCTTGCGCAAGGGCACCACGCTCACGAAGGAAATGTTCCTCAACCACCTCTATGGCGGCATGGACGAGCCCGAGCTGAAGATCATCGACGTCTTCATCTGCAAGCTCCGCAAGAAGCTCGCCAACGCCTCCGAAGGCCGCAATTTCATCGAGACCGTGTGGGGCCGCGGCTACGTGCTGCGCGAGCCGCACGAGCACGAAGAGCGCATTCCCGCCTGATCAGTCTACGTCGCAAGCCGCAGGGGCTTGCTCCTCCCAGCCTGGACCCCGCCGCAAATGGCGGGGTTTTGTTTTTTGGGTAGCTTCATCCGAAGCTTAATGTTTGAACCGCTATCCTCCCCCCGCCGACGAATGGTCGCTGCACGATGGGGGAACGATGATCCTGCAATCACTCGCCGGCCTGCCAGCCTTCCTGGTCTATTTCTGCACCGGGCTGATTGCGATCGTGGCGTACCTGTTCGTCTACACCCGCATCACCCCGCACAACGAGTTCCAGCTGATCCGCGACAACGAGCCGGCCGCCGCGATCGCGCTCGGGCTCAGCCTGCTCGGCTTCGTCGCGCCGCTGGTCAGCGCCATCGCGCATTCGGCCAATGTGCTGGACTGCATGATCTGGGCGATCATCGCGCTGATCGTGCAGATCATCGTGCTGTTTCTCGTGAAGGTGCCGGTGCCGAACCTGTCGGCGCGGATCGCCGCCGGCGAGCTTGCGCCCGCGATCTGGCTCGGCCTGTCCTCGCTCGCCGCGGGCCTCTTGAACGCCGCCTGCATGATCTACTGACGTGATCAACTGATATGGCGGACAAACCCACCAAAAAGGAGTTTGCCAAGCGCCGGCCGCCAGCCGAGCCGCCGCCATCGCGGCCGCCGGCGAAGCGTTCCGGCCAAGTCGCGCTGCTGGTGATGGGCACGATCGCGGTCGGCACCACCGCCTATACGTTGATGCCGCGGCAGACCTGCGAGCCCTCCCCCGGCGCCGTGCCGGGGCAAACGACCACGACATGCACCAGTAGCAGCTCGTCGGGCGGCAGCGGCGGCTCGCGCTGGTCGTCGCGATCGAGCTTCTTCAGCAGCGAGTCCTCAAGCCATTCCTCCTCGTCGTCCGATTCGGGCTCCAGCAGTGTGAGCCGCGGCGGCTTCGGCTCGTTCGGCCACGGCTTCTCAGGCGGCGGCTGATCCATGCAGCGCATCGTTTGCCCCGAGCGCGACGATTGGCGGCAGACCGCCGAGCAATGCGGCTTTGCCTTCCACACCATCGACGGCGAGCGCTATTGGGACGAGCGCGCCTATTACGGCTTCACGCTCGACGAGATCGAGCGCGGTATCGAGACGCCGACCGGCGAGATCGACGCGATGTGCCTGGAGCTTGCCGGCCACGTGATCGGCGACGAGCGTTATCTGCGCCGCCTCAAGCTTCCGGAAGCGTTCTGGAGCCTGATCGCCGAGAGCTGGCAGCGCGATGACCGCAGCCTCTATGGCCGGCTCGACCTGAAGTTCGACGGCGCGGGGCCGGCAAAGCTGCTCGAATACAACGCAGATACGCCGACCTCGATCTTCGAAGCCGCGGTGTTTCAATGGACCTGGCTCGAACAGGCGATCGAACGTCGCATCATCCCGTCACGCGCTGACCAGTTCAACTCGATCCACGAGCGGCTGATCGCAGCGTGGAAGGACATTGCCGGTGGCCGCCATCTGCATCTCACCGGCACCACCGGCAATGACGAGGACGCCGGCACGCTCGCCTATCTCGAAGACACCGCGCGCCAGGCCGGGCTCTCGACCACGCTGCTCGACATCGAGGAGATCGGCTGGCGTGATGCCGGCGGCTTCGTCGATCTCGACAACAGCGACATCGCCCTCGCCTTCAAGCTCTATCCCTGGGAATGGATGTTCCACGATGCCTTCGGCGCCAAGCTCAAGGACGCACCGACACGCTGGATCGAGCCGCCGTGGAAAGCGGTGCTTTCGAACAAGGGCATCTTGCCGCTGCTCTGGGAGATGTTTCCGAACCATCCCAATCTGCTGCCGGCCTTCTTCGAAGACGATCCGCGCGCAGCGGAGTTCGGAACGTCCTATGTGCGCAAGCCGCTGCTGTCGCGCGAAGGCGCCAATGTCACCCTGGTGTCCGGCGGCATGCCGCTCGACGTGCAGGCGGGACCTTACGGCGCCGAAGGCTTTGTGCGACAAGCACTCGCGCCGCTGCCGAATTTCTCGGGCCTCTATCCGGTGATCGGAAGCTGGCTGGTGAACCACGAGCCCTGCGGCCTGTCGATCCGCGAGGACGAGAGCCCGATCACGGGCAACCGCTCGCGGTTTCTGCCGCATGCGATTTTGTGAAGTCTGCTTCCTCTCCCCGTAAGGGGGCGGGGTGAAGCGGCATCTCACCGCGCCGCGGCGACCTTTAGCGATTGCGGCATCAGTCCGCCCATCGGGCGGCCCGAGCGCGCGGGGTTGAGGTGATAGAGGCCGCGGCGCTCTGTGAGCGGGCGGAACGCGTCGGTGATGCCGACGACGGATTCGGCGGCCCCCAACAGCAGTGTGCCATCGGCTTCCAGACACTTCGCCATGCGCTCGAAGATCACCGCCTTGGTGGCCTGGTCGAAATAGATCAGCACGTTGCGGCAGAAGATCACGTCGAATGTGCCGAGATGCGAGAAGTCCTGCAGCAGATTGAGCTGGCGGAACTGCACCATGGCGCGGATGTCGGCATTGAGCTGCCAGACTTCGCCAATCTGCGTGAAGTACTTCATCAGATGCTGGATAGGCAGGCCGCGCTGCACCTCGAATTGGCTGTAAACGCCGGCCCTGGATTTCTCCAGCACCTCCTGCGACAGATCGGTGGCGACAATCTCGATGCGCCAGCCGGCGAAGGCCGCACCCATCTCCTTCACGCACATCGCGATCGAATAGGGCTCCTGCCCGGTCGACGATGCCGCCGACCAGATGCGAAGCGATCTGCGTGCCGCGCGCGCCTGGAGCAGGCCCGGCAGGATGGTGTCACGTAAATGGTCGAACGGGATCTTATCGCGATAGAAGAAGGTCTCGTTGGTGGTCATCGCCTCGACCACGTCGGTCGCAAGCCGGCCGTCGCCGTTCCGGATCTTCAGGACAAGATCGGGAATGCCAGGAAGACTTGCCTTGCGCGCGAGCGGCAATAAGCGGCTCTCGACCAGGTACTGCTTGTCCGCGGAGAGATCGAGGCCGGAACGCTCTTTCAGGAATTTGCGCAGATAATCGTAGTCCGCCGGCGTCACGAGCGGTCTCCCGCGAACAGGCGGTTGACCTTGGCCCCGATCTGGTTGAGCGGCAGGATCGCCGCGCAGATGCCGGCATTGGCCGCCGCGCCCGGCATGCCCCAGACCACGCTTGAGGCTTCGTCCTGCGCGATCACGCTGCCGCCGGCCGCAACGATGTCCTTGCCGCCGCGCATGCCGTCCGAACCCATGCCAGTCAGGATCACGGAGAGGATGTTGCCGTGCCAGATGTCGATGGCGGAGGTGAACAGCGGATCCACCGCGGGCTTGCAGAAATTGACGGCGGGGCCGTCGTCGAGCGCGATCGCCACATCGGCGCCGTTGCGCGCGACGCGCATGTGCTTGCCGCCGGGCGCCAGATAAATCCGTCCCGGCTTCACCGGCTCGCCATCGACGGCCTCCGCCGCCGGCTTGCGGCTCGAGCGCGCCAGATGCTCGGCGAGAATGGTGGTGAAGGTCGGCGGCATGTGCTGGGTGATCAGCACCGGGAAGCGATCGATCACCGGGCCGAGCTCGGTGACGAGCGCCATCAGCGCCTGCGGGCCGCCGGTCGAGGAGCCGATCAGCAGCACCTTCGGAGCCTGGGTCGAGAACGGGCGCGTCGACAGCGGCCCTGACGACGGCGCTTGCGCGGCCGGAGCCGCCGTGGGCGGGGCAGGCCGCGCAACGGCCGCTCCGCGTGCAGCCGGAGCCGCGCTCGCGGGCGCCAGCGGCGGGCTCGCGACCGCGGGCTTGCGGCGCAGGCGTGCGCCGAGGTGACGGATCTTCTGGATCAGGTCGTGATGAAAGATATCCGCGGCCTGCGCCTCGCGCGTCGATTCCGGCTTCGGAATGTAATCAGCTGCGCCGAGCGACAGCGCCTTGAAGCTGATCTCCGCGTTGCGGCGGGTCAGGGTCGAAGCCATGATGATGACGAGGTCGCGCTTTTTCGCCAGCAGTCGCGGTAACGCCGAAAGGCCGTCGAGCTCGGGCATTTCGATGTCGAGCACGGCAACGTCGGGATTGATGCGTTCGAGCTGGTTGACCGCCTCGAGCCCGGTGCGCAAGGAGGCAGCGACCTCCATGTCGTGCTCGGCACCGATCCAGCGCGAGATGAGGCCGCGGATGACGACGGAGTCGTCGACGACCATCACCCGCAGCGGTCCGGCTTCGCGCGACGGGCCCGTGGTCGAACTACCTGCGAACGCAACACTCATTACTCACCAACTCAGACTGAAACGGTTCATTTGAAGACAAGCACCGAAGGATCCGTTCAGCCTCCGGACGATCGCTCAGATCAGGCCGACTTCCTGGAATTTCGCCGTTACGATGTCCTTGTCGAACGGCTTCATGATGTACTCGTTGGCGCCGGCGTGCAGCGCACGCGCGATGTGCGCGACGTCGTTCTCGGTGGTGCAGAACACCACCTTGGGCTGGTCGCCGCCGGGCATGCGCCTGAGATGGCCGAGGAACTCGTAGCCGTCCATCACGGGCATGTTCCAGTCGAGCAGCACAGCGTCGGGCAGACCGCGCTTGCAGGCCTCTAGCGCCTTCTCACCGTCCTCGGCTTCGAGAATCTGGAAGTCGAGGCCCTCCAGGATCCGGCGCGCAACCTTGCGGATGACGCTGGAATCATCAACGACGAGACAAGTTCGCATGTGAACCTCTGCTTCCTATCCCCTTTGCGGGGCACTTCCAATTGCAGGTCCGGCGACGGCGATGCCACCGTATCAGGCCGCCATCATCTCGGGCGCGAGCTCGAGCACGCGATCGACGTCGAGGACGACCATGAGCTGGCCGTCGAGGCGGTGGACGCCGCCGGCGAGCTTGGCCATGCGGGGGTCGAGGTTGACGGGGTTTTCCTCCTTGCCGTCCTCGGCAAGGCGCAAGACCTCGCCGATCTGGTCGATCAGCAGGCCGTAGGATTCGCCGCGCAGATCGACCCCGACCGCCATCGGCGCCTTGCCATCTTCGGGCCTCGGCAGGCCGAGCCGGGCGCGCATGTCGACCACGGTGACGATGCGGCCGCGCAGGTTCAAAACGCCCGCGATCTCGCGCGAGGACAAGGGAACGCGGGTGACGCGCTCGGGCATGAACACGTCCTGGACGCGGGAGATCGGCAGGCCGAACAGCTGGCCGCCGATCATCGCGGTGACGTATTCGACCATGGCGCCTTCAGTGGACTGGGTCTTCTTGCTCATCGGCGTATCTCCTCCATCCGTCCTAGGCGGCTGCCCGGCTCAGCTCGGAGGCGCCGGCGGCGCCCGCGGTCTGCTCCTTCAGCGCCGCGATCAGGCCGGGACGGTCGAACTTGGCGACATAGTCGTGGAAGCCGGCCTGCCGGCCGCGCTCGATCGCCGCCGGCGACACCAGCGCCGAGAGGCCGATGATCGGCGTCGATGCGAGATTGTTGTCGGAGCGGATCACTTCCGCGAACTCGAAGCCGTTCATGTCGGGCATCTCGATGTCGGTCAGGATCACGTCGAAGTTTTGCGCGCGGAGCGCAGCCAGGCCCTCCTGCGCGGTCGGCGCGGTGCGGACGCGGTAGCCGGCGGCCTTCAGGACGGGTGCCAGCATGTTGCGGAAGAACGCGCTGTCGTCGACCAGCAGCACCGACTGCGCGTGCATCGAAGGCTTCATCTCCTTGCGGGTGAACCAGTCGGCGAATGCCATCGGCAGGAAGTGGCCGACGTCGATCACCTCGGTGGCCTGGCCCTTGATCACGGCCGAGCCGAGAATGCCGCTGGCCGAGCCGCCGACCTCGATGTTGAGGCGCTCCTCGACGATGTCGATGATCTCGTCGACGACGAGGCCCATCGAGCGGCCGTCATCGGCGAACACCAGGATCGGCTGGACGCCCTGCGTGGCGATGGTGACGCTCTCCATCGCCACCAGCGGCATCAGCTGCTCGCGGTACTGCACCATGTAGCGGCCGTTACTGAACTCGATCTTGTCGGCCGGGAGCTCCTCCAGGCGGGTGACCAGCCCGAGCGGAACCGCCTTGGGCTGCGACGAGCCGGCGCGGAACACCAGGAGCGAGGTGGTCTGCTCGCCGGAGCCGATGTGATGGCCGGCGGCCTCGTCGGCCATGTCATGGGCCGAGGAGCCGGAGGCGCCGAGCGCTTTGGCAATGCCGTTGGGGTCGATGATCATGATGACGGCGCCATCGCCCAGAATGGTGTTGCCGGAGAACATGTCGATGTGACGCAGCTTGGTCGACATCGGCTTCACGACGATCTCTTCGGTGTGGAACACGCCGTCGACGACGATGCCAAAGGTCTGGCTGCCGACCTGCGTCACCACGATGAAGCCGTTCTCGGGATCGCTGGCGGCGCCGTCGTCGATCTTCAAGAGCTTCTTGAGGTGGATCAGCGGCAGCAGCTTGTTGCGCAGGCGCAGGACCGCGGTGTCCTTGATGCGCTCGATGCGGTGCTCCGAGTTGGCGCGGGCCCGGACCAGCTCGACGACGGAGAGCTGCGGGATGGCAAAACGGTCGCCGGCCGCTTCCACGATCAGGGCGGAGACGATCGCCAGGGTCAGCGGGATCTTGATGGTGACGGAGGAGCCCTCGCCGGCCACGCTCTTGATGTCGATGGTGCCGCCGATCTGGTCGATATTGGTGCGGACCACGTCCATGCCGACGCCGCGGCCCGAGACCGAGGTGATGGCGGCCGCGGTCGAGAAGCCCGGCGCGAAGATGAACTTGTGGATCTGCGCTTCGCTCATCTTCTCCAGCTCGGCCTCGGTGACGAGACCTGACGAGAGCGCCTTGGCCTTGATCTTCTCGGTGTTGAGGCCGCGGCCGTTGTCGGCGATGCAGATGATGATGTGACCGCCCTCGTGATAGGCGGAGAGGCGAATGGTGCCCTGCTCGCCCTTGCCGGCAGCGAGGCGCTCGGCGGGGGTCTCCAGGCCATGGTCGGCGGAGTTGCGCACCATGTGGGTGAGCGGATCCTTGATCAGGTCGAGCACCTGGCGGTCGAGCTCGGTGTCGGCGCCGTGCATCTCCAATTCGATCTGCTTGCCGAGTTCTGAGGAGAGATCGCGGACGATGCGAGGCAGCTTCTGCCAGGCATTGCCGATCGGCTGCATGCGCGTCTTCATGACGCCTTCCTGCAGCTCGGCGGTGACGTTGGAGAGGCGCTGCAACGGCACCTTGAACTCGGTGTCCTCGTTGCGGCGGGAGATCTCCAAGAGCTGGTTGCGGGTCAAGACCAGCTCGGAGACCATGGTCATCAAATGCTCCAGCGTATCCACGTTGACGCGGATCGACTGGTTGGCGATGCGGTCGCCCTCGCCCATGACCTCGTCGGCCATCGACTTCTTCGGTGCGGCTTTTTCCTTGGCCGGCTTGGCGGCTTCCTTCGCAGCGGGCGCGGGCGCTTCAGCAGTCGGCGTGGGCTCCGCCTTGGCAACGGGCGCAGGTGCGGGCGCTTCGATCGCGGTCTCGCGGAAGGCGCGCTCGAGCTCGTCCAGCGAGACCTCGCCCGGGCGCAGCGGGCGCTCCAGGGTCTGGTCGATCAGCATGCCCTGGGTCATTGCTTTTGCGGGCGCCGGCTTGCTCTCGGCCTCGGCAACCGGCGCTTCCGGCACCAGCGGCGGCGCCTCGGCAACGGGAGCTCCAGCGGCCATCGCCGCCATGCCCTGCTCGACCATCGCCTCAAGCTTGTCGATGAGGTCGCGGTCGTTGCCCTCGGGCTCGGCTTCGGTTGCCTCCAGGCCGGCGAGGATCTCCTTGATGCGGTCGATCGAGGACAGGATCACCGTCACCGCCTGCCCGGTCACCGGCATGCCGTCGCGGAATTTGCCCATCAAGGTCTCGCCGGCATGCGCCAACGCTTCCAGCCGCGGCAGGCCCAGGAAGCCGCAGGTGCCCTTGATGGTGTGGACCAGGCGGAAGATGTTATCCAGGATCTTGGCGTTGTTCGGCTCCTGCTCGAACTTCACCAGCTGATTGTCGACAGTGTCCAGGCTCTCGCTGGTCTCCGTCAAAAACTCCCGCAACAGATCATCCATGAAACAGGCCTTCATTAGGGCGGGCGCGCACGAATTGTGATGCGCCTATTCGGAATGGGGCCAGCTTCACCGCAAAGCGTTTAATATTGGTTGAGTATGTGCAAAAGAACGGAACCAACAAAGAGATAAGGCGCTCCGGACAACCCGAAGCGCCTCATAAAGATTCGATTAACGTCTGGAAGGCGATGTCGCGCGTTTACGAAGCGGTAACGATGATGGCGTCGCCTTCGTGCTTGAGCGCCACGGTCAGCCCGCAGGCCTGCGCCAACAGCCGCGTATAATAGGGCTGGATTGCGTGCGCATCGGCGGCAGGGCCGCGTTCGCCGCTCAACAGCTCGGAGATGTTCTGCGGCAGGCGCGCGTTGTGTCCGGTCGCGGTGATGCGAAAGCTCATCGTCTCGCCCTCGCCGATCGGATCGACCGTCAGCATGCCGCCGCGCGGGATCGTGTGCTGGGCGACGACCAGCATGTTGAGCAGCAGCTTGACGCGATTCTTCGGCAGCAAGAGCCGCGGCAGATTCCAGGTGATCGAGCACTTGCCGTCCTCGATGTGGCCGCGCGCCATGGTCTGGGCATCGCCGAGATCGATCTGCGCGCCGGAGGAGCCGGCCGCGCCGAAGGCGAGGCGGCAGAACTGGAGCCGGGCGGAGGCGGTCTTGGCGCTCTTGCGGATCAGGTCGAGCGCGAATTCGCGGTCCTCGGGCTTGGGATCGTCGTCGAGCACCTCGAGCCCGTTGACGATGGCGCCGACGGGGCTGATGAGATCGTGACAGACCCGCGAGCACAAGAGCGCTGCGAGTTCGAGCATGTCGGGAGCAGTGGCGGTCGCGGGCGACGAGGCGTCAGACATATTAAAGGGGTCCTGGAGGGTTCCTGGAATTACACGGCGCTGGACGCCGCGAATCACGCATGCTTGACGGATGCTGCGGGTTCTAACATTCGCCAGCCTGTGGCAGCTAGCTTGCGATAGGTTCGAAGCGGCCATAAAGGCGCCATCGAATCAATCGGGGCGAATCAGGTGAAGAGGAGCAAGATTTGCCGATGAACGAGGCATGCAGGTGAGCATCATCGACACGGAGGCCGCTTCCCGGTTGATGGATCCGCTCACCGCGCTGGTGGTGAAGGCCGGCGAAGCGATTCTGGCCGTCAACCGCGCGGCGATGCGGGTCGACGGCAAACAGGACGGCTCGCCGGTGACCGAGGCGGACCTTGCCGCCGACCGCATCATCGCGGACGGCCTGGCACAGCTCGCCAGCGGCGTTCCGACGCTGTCGGAAGAGCGGACCCAGCTCGCTTCCCCGCCGTTTCACGGCAGTTTCTTCCTGATCGATCCGCTCGACGGCACCAAGGAGTTCGTCGCCGGCCGCGACGAGTTCACGGTCAACCTCGCCCTCGTGACGGAAGGCGTGCCGCTGCTCGGGATCGTCAGCGCGCCCGCGCTCGGGCTGCTCTGGCGAGGTATCGTCGGGCGCGGCGCCGAGCGCGTCAGGTTTGACGGCACGACCATCGGTGCCACTGAAGCGATCCTCACCCGCAGGCTGCCGGCACAGGGCGAGCCCTGGATCGCGGCGGTGAGCCGCTCGCACGGCGATCCCAAAAGCGAGGCCTTCATCGACAACAGACCCAACGCCGTGAGAAAGACCTGTGGCTCGGCGGTGAAATTCGGCCGGATCGCGGAGGGCAGCGCCGACATCTATCCCCGCTTCGGGCCTACCTCCGAATGGGACGTCGGGGCCGGCTGCGCGGTCGTGACCGCCGCCGGCGGCAGGGTCACCGACGGAAACGGCGGCGAGCTTCGATTCGGCCAACGCGGCGATACCGGCTTCATCATCCCCGACTTCATCGCCTGGGGCGACCCGCAGGCGGTAGATGGCTACTGACCGAGCTTGTCCTGGAGGGCCGGCCAGCGCTTGCCAACCTCATAGAGAAAGCGCTCCGGATCAGCGGCGAAGGCGTCGCGATTGGCTTCCCGGCTGAACAGATAGAGCCGCTGCGCTGCGATCACGAAGAAGCGGGGGTTGCCGGCGACGGTGACTCCGCGGGCGATATCGGCCGGATCATAGCCGCCGAACTGCGGTCCATAGATCTCGGGATGGGCCAGGAAAGAAGCCCGGTTGCCCTCGTTCCGGAAGCGCCAGACCGCACCCCAGAGGTTGGCCTCGAACTCCGCTGTGCCCTGCGTTGCCGTACCATCGACGAAATAGGCCACGGGGTCGAAACCCTCGATAGCGACGCCAGAGAAGCGGTTGACCACGATCCGCTCGGTGGTGGCGGCCTGTGCCGGCAACCAAGAGCAGGTCAGCCAAATGCCCGCCAGCAGGCAGACGCGGCGGCCGATCAAGGCAATTCCGGGGCGCAAAGGGCTGGCTTCCTGCCGTTGTGCCGTCATAGTTGCTACGGATAACATCCGAGTCGAGGGGACATCCGCCGCAACCTAGGGCCGTGCCTGTTGGCGTCAGGTTAAGGAAGCGGTGGGATTCGATACCAGGGGTTCTTTTATGACTTTCGCATCACGCCTTGCCGCAGTGGCGCTTGTAGCGCTGGCTGGCTGGATCGTGCCGGCCTCCGCCCAGACGGCCGCGCCGCCGCCCGACCTGCCGCCGCCGCAGCGGAGCCCGACGCCCAACACCTATGGGCCGGACGAGTTGGTGAACGCCGGCCACCGCTTCTTCGGCAATGTCTCCCGCGGGCTCGCCTCGATCATCGAGAAGGCGGTCAGCCAATGGGGCCTGCCCAACGGCTATATCCTCGGCGAGGAAGGCTCCGGCGCCTTCGTCGCCGGCCTGCGCTACGGCGAAGGCACGCTCTACACCAAGAACGCGGGCGATCTGCGCGTCTATTGGCAGGGCCCCTCGGTCGGCTTCGACTGGGGCGGCGACGGTGCGCGCACCATGACGCTGGTCTACAATCTGCCCGCCACCAACGCGATCTATCAGCGCTTCGGCGGCATCGACGGCTCGGCCTACATCATCGGCGGCTTCGGCATGACGGCGCTGACCGCCAACAACATCGTGCTGGTGCCGATCCGCTCCGGCCTCGGCCTGCGGCTGGGCGCCAATATCGGCTATCTCAAATACACACCGCGCGCGACCTGGAACCCGTTCTAGATCCACTTCTCCCCTCCAGTTCCGGATTCACGTTAACGACAGGGCGGGGCTGGCTTTTTGCCAGCCCGCCATGCATTGTCGTTGGTAAATTTTTCCTTAGCTTTGGGAGTTCTGGCCCATGGTCGAACCGATCATGTACCTGGCGATCGGTTTCCTGCTCTCGATGCTGTGCGGGCTTGCCATCGTGCCACTGGTGCATAACCGCGCGGTGCGCCTGACCACCCGCCGGCTCGAGGCCGCCACCCCGCTGTCGATGGCCGAGATCCAGGCCGACAAGGACCAGCTGCGCGCCGAGTTCGCCATGTCGGCGCGGCGGCTCGAGATGAGCGTCGAGCAGCTCAAGAACAAGACCACGAGCCAGCTTGCCGAGCTCGGCAAGAAGAGCGATGCGATCAACCGCATGAAGATCGAGCTTGGCGAGAAGAACGCCACGATCTTCGCGCTGGAGGCGCGCGAGAAGGCGGTGAAGGAGCAACTCCGCGCCACCGAAGAAGAATTCAACGCCAAGACCGAGGCGCTGCGCGCCGCCGAGAAGGCGCTGACCGACAAGCAAGGCGAGCTTGCAAAAATCAATTCCGAGCTGTCCGACCGTTCGATGATGGCGGAGAGCCGCCAGGTCGAGCTGGTCGCGGTGCGCGCGCAGATCGAGGAATTGAAGAACCGCGTCGGCGACGCCGAGAAGGAATTTGCCGCGACGCAAGCGCGGCTGGCGCAGGAGCGCACCGAATCCGAGACCGCTTCGCGCGAGCTTTCGGAGGCGCGCGGGCGGGTCGAAAATTTGAGCCAACGCGTCACCGAGCTCGACCGCCAGCTCATCGTGCAGGTGAAAGAGGCCGAGATGCTGTCGGGCCGCGTCGCCGACCTCGAGGGGCGCCTCGCCACGCAGGGCAAGCTGCTTGCCGAGCGTGACTACGAGAACAACCAGCTGCGCCAGGCCAATGAGGCTGCCGAGCGCACCGTCAAGGAGTTGCGCGTCGAGATCGCGGCCCTGAGCGGCGGCAAGTCGTCGGCCGCGTTCGAGGCGCTCCGCGCCGAAAAGACCGCGCTGGAGGAGCAGCTCCGCACCGCTCGCGACGAACGCGCAAAGCTCCAGCGCGACATCAACGCGATCCAGCAGCAGGCGGAAAGCTCCTGGGCGACCGAGCGGATGGAGAATGCGCTTCTGCGCGAGCGCATCAACGACATCGCCGCCGAGGTCGCCAAGCTCGCGATGCAGCTCGAAGGCCCGAACTCGCCGATCGAGGCCCTGCTCGCGGCTGAAGCCGGCCAGCCGCCGAAGCCGGCGCCGCGCCCGGCGAATGACGCCGCGAGCAAAGGCGCCGCAGGCACCCTGCCCGAGGGCGGCGGAACGCTCGCCGAGCGCATCCGCGCCCTCCAGGCCCACGCCTCCCGCGCCCGCCAGCAGGGCGCGTAAGCGGCCCCAAGCGCGGCTTCGCGGTCGGATGGCGGGGTGGGCCCAAGGTTTTCGCCCCCGCAAGGCACCTCGAAACTTGACACCTTGAGCCCGCACTTCTAAATCGCGGGCTCCCATGCGCCGGCCGGCCGAAAGTCCGGCCGCCTGCATGATGGTCCCGGGCGCATAGCTCAGCGGGAGAGCGTTCCCTTCACACGGGAGAGGTCCAAGGTTCGATCCCTTGTGCGCCCACCATTAGTTCTTTCTTTGCAATGACTTAGCGGCTCCTCTCCCCCACGATGTGCCCCTAAAATCCTGGGGCTCAACCGGGGCACACCCACGTCACCTGCCGCACCGATCTCGACGGCCAATCAAGAAGACTTAGCTGCAGTCCGCGCTGGCAGACCGGCGTGCCAGGGCGATCCATCGCGACGGTTACGTGATTAATCCCCTCTTGCTCCGTTATTGCCCACATGAATGGAATCAACAGCCGCTGCTATGTCGATCCTGACTTGATGCGCAAGCACCCCTGTCCCAACAGACCGGATCTCGGTCTTGTTCAGAATGTCAACGGCGTTCCGGCCGTACCGCGATCGATGCAATGGTTCGCGCACCGCAAAGCACAGATGTGCCCCTCTACCGGATAAACGACCAAGGCTCGTGCCGCATTCGATCAAGCGGAAGAGTTGCCGGATGGGACAGAGCAGCGGTCGTTCTTGACTGACTTTGCGTCCGAGCCATAGCGCTTTACCGTGGCCATCAACGAGCAGGTGACTGCACGACGAGTTTGGAAGTAACAGCCCCGACTGGAGCGGGGCCGTATGTCAGCGTTGATCGACTAATTCGATCGTGCGAAGGTGACGCGGTATTTCGCGTGAGCGATGTCTGGTGACGCTACTCATTCGCTATGCCGCGTGCGATCCATCCGAAAAAGCTACCCGATGCTTGCTCATCCGAGTTTAGAGATAGTTCAAGATTGTCCCCTGTTAGAAGTTGACCAATTCCGTACAACACCGACATCGCAACAATCACAGCGTAGAGATAGGCTGCAAGTTGAGACCAGAATTCACCGTCACGGCTGAACATTAGCGCGCCACTGAAGCTCAGAAGCCATTGCTGCCATCGCAGACAACAAGTCGCGTTTGCTCTGTCCAGCCCGTCATCAATGTGCCCCCTGACCTATCCGCGCTTCCAACTAAAAATTAGGAGCCCCGCCTCCTGGAGCACAAGGGCGAAGCCGCTTCCCATGCCCCCCAAGGCGGGAAGCCGCGCTGCTGGGAAACAGCGCGCCTCTTCGGGGTCACTCAGAGACCAAAGGGCGTGCCGATTGTCGCCCCTCCTCGCTCTCTACGACGTTGCGCAAGACAATTTCAGAAAGCTGCACAACCAGCTGTCTGAGATGCGCAATCTCTTGCTTGCAGCGCTCCAGCTCTCGCTCTTCGTCTGTCATCGCCGGTGCTTCACGGCGATGCCTCCTTGCATCATGATTCATGTAGAACAATTGTCCGCGAAGAGCTCAAACTATTGCGTTCGGCAGACGCCTTTTCGACCACGAATTGCGCGGGCTCGCCGTGATTGCCTTCGACAAAGCCCCTCGCCACCAACAGCTCGCGGGCATCGCGCACCAGTGCAGGGCTGCCGCAAATCATGACGCGGTCATGCTGCGGCTGGAGTGCCGGCAGCTCGATATCCGTAAACAGCGTGCCTGACGCGATCAGATCGGTGATCCTACCGCGATTGTGGAAGGGATCGCGCGTCACGGTCGGATAATATATCAGCTGGTACCGCACGAAGTCGCCGACCAGCTCATCGCTCGGCAGTTTTTCCGTGATCATCTCACCATAGGCGAGCTCGGCGATCCGGCGGCAGCCATGCAGCAGCACGACATTCTCGAATCGCAGATAGGTTTCGGGATTCTTGATCACGCTCAGGAACGGTGCAAGTCCGGTGCCGGTGCCGATCAGATAGAGATTGCGCCCGTCCTCGAGGTTATCGATGACCAGCGTCCCCGTCGCCTTGCGGCTGACGATGATCTCGTCACCCTCCTTCAGATGCTGCAGACGCGAGGTTAAGGGACCATTCGGCACCTTAGTCGAGAAGAATTCGAGGCGGTCCTCGTAATGGGCGCTGGCGAGGCTGTACGCACGTAACAACGGCTTCTCGTCGACCTTGAGCCCGATCATCGTGAATTCACCGCTGCGGAAGCAGAATGATGGATTCCGCGTGGTGGTGAAGCTGAAGAGATTGTCGGTCCAGTGATGAACGCTCAGCACGCTTTCCTGGTTGAAATTGCTCATTGTGACCGCTTGCGAAAAAATTAGAGCATGATCATCGTTCTGAGTTGCCGAGCATCTCATCTTCAAATGGAAACCCTGATTGACAAGAGCGCGAAACGCACCAATGCGTTCTCCTTAAGCAAAGGCAAAGGCGAGCAGGCTTGAGCTGAGCAGTACGAGACCGACTCCGGTCAGTGCCAGGAAGCTGTCGGAGACAAGGTCGTGATTGCCCATGAAATAGCCTCGACAAGGCGTCGCCACTGGACGGATACGCAACTCACGCTCGGGTCGCCGCGGAAACAGGATCATGACCGCGCTTCCGTCACGCTGAGATGAAGCCTCTGCCCACCCTCCAGCAAGAGAGATAGCAGTGGGCAGTCGCTGGTTGGCTTGCTGATAGAAATCGCGACTTTGCGCCGCCCAGAGTAGTATCTCAGAAGGGCTTCCTTCACGTCCTCTGCAAGGATTTCTCGAGGATCTGAAAGCACGGTGGTGGTTGCCATGGCTTTTGGTTTCCCGGTTTGCTGTGGGCTCGAATCTGCAAAGTGGCGATCGCCGGGTGGTTGGGTTGATGTCCTAATTGCCATCATTCAGCAGCAGAGGTGTCGTAAAACTGTCATTCAACATACTCGTGTCGTATAACTGTTTCCGTTGCATTTTCCTGTCATTCGGAGGACTTTCTGCATTACATCGGCATCTGGCGACGGAATCCACCTTCAAGGGGGAGGCCGATAGCGCGATACGAACGGACGCCCGCACCCTCGAGATTGTGCAAAAGAACAACCGTTCCGAGGCGATCGGCGAATTGGCCGGGCTTTCTGCGACCGCATGTCAACGACGACTGAAGAGGCTGCGCTCGGAAGGCATCATCGAGGCCGATGTCTCCGATCGTTTCGCCGAAGGCGGTAGGAAGACCCATTGAAATGCTTGTGCTAGTGACCTTGGAGCGAGAGCGTAGCGCCCGCTGGATAAAACCGCGATTGGTTGAGCTTGGCAGATCGGACTGCGAAGAATAAAATAGGATTCGTACGTATATTGCCTAACCAGCAGTTTTCGCGCCGCTTCGCTAACGATATGCTCGCTCTCCTTCTAGCTCCTCCGGGCGAGCTCGTCATTGAGTGTCTTGATTTCCTCCAGCTTTGCGTCGATCTGCTTCGCGTTCGATTCAATCAACTGCGCCCGACTCGCCGCACCTTGCGGCAGCGCGAGGCCCGCTTCTAAGTCGGCCGTATATTTTTGTAGATTGATCACGGCCTGATCGCAGCGCTTGATTGCATCAATCAGGTCCTGTTTTGTCATCTTTGCATACTTGTCTTCCATATCACTCTCCAG